>JBJTBP010000054.1:0-49212 GCA_046091385.1 Solirubrobacterales bacterium | reverse complement strand
GACCCGACTTGCGTTCACATCCGGCGGGAGGATCTTGATTCCCGTACGCAGTCCGTACTGGACGAGGCTGTCTGGTGGGTAGAAGCCCATTGGCTGTTCGTTCAGGAGGGAACAGAGGTACTCGGGCCCGAAATGGACCTTGAGCCAGGCCGACTGGTAAGCCAACAGGGCGAATGCGACGGAGTGCGACTTCGGGAATCCAAATCCGGAGAATGCTTCGACCGAAGAGAAGATCCGTTCGGCAGCTTCCCGCTGGACGCCCCTCCGGGCCGCTCCCTCGAGGAATCTGTGGCGATAAGCCCGCAGCGAGTCTCCGGAGCGCTTTCGGCTCATCGCCCTGCGGAGCCCCTCCGCCTCGGTGGCCGAAAATCCCGCTACATCCATCGAAACTTCGAGCACCTGCTCCTGGAAGACGATCACCCCCAGGGTCTCTTCGAGCGAGCGTCTTGCCAGCGGGTGGGGGTAGGGGACCTCCCAGTCGGGGTCCTCGCGGAGGCGCTTCCTGCGCTCGACGTAGGGATGGACGGCCCCGCCCTGGATCGGTCCGGGCCGGATCAGCGCAACCTGGACCGCCAGGTCCTCGAGGTTCTCCGGCCTGAGCCTTGGCAGTAGCTGCATCTGGGCCCTGCTCTCGATCTGGAAGACGCCCGTGGTGTCTGCCTCCCTGATCGCCTCGAAGGTCCGACGGTCCTCCAGGTCGATCCGGCTGAGGTCCACCCGGACCCCCCTCGACCTGGCGATTTCGTCCACGCACCTCTCGACCACGGAGAGCATGCCGAGTCCGAGCAGATCGATCTTCAGGAACCCTGCGTCCTGGCATGAATCCTTGTCCCACTGGACCGTCTGACGCCCTTCCATTGCCGCCGGCACGACCGGGCAGACCGAGGTCAGCGGCGTGGTCGAGATCACCATTCCGCCCGGATGCTGGGAGGCATGGCGGGGTAGCCCCCGAGCCTCCTCGGCGAGTCTGGTCAGGATCCTCCATCGCCTGGCCCTGGCCCTCTCCGGCCCGAGCAGGGATGGCAGGTCTGCCCGCAGCCCCTCTACCCCTTCCCTTCCGTCAGAGGCGCGAGCCACCTTTTCGATCTCGCCCCGGGGGAGGCCGAGGGCCTTGCCGAAGTCCCGTACCGATCCCTTCAGCCTGTAAGTGGGAAAGGAGGCAACCAGGGCCGAGCGGTCATGCCCGTAGCGCTGGTGGATCCGGGGGATCAGACGCTCCCTTATGTCCCTCGGGAAATCGAGGTCTATGTCCGGTACGGCAGTCGTCTCTTCATTCAGGAACCTGCCGGGGAAGAGGTCCGCCTGAACGGGATCCACATGGGAGAGGCCCGTCAGGTAGCAGATGACCGAGCTGACGCTCGAGCCCCTGCCCCTGCCTGGAGGGAGGGTCGAACGACTGGAATCCCGACCACGCACCTCGACCGCGATCTGGCTGGCGAGTTCGAGGAGTTCGTGGTGCAGGAGGAAGAAGCCCGAAAGGCCGAGCCTTCCGATCAGGTCCAGCTCGTCCTCCATGCGACGTCTCGCCTCGATCCGGACCGAGCTCTGCCTGTAGCGATCGTCGAAGCGGGATCGGCAGAGTTCCCTCAGGTCGGTGTCGGCAGCCGGGTCCCCCGCGCGTGGGTAGCGGTATCCGAGCTCCCTGTCCAGCTCGAAGCGGAGCCGGTCGGCCAGTTCGATGCCGGCCCGAAGGGCCTCCGGCCGATCACCGAAGCGGGCTGCCATCTCTTCGGGTGGCACCAGGCAGGAGGTGTGGTTGCCGCGCCTGAAGGACTCGGCAGCCTCGATTCCCATACCCAGCCGGACCGAGACCAGGACATCCTGGAGGGCAGCCCTGGCCGGTGTGTGGCTGTGGACGTTTCCAGTTGCGACGACCGGCACCTGGAGCCTGCGCCCCAGTCCCTCCAGCCAGGCGTTTCGGGCAAGGTCGTTTCTCCAGTAGGGCCGCTGGATCTCGATCGCGAGGTTGTCGGGTCCGAACAGCTCCCTCAATCTCCGAACCCCAGCTTCGCCGGCCCTGCCATCCCCCCAGGCGGAGGCGACCAGTCCGTTACCCGCACATCCCGTCAGGCAGACCAGGCCCTCGGTCCTTCCTTCCAGGAACTCCAGGGAAATCGCGGGCTGATCCTGCCTCCGCTCCGGGCCGGCGCGAGTTCCCAGATGAGCCTCGGTCAGCAATCGACAGAGGTTCGCGTAACCATTCCCATCCTCGACCAGAAGAGTCAGGTGGTTCGTTCGATCTCCCCACTGGACGGTCAGCTCCGCCCCGGTGATCGCCCTTATGCCGCTCGCCCTGCAGGCGAGGGCGAACTCCATGGAACCCCAGACTCCGTCGTGGTCTGTAAGCGCGAGGGCTTCGTAGCCAAGCTGGGCTGCAGTTTCGGCGAGCTCGATCGGGGAGGATGCCCCGTCGAGGAAGGAGAACCAGGAGTGGCAGTGGAGCTCCGTATAGGCGGTCGATCTGCCCACGCCTCAGGCCCGCTGGCTGAACCAATCGCCCCCTGGGAGGGAGTGGAACAGCGTCAGGTTGCGCCCGCCCTCGAGGACGACCTCGAAGTAATGCCGCCTGATCCGGCGGCCTGACCACCAGGAGTCCTCGACAAGCCACTCCTCCCTGATCGAAGCGACCGGTTTTCCGCCGACCACCCTGGGCCTCGCGTCGTGATCCACAAGGACTGCCACCGGTTTCGCCCGATAGGGATGGATCCTTCGTGGGGAGCCGCCCCTCAACGTTCGACCCCAACCCCCTGGGTCGGGCTACCTCCGGCCAGGGGGACCATGACGACCCTGCGTTCGGGCAGTCGCGAGCCGGGGTCGGTCTCCACCACCCGCAGGAGGGTTCCGTCCCCGACGGCAACTCCCACCTGCCTGGCGGCCTCGGCCAGCCTCCTCCTGCGACTGGCCGAGGGGTCACCAAAGAGGTCTTCCTGTCGGGGGCCGTCCCTGGTGGTTCTCGGTGCCCTGAGGGTCAGCGACAGGACGGCTGCCTGCAAGGGGCCGAAGGCATCTTGGGTGAGCAGGGAGAACGTTCTCCCGGAGCGGGTGGGAGTCCTCGGGACGAACTCCCTGAACAGGCTGCCCCCCGATTCGAGGACGGCTTCCACGCTCAGGTTCCTCGCGAACAGACCTGCCTCACCGAGGCGGGTAGAGATGATCCGGCAGGCCAGGTCGAGGGCTACCGGGAGCCGGTCACCGCCACCGACAGATTCGAGGTCGAGTCGGACCTCGATGCCGCTACTTGCCCGCCTGGGGGCCAGGGGTGGCTCGACTCCCCTGGCAACCCGGAGCGCTTCGAGGCCGAACTGGCCGAAGCGGTCTGCCACCGCATCCGCATCGAGCCTCCTGAACTGTCCCAGGGTCGAGATTCCAAGCCGACTCAGGGTCCCGAACAGGTCCGTTCCGGGACTTTCACCGAGGCGCTCCTGCAGCCTTTCGATCGGCAACGGATCCAGGTGGCGCCACAGGGATTCCCTGGACACGGGTTCCAGTGCCTCCGGGCGGGATGCCAGTGCATTGATCGCCGCCAGTCGGCTCGGTCCGATTCCCAGCAGCGCCCTCCCCCGAACTGCCCGAAATGCCTCCCGGACCAGCCCATCCAGCCCGCCATGGATCCCGATGATCGGAGCTGGATCGAAAAAGGCCTCCCCGGCCCGCTCGACCTCTACCTCTGCGCCGATTCCCTCGAGTGCAGATACCACCAGATCCCAAACACCGGACATGCCTGCCGGATCCGGAGGCAAGAGCTCCAGACGGGGGCAGATCTCGAGCGCGGTGCCGACGTCCATGCCCGGCCTGATCCCCGCCCGCTCGGCTATTGCATTTACCTCACCGATCGCCCGCGTGCCTCCCTCGAGCGGAGCAACCGCCGCTGGACCCCGGGGGTCAGGGAGTTCGGAGGCCTGGGCCGCGGCCCGGAGGCCAAGCGAAGGGTCACAGACAGAGATCACCATATACGAACGTATGTTCGCATATGGAAACTGCCCCTGCAAGCCTTTTCACGCCTCCCAACGTCGACTGCGGCTGGACGGCGACGGGGCCATGTAGCAAGATGTGGCCCTGGCCGAGCTCGGTAAATGCGACTGGTGCGGGATCGGACTGGGGTCCGGAGAGGGGTGGAGGCTGGTCAAGCCCGCCCGGAACATGGGGGCCGCCTTCTGCCGGCTGGAGCACGTTGCACCCTGGCTAACCGAGAAGAATGACTGGCACATCCTCGACCAGGTCGAGGTGCCACCGTCAGCTGATCCCTTCTGTGCGGTCACTGGGCAGGAGCTGGATGAAGCGGCGATGTACCTGATCAGGCGCCACGGAGACGTCGAGGTCGTCGACGGTTTTTCCGGACCCGAGGAAACCCTCAAATGGGCCAGGGCTGGCGGGAGGTACGCGCCCTAGGAGTCGAGGCCGCGCCATCCATCGGCGATCGAGATGACGGACCGCCCCCAACTGCCTCGGAGCCCGAGGGAGCGGCGATTGCCGGTGTTAGGCTTGCCAATCCGCTGAGGGTCCCGACGGCGCCATTCAGGCCACCCGCCGGGACCGGGGTCCCCGGTCATCAGAGATGGAAAAGTTCGTAATACAGGGTGGCGTTCCGCTGTCCGGCGAGATCGCCGCGGCAGGCAACAAGAATGCGGCATTGCCGATCCTTGCCGCCTGCCTGTTGACCGAGGAACGGCTCACGCTGTCAAACGTCCCCCGAATCAGGGACACCGAAGCCCAGATTGCCCTTCTCGAGGGAATCGGCGTGACTGCCGAGTGGGTCGCTCCTAACACGATCGCCCTCCAGGCATCAGAAGTCTCGCCCGACCGGATCGACGAGCGACTCGCAGCAGCGATTCGCGCATCCTTCCTGTTGGCCGGCCCGTTGCTCGCGCGCTTCGGGGAGGCCAGCATGCCTCCACCCGGCGGTGATTTCATCGGGCGCCGCAGGCTCGATCCCCATCTCGATGCCTTTCGCGACCTCGGGGCATCGGTCAGCGGCGAGCGGACGATCGACCTGAAGGCCCCAGCGGCTGGACTGAAATCTGCCGAAGTGTTCATGGACGAGCCGTCAGTGATGGCGACCGAGAACGCCCTGATGGCGGCTGCCCTCATTCCGGGGACGACCCGACTGATGAACGTGGCCTGCGAACCCCACGTACAGGACCTCGCGCACCTGCTGGTCAGGATGGGTGCGTCGATCGACGGAATCGGGTCGAACATGCTCACGGTCGAGGGTCGCGACAGGCTCGGTGGCGCCGACTACGAAATCGGCCCCGATCACATCGAGATCGCGAGCTTCATGGCGCTGGCTGGGGCCACGGGTGGGAGCCTACGGATCACCGGTACGCGACCGTCAGACCTGTTGATGATCCGGCAGCAGTTCAAGCGGCTCGGTTTCCGCTCGGAGGTCGAGGGGACCGACGTGGTCGTACCCCCGGACCAGGCACTCAAGATCGAACCCGATGCGGGCGGGGCGATCCCCAAGATCGAGGACGGTCCGTGGCCCGCCTTCCCCGCCGACCTCACTTCGATCGCCCTTGCCCTGGCGACCCAGGCGGCTGGCGAGGTCCTGATCTTCGAGAAGATGTTCGAGAACCGACTTTTCTTCGTCGACAAACTCGTCGCGATGGGGGCTCGGATCACCCTCTGCGACCCCCATCGGGCGATCGTCAGTGGACCTGGGCCATTGCATGGCGAAAGGGTGGAGAGCCCGGACATCCGCGCCGGCATGGCGATGTTGATCGCTGCTCTCGCGGCAGAAGGAACCTCGGAGATCGGCAACATCCGCCAGATCGACCGGGGATATGAACGAATCGATGAGCGCCTGAGCGATCTCGGGGCCCGGATCGAGAGGGTGCGTGACTGAGGACGGAAAACCCGGTCCCATCCCCCCCGGAACCCGGGACGTGCTTCCCGACGAGATGCGGGAGCTTCGAGAGATCGAGGCCGCCCTGACATCCGAGTTCGCCCGCTCCGGCTACTCGGAGGTCAGCACACCGACCATCGAGTACGCCGAGCTGCTCGGCCGGGGTGGCAGGCGCGCGGGGCCGCTCTACCGCTTCCTCGACGACCGCGGTGAGCTGGTCGCGCTAAGGAACGACATGACCGTCCCGATTGCCCGGCTTGCAGCGGCCAGGCTGGGTGAGGTCGCCCCGCCTTGGCGGCTCTCGTACCTGGGGTCATCGTTTCGGACCACCTCGCCTCGGAGGGCCGATCTGCGCGAGTCAGGTCAGGCGGGGATCGAGCTGATCGGTCCGGAGGATGCAGACGGCACCGCGGAGGTGCTCACCGTTCTGGATCGCTCATTGACGGGGGCCGGGGTTTCGGAAGTCGTGATCTGCATCGGGGATGCCTCGCTCTGGCCTTCCCTTCTGGAGGAGTCCGGACTGGGGCCAGCAGACACGGCACTCTGTCTGGAGGCCCTCGCAAGGGGGGACCTGGTCGAGCTTGAGGCAACCCTTGCCTCGGGTGCCTCCGACCTGGGTGAGAGGGGTCGTGAATTGGTCTCGATTTCCCGGACCAGGGGTGACGTAGGCGTACTCGCCAAGCTCCAGACTGTTGACAGCGCCGCTGGCCGATCGAGCGCAGCGAGGCTTGGAGCGGTCGCCGAGGCATTGGGCAGCGAGGGCCTGGACGCCGAAATCGTCTTCGATCTCGGCATGGCCAGGGATCCCGACTATTACTCCGGGGAGGTCTACGAGGTCTACTCCAAGCGGCTGGGTCGTTCGATGGGTGGCGGCGGCAGGTATGACGGCCTTCTGGAGCAGTTCGGTGTCGAGCTGCCTGCAGTTGGGTTCAGTCTTCGCCTGGAAAGACTCCACGCTGCCCTGATCGAAGGTTCGGTGGCCCCGTGAGCACCACACTCGCGATACCGAGAGGGGCGCTGTTCGAGCCCGTCGTCTCACTTCTCGTGGATGCCGGCCTGATTTCGAAGGGGCTGGTCGACGACAGTCGTCTCCTGGTCTTCGAGGAGGAGGGGATTCGGCTGCTCACGGTGCGACCGTCGGATGTCCCGACCTACGTGGAAGCGGGCGCGGCCGACCTCGGCATCACCGGCAAGGACGTCCTGATCGAGCAGCGGGACC
This sequence comes from Solirubrobacterales bacterium, assembly GCA_046091385.1. Lineage (GTDB taxonomy): Bacteria > Actinomycetota > Thermoleophilia > Solirubrobacterales > 70-9 > 67-14. The sequence goes on along the minus strand of JBJTBP010000054.1, from coordinate 42,151 downwards.
TCGACTTCGTCGAAGTCGATGACCTCCGGGTCGGTTCCTGTCGAATGGTCCTGGCGGCCCTCGCCGGTGATTCGGGTCCAGCCGAACATGAACGGCGTCTCGGCCTGATGAAGGTTGCCTCCAAGTACCCGAGGGTAGCCCGCGAATATTTCGCCTCGCTCGGCCGCCAGGTCGAGGTCGTCGAACTGAAGGGATCGGTCGAGATAGCCCCTGTGGTCGGTCTCGCAGACGCGATAGTCGACCTGGTGGCGACGGGCAGGACCCTGAAGGAAAACGGTCTGGAGGAAAGGGAGGAGATCTTCACTTCCTCTGCCCGCCTGATCGGCAACGTCGCTTTCCATCGGACCCGACCAGCCGAGGCCGATCGAATTCGGGAGGCCCTTCGGGCGGTCCGGCCAGGGTCGGCTACGAACTGATCGTCTCGGGACAGCTGGACCGGCGACCGTCCGGTCCGGCACGGGCCGGGGTCACTGGCTAGCCTCGGTTTAGCGTTTGAGGGCGAAAGGATCCGTGAGTTCGATTGGCCAAGGGAAAGAACAGAACGAGTTCGAAGCAGCGGAAGACGGGTGAGACCGAGGTCGACCTGAGCCTCGACCTGGACGGAGGCGGTGCGAAGATTTCGACCGGAGTCGGGTTCTTCGACCACATGTTGGACTCTCTGGCCCGCCACTCCGGAATTGGCCTCGAGGTGTCTGCGAAGGGCGACCTGGAAACCGGCTCCCACCACACGGTCGAGGACGTCGGCATAGTGCTCGGCCAGGCACTCGACGAAGCCCTTGGTGACCGAGCCGGAATAGGCCGGTTCGGCTGGGCGCTCGTCCCGATGGACGAGGCCCTCGCCAGCTGCGCGATCGACATTTCCGGTCGGGGCCTCTTCGTGTTCGAGGGCGATGTCCCGGTCACCGAAATCGGTGGGTTCGAGTCCGAACTCACCCCGGAGTTCTTCGGAGCGCTCGCACGAGAGGCGCGGATGACGCTTCACCTCGGGCTCGAGCGGGGGAGCAACGTTCACCACATGGTCGAGGCCGTCTTCAAGGCGTTCGCCCTCTCGCTGAGGAGCGCGACCGCGCCCACCGGCGACGAAGGCGTTCCCAGTACCAAAGGCACCCTGACGAGTTGACCTCCGCCAGGCGACCCACCGTCGCCCTGCTCGATTACGGGATGGGGAATCTCCACTCGGTCGGCAAGGCGCTCGAGGTAGCCGGGGCCCAAGTGGTCACCACCGCCGAGCCCGAGGTCGTCGAACGGTCCGACGCGGTGGTCCTACCCGGTGTCGGAGCATTTCCGAAGGCGATGGAGCGTCTCGGGGGGCTACAGCTGGATACCGCCATCGTCAGCGCAGTCGAAAGGGACCGGCCGCTGCTCGGAATCTGTCTCGGACTGCAGCTCCTCTGCGAACGCTCCGATGAGCAGGGTGGAGCTGAGGGCCTCGGGATCCTGCCCGGAAAGGTGGTTCGACTTGCCGGTGACGGCCTCAAGGTGCCCCACATCGGCTGGGCGCGGGTCGACTGGACCTTCGAAGGTCAGCTGAGGGATGGGATCGCGGACGGAGAGGCCTTCTACTTCGTCCACTCCTTCGTACCGATCCCCGGCGAGGCTGACTTGCTCGCCACGGCTTCATACGGAACGGAATTCGCATGCGCCGCGGGGCGGGACCGGGTCTTCGGGGTTCAGTTCCACCCGGAGAAGTCGAGCGGGGCGGGTCTCCGCCTGCTCTCCAACTTCGTCAAGATCGTCGCTGAAGGTGGGGCGACTTGATCCCGATCCCGGCAATCGACATCCTCGACGGAAACGCTGTTCGGCTGACCCGGGGTGACTATGACGAGGTGACGGTCTATGCCGATGATCCGGTCGAGCTGGCCCGGGAGTGGGAGGCCGCCGGCGCGGAGCTACTCCACGTAGTTGACCTCGATGGAGCGAGGGATGGTGCCCCCCGAAGCGCGGAGGTGATCCGCGAGCTCTGCGGAGCCTGCGCGATACCGGTCCAGACCGGAGGCGGGATCAGGGATCTCGCCGCCGTCGGACTCCTGCTCGATTCGGGGGTCGAGCGGATCGTCATCGGCACCGCTGCGGTAACCGAACCGGAGTTCCTCGACGAGGCCCTCGAGTCGTTCGGACCGGGGAGATTCGTGGTCGCGCTGGACTCCCGCAGGGGGATGATTTCCCTCTCCGGGTGGATGGAGAAATCCGAGATCACCGCGGCAGACCTGGCCGGCCAGTTGACCACGAGAGGTGTCGAGCGGTTCCTGGTGACTGCCATCGAGGTGGATGGAACCATGGAGGGACCGGACCTCGACCTGCTGGCCCTCGTTTCGTCCCGGACCCCGGCTCCGCTGATTGCTTCGGGCGGGGTCGGCTCCCTGGCCGATCTCGAAGAACTGCGTGACGTGCCAGACGGGAACATCGAAGGCGTAATCCTGGGAAAGGCGCTCTATGAAAAGGCGTTCACCCTGCAGGAGGCCGCGGTCGTATTGGGGGGTGGGAAGGATCGATGACTCCCCTCCGGCGCGTTATCGCCTGCCTCGATGTCGATCGTGGTCGCGTAGTCAAGGGAACGGAGTTCGTCGACCTACGGGATGCCGGCGACCCGGTCGAGTTGGCTGCCCGCTATGAGAAGGAGGGGATCGACGAGGTCGTCTTCCTCGATGTCACTGCATCCCACGAGGGACGAGTGACGGCGGTCGAGCTGGCCAATCGGGTCGCTGAGGCGGTATTCGTTCCGTTCACGATCGGCGGTGGTATTCGGGCCGTCGATGATGCCCGGGAGGTACTGCGAGCCGGAGCCGACAAGGTCGCCGTAAATTCGGCCGCCGTCCGGAATCCGGAACTGCTGACCGCGCTCGCCACCGAATTCGGCTCCCAGTGTGTCGTTCTGGCGATCGATGCCCGCAGAGAGGGTGATCGGTACGAGGTCTATGTCGATGGGGGGCGTGAGCCCACCGGACGCGATGCGGTCGAATGGGCAATCGAGGGGGTATCGCTCGGAGCCGGAGAGATACTCCTGACCAGCATGGATCGGGACGGAACCACTGACGGTTATGAACTCGAGCTGACCCGGAGGGTTTCGGAGTCAGTCCCGGTCCCGGTCATCGCCTCCGGTGGAGCCGGGGAACCGGGACACCTGCTCGACGCCGTCGTCGAGGGAGGCGCCGATGCGGTTCTCTGTGCATCGATCTTCCACTTCGGCGATTTCACCGTCGCGGAGGCAAAACGGGCAATGGCGACCGGAGGGGTTGCGGTCAGGTAGTCAGCTCAACTGCCGGGCTGCTTGTCGGCGCCGGCCTTGCCCTTCCGCTTCGAGCCGGCCGGAGCCTTCTCCCCCGGCGGGACGCGCTCGAGGGCATGGATGCTCGAGTAGCCGACTATGTAGAGCCGTTGGCCATCCGAGATCGCGGGCATATAGGCACCGGTGAAATAGGAGAAGCGCCGGTTGCCCTTTCGCACCCCCAGTCCGTACGTACTCGTCCCGTCAAAGGTCGAGGCATAGACGATCCTTCCGATCACGCTGAGCGAGCCGATCACCCGACCCCCCATGTCGAAGCTCCACCTGAGTCCGCCGTCCCGGGCGTCGAGGGCGTAGACCTTGCCGTCGAAGGACCCGATGTAGACGGATGGCTTGGTTCCTGGCACCGAGGCAACGGCGGGACCGGAATAGACCCAGCCTCCGGTGGAGAAGCTCCAGGCCAACTCACCCGTCCGGGAGTCGAAGCTGTACACACGACCATCGTTGTTCCCCGAGTAGACCCGTCCGAATGCGACCGCTGGCGTGGAGTAGAACGAGCCCGCCCGGCCGAGGCCCGGGCCGAGGGAGGAACTCTGCCAGAGGATCCTGCCGTCCCGTGCCCTGACTGCGTTCATCAGCCCCCCGTAGTCCCCAACGAACAGAGTTCCGTTCCTGTAGGCGGGTGCGGCCTTGATCGCGCCGCCGAGCGAGGTTCGCCACCTGGTCTCCCCGTTCCTGATCTTTATGGCGTAAAGGCTTCCGTCCTCACAGCCGAAGAAGATGAGTCCCCGCACGACGATCGGGCTCGACTCGCTCCGACAGGGGAGGGGCCGCTTCCAGACCGGCCTTCCGGATTTGGCGTCGAGCGAGACGACCTGCCCCGGTTCGAGGTTGACGATGTAGAGCCGCCCGCGGGAGAAGGTGGGGGAAGAGGCATTCAACCGGGCGGTCCTCCGCGCCCAGACCTTCTTTCCCGTCTCGGCATCGAGGGCGATCGCGTGGCCATCATTGTCGACGAAGAAGAGCCGCCCACCGGCGATTACCGGGGGGAACTCGAGCAGCGGTTTGCCCCCGTAGCGCCAGACCCGCTCGAATGGCGGGCGGAGGCCACGGATCGGCAGGTAGCCGGTGCGCTGCCGATTCAGGCGGAAGGTCGGCCAGGAAACCACTCCGTCGCCCCTGGCTACTCGCTCGCGCGGGCGGTCCTGCGCCGCCCGGAAGGGCACCGACTCGTTACTCACGTCTGGCGGCCGCTTCAGCTCCGACCAGGCAAGGAGGATGGCCAGGGAAATGGCGAGCAGGATCCCGGCCAGGAGAACGATTCGTTCCGGTGTTGGTTCCGGGATCCGGTCCTGCCAGCGCGGACCCCCTTGATCTTCGTCAGTCATCCACTCAGGGATTCATGGTAGGGAAGGTCGGTGATGGCGCCAGCGACAGACCGAAAGGAGCCGGACCGGAAGGGTCTGGAGGCATTCGTGGTCGCGGACCCCCGGCTCGAAGCAGTACGAAATGCAGCCGAAGCGGTACCGGTCTACCTGGTCGGCGGGTCGGTCAGGAATCTCCTGCTCGGTCGAGAGCCGACCGACATCGACATTGCGATCGAAGGGGACCTCGGGCCCGTGCTCGAGGCCCTCGGAGGGGATCTGGTCGAACATCCGCGGTTCATGACCGCAGAGGTCAGCATGGGGGGCGGAAGGGTGGATCTGGCCAGAACGAGGTCCGAGACCTATACGAAGCCCGGCGACCTTCCCGCGGTAGCCCCCGCGACCCTCGAGGAGGACCTCGGCCGAAGGGACTTTTCGATCAATGCAATTGCCGTACCGCTCTCGGATCCCGCTGCAGTCGTCGATCCCTTCAACGGGATCGATGCGATCGCCGAGCAAAGGCTTTCCCTGCTCGGCTCGGATTCGCTAGTCGATGATCCGACCAGGGCCCTCCGAGCTGCTCGCTACGGAGCCCGGTTCGGTTTCGAGCCGGACCCCGATATGGAGCTTGCCCTCTCCCGATGTGACCTCGAGACCGTCTCATCCGATCGGCTTCGCTCGGAACTCGGCTCGATCGGTCGGGAGCCAGCTCCCGAGAAAGCTCTCGAGCGACTTGAGCAATGGGGGGTCCTCCCGATGCCGGAAGGGACGGCCCGTACCGTGGGAGCGGCACGCTCCTTGCTGGAGGAGTCGGATCCCTGGAGGGGCTGGGTCGCGCTCGAGGATGTCGTGGTCTCGGCGGTCGAGGGGCCCGCCCGAATCCCCAACCAGGCTCCTCCGAGTCGAATCGAGCAGTACGAGCTGCTTTCTCGACAGACGAGGGAGGAGATACTCCTGGCGAGGGCCGGCGGGGCGGAGTGGCTCGACTGGTGGCCGAGCGAGGGGTCGAAGGCAACGCTCGAAATTGATGGTGAAGACCTGATCGGTGCCGGCATCGCACCGGGACCCGCAGTTGGCCAGGGCCTTCGCGAGGCGCTGGCCGAGAGCCTCGAAGTCGGAGGTACCGATCGGGCCCGACAGCTCAGGACGGCGGTCGCTGCCGCCCGAAATGCCGACTCGGACTGAACCGGCGGGGCAGGGCAGTTGGGAGCTCTGCGAGGAGGCAGGGATCCGCTGGCTCGAGACACCGGTCGGCTTCGGGACGGCCCGCTTCACACTGGCTTGGACGGGGGGTGGCGAAAGACTGAACCTCGGTGCGACACCAGATGGGCTCGAGGCGGCGACCGCGGCGAGGCTTTCCATGGTCCGGGCGATGGGACTCGAACCGGAAGGGTTTCGCCTGGTCAGGCAGGTACACGGGGGCAACCTTCGGCAGACCGGGAGGCTCCCTTCCGGAGGGGCCGGGGAGTTCATCCCGGCAGGGCAGCCTGCGGTCGAGGCCGACGGGCTGGTGAGCCAGAGTCTGGACGAGATCCTGATGATCCTGGTTGCTGATTGCCTACCCCTGGCGCTCGCAGGTGATGGCGGGCTGGCCCTGCTCCACCTTGGCTGGCGTGGACTCGCCACTGGGATGCTCGAGGAGGCCTCGACGGCCATAAGGGCATCCGAAGCGGCGATCGGACCCTGTATCGGACCCTGCTGCTACGAGGTGGGATCGGAGGTATCCGAGGCGCTTGGGGTCGAGCTGTCGCCCGCTGGCACCGTGGACCTCGCGGCGATTACCACCGAGCGACTCCTGGCCTCGGGGGTCGAATCGGTCAAGTCGGCGGAACGGTGCACGTCCTGCGAAGCGGGAACCTTTTTCTCCTATCGCAAGCAAGGGGCTGCCGCCGGCCGACAGGCCGCGCTCCTTTTTGCCCCTTGAGGGGCGAGACCGATCGACGCGGAATCGAGGTTTTCCGGAAGGAATCCGGCGGTTACGGCAGAATGGGGAGCCATGGCCTTACGAGACCAGTGGCATCGGGTCCTCGTCTACTTCGGTCTGGCCGAAGAGGACCACGAGTACTACGGCGATTACGAAGAGGATTTCGAAGCCCCGCTTGACGAAGGGGGCGGTGAAAGGCGTTCCAGTCGTACGAATGTGCGGCGCCTGCCGAGCAGCCGACGCTCAGGTCGGGATGATTTCGACGACATCTTCCCCGATGACGGCAGCGGTGGAGGTGGCGGCGGCGTTCTCCATGCGGTCGAGGGCGATGATGACCTCCAGGTCCATCTCGTGGTTCCGGCGAACTTCAATGACGCCCAACAGGTCGCTGATCAGTTCAAGCGGTCTGTTCCGGTGATTCTCAACCTTCAGGCGACCGACCCCGACCTCTCGAAACGCCTGATCGACTTCTCGTCGGGATTGACCTACGCCCTCGACGGTGGCATGCAGCGGATTGCGGAGAAGATCTTCCTGCTCACCCCGAGGAACGTCGATGTATCCGCCGAGGAGAAGGCGCGCCTCCTCGACAAGGGTTTCTTCAACCAGTCCTGACCGGTAGAGCGCCCCGGTAGGCTGCGACCGATGATCGTCGGCTTCGTCGGTTCCGGAAACATGGCTGGTGCCATGGCCCGCGGCTGGGCCGGCGGCGGAGAGGGCAGTCCGTCCCAGATGCTGTTCACGGATGCGGGCTCCGGTCGTGCCGCGGCCCTCGCGGAAGAGACCGGAGGCGAGGCTCTGGGGAGCAATTCCGAGCTCGTTGCCAGGAGTGACATCGTCGTCCTCGCCGTCTCTCCCGGCCACCTGGACGCCGTTGCCGGTGAACTCGACTCCCCTGGGGTGCTCCTCTCGCTCCTCGGAGCAACACCACTCGAACGCCTCTGCGGGCTGTTCCCCGGAACCGATGTCCTCAGACTGATGCCCAACCTGGGCGTCGAGGTCAGGAAAGGAGTCATCTGCGTTTCTGAGGGTGGCTCCGACGTCAAGGGTCTCCGCGAGCAGGCCTTTCGGGCACTGGAAGTCCTCGGAGAGGTGATCGAACTCGACGAAGCGCTGATGGATCCCGCGACGGCGATAATGGGCTGTTCGCCGGCGTTTTTTGCCGATGTGGCGCAGGCGCTCGCCGATGTCGGTACCGCAAACGGCATGGAACCCGAAGCCGCCCTGAGGATGGTCGCGCTCTCGATGGCAGGTACGGCCGACCTCCTCGCCCAGAAGACCCCCTTCGAGATCTCGACCGAAGTCGCCCATCCCGGAGGCAGTACCGAGGCCGGTCTAAAGGCGCTGGAGGCAGCCGGGGGACCCGAAGCATTCAGGGCCGCAGGCGACGCTTCACTCGAGAGGATGAGGGAAAGGTGAGCGGACTGGTTGAGCTGGTCGTGACGAGAGGCGACGTGGCTTCATTCGTCAGTGCGCTCTTTACCGTCTACATCGTCCTGATATTCGCCCGGGTTCTCGCATCCTGGATCCCCCGTCCGCCCACCACCGGGCCGATCGGAGCGGTCCTCGAGTTCCTCCGGCAGACGACCGATCCCTATCTGAACCTGTTCAGGAGGTTCATCCCACCGATCGGCGGCAGGGGAATGGCGATCGACCTCAGCCCGATAATCGGCCTCGTGGTCTTGCTCGTCCTCCAGGGCGTCGTGGTGGGACTCATCTCGGGTTGAGCTCCGTCGGGACCTTCACCAGACTGGGATTGGTCGCCCTTCTCGTCCTCGCGGCGGACCAGGTCGTGAAGGCGGCGGTGGTCAACTCGATCGAGCCAGGTGAGGTCGAGAACGTACTCGGTCCCCTCGACCTCACCCTCACGTACAACGACGGAATCGCCTTCGGCCTTGCCTCGGGTGGCGGCCCGCTCGTCCTCGGCCTGGCCCTGGTCGCCCTGGTTGCCCTCGGGTTCTTCGTGGCCAGTGCCCCCTCTGGCTGGCCGACCGCGATCGCTGGCGGCCTCATTCTCGGTGGGGCCTTGGGCAATCTCGTCGACCGACTCGTCCGGGGGGAAGTTGTCGACTTCGTCACGGTCCCCGTCTGGCCAGCCTTCAACCTCGCCGATATGGCGATAACGGTAGGAGTAATCGCGCTGGCTTACATCGTGATCAGAACGGGTGGGGAACGGAATGGCTGAGTCCGCCCCGAGTTGGTCGAGGGAGGACGTACCGGTCATCTTCCAGGACGACGAGCTGTTCGTCGTCGACAAGCCAGCGGGACTGGTCGTCCACCCGGCCCCGGGGGTTTCCGAGCCGACCCTGGCCGAGCTTTTCAGCGACGATTTGGCGGGCGGCGAAGAGGACTCGCGAACAGGGATCGTTCATCGGCTCGACCGGGGAACGAGCGGTCTGATGCTTCTCGCAAGGACCCCGAAGAGTCATTCGATGCTCCAGCAGGCCATCGAGAGAAGGGAAGTCGAGAGGACCTACCTTGCCCTGGTCGCGGGGTCTCCGCGTACAAAGGGCGGACGAATAGATGCCCCAATCGGGCGATCGCCGCGGGAACGACACCGGATGGCTGTTGATGGTGCCGGGGCCAGGGAGGCGGTAACCCACTTCGAGGTGGTCGAAAGTAGCGGCGGTTACAGCTTGCTTCGGGTCAGGCTGGAGACAGGGCGCACCCATCAGGTAAGGGTGCACATGAAGGCCATCGGAACCCCGATCGTTGGGGACTTGACCTACGGCGGATCCGATCCGTACGACCTCGGTCGCCCCTTCCTTCATTCGACCCGGCTTGCGTTCAGCCACCCCGGATCGGGTGCATGGCTGGAGTTCGAGTCAGGCCTGCCGGACCAGTTGGAGCGTGTTCTCCGGGTGGTCGGCGAGGCCGATTCGACCCTGGGAGGCTAGACTTCGCCTCGACAGGCAGTAAACGACCCCCTGGGGTAGCCCGATGCGTCTCCTGTCCCCGCCTCTCAAGTGGATGAGCGGGGAAATGCGCTCGAGGTCCTGGGGTTCCAGCGATACCAAAGGAGAACGATGTCCAAAGTAGGAGTTCAGGACCTGCTTGAAGCCGGCGTCCATTTCGGCCACCAGACCAGTCGGTGGAATCCGAACATGCGGCGTTTCCTGGCTGGAGAGATCGATGGTGTTCACATCATCGACCTGCTCCAGACGGAAGAGAGGCTCGAGGAGGCAAGGGCCTTCACCAGTGAGCTGGCGGCAGGCGGCGGAAAGATCCTCTTCGTCGGAACCAAGAAGCAGGCGGCGGCCGCGATCGAGGAGTGGGCGGAGCGTGCATCGATGCCTTACGTCAGTCGGCGGTGGCTGCCGGGGCTGTTGACCAACTTCAATATCGCTTCGGCCCGGATCAAGCGCCTCCACGAGCTGACCGAGCAGAGTGAGACGGGTCAGCTGGAGCTCTTGCCGACCAAGGAGAGGATGAATCTCGAAGCCGAAAAGGCCAAACTCGAGTTCTCGCTCGGTGGGGTTCGGGAGATGAAGAGGGTTCCCGACGCAGTCTTCATTGTCGACCTGAACAACGAGGAGATCGCCCTCCGGGAGGCAATGCGCCTGAGGATTCCGGTCATCGCCCTGATCGACTCGAACTGCGACCCCAACGGGATCGCCCTCCCGATTCCCGGCAATGACGATGCCATCCGGTCCTGTCAGCTCGTGATTTCGACTCTTGGCGAGGCGATCACCGAGGGTTCGGACGCATGGAAGGCCGTGGAGGAGAAGCGGCGCCTCGAGGAAGAAGAGCGCCTTCGCAGGGAAGAAGAGGAGCGCCTGAAGAGGGAGGAGGAAGAGAAGGCGCGGAAGGAGGCCGAGGAGGCCGCCGACGATAAGCCCGATGAGAGCACAGCAGGCAGCGCTCCGACGCCGGGACCGACCGACGAGCCAGTGAAGGCCCCGGAACCGATTCCCGACCACCCGCAGGCCGTCGCACCGGATGCGGAGCCCCCCGCACCCGACGAGGGCGCGTCACCGGACCCCGCCGGCCAGGCCGGACCCAAGGAAGTAGGGGAAGAAGCGAAGTCATGAGCGACCAGGTGAAGGCCAGTGATGTCAAGGCCCTCCGCGACAAGACCGGGGCCGGGATGATGGACAGCAAGGAGGCCCTCAAGGAGGCCGATGGGGACATCGACCGGGCGGTGGAGATCCTCAGGGTCAAGGGCCAGGCCTCGGCGGCGAAGCGCTCGGACCGGGGAACGAGCGAGGGCGTGGTCGCCTCCTATATCCACAACAACGGAAACGTCGGGTCTCTGGTCGAGGTCCTCTGTGAGACCGACTTCGTGGCGAGAAACGATGATTTCGTCGATTTCGCCAACGAGGTCGCCCTGCACGTCGCAGCGACTTCCCCGGAATACGTTTCGGCCGACGAGATTCCGGAAGAGGCGATAGCTCGGGAGCGAAAGCTCTTCGAGGAAAAGGCCGCCGAGGAAGGGAAGCCGGCTGACGTCGTCGATCGGATCGTCGAGGGGCAGCTCTCGAAGTGGAAGGCCGAGGTAACCCTGCTCGAGCAAGAGCACGTGAACGCCGACAAACACGACTCCCGGACGATCGAGCAGATGCGTGAAGATCTGGCGGCAAAGGTCGGTGAGAACGTGGTCATCTCGCGGATAGCCTGCTTCCGGATCGGGGGTTGACCGGGTGGGTCAGGCCTCCAGGCCAGTTTTCGACCGGGTCCTGATCAAGCTCTCGGGCGAGGCCCTGATGGGCCAGAGGGATTTCGGCACCGATCCCGACGAGGTCGGCCGGATCGCATCGGAAATCGCGGATCTCGTCGACCGGCGTGTCGAGGTCGCGGTCGTCGTCGGAGGCGGGAACATCTACAGGGGTCTCGACGGGACGACGGGTGGGGTCGATCGAGCGACCGGCGACTACATGGGGATGATGGCGACCCTCCTCAACGCCCTGACCCTCCAGGACGCGCTCGAGTCGAGGGGGCGGTTCACCAGGGTTCTCTCGGCGATCGACGTCCGTGAAGTCGCCGAGCCCTACATTCGGAGGCGTGCGATGCGCCACCTCGAGAAGGGTCGGATCGTGATCTTTGCCGCAGGGACCGGGAATCCCTTCTTCACCACGGATACCGCTGCGGCCCTCCGGGCCCTGGAGATCCATGCCGAGGCGATCCTGATGGCGAAGAACGGGATCGAGGGCGTCTTCGACCGTGACCCCGCCAGCGACCCTGACGCCCAGTTCATTCCTGAGCTGACCCACATGGAAGCGATCGAGCGCTCCCTCGGCGTTATGGATTCGACCGCCCTCAGTCTCTGCATGGATCACCAGCTCCCGATCTACGTCTTCAACATGGGGGTTGACGGGAACATGGGTAGGATCGTGTCCGGGGAGAAGGTCGGGACCCTGGTCAGCCAGCCGGAAAGCAAGGGGAAGGATGAGGCACCCAAGTGATCGACGACCTGCTGGAAGATGCCACCGACCGAATGGCCAAGTCAGTCGGCTCGACCCGGGGAGAGTTCGCATCGGTCAGAACCGGACGGGCGACGCCCCACCTGCTCGACCGTATCGTCGTCGACTACTACGGGGCCGAGACACCGCTCGACCAGCTGGCCAACGTCGCGGCGACCGAGGCACGCCTGCTTACCGTGACGCCCTATGACAAATCCGCGATCCCGATGATCGAGAAGTCGATCCTCGACTCCGACATCGGCCTGACCCCGAACAACGATGGCAACGTCATCCGGCTGGCAATCCCGGAGATGACCGAAGAACGTCGCCAGGACCTGGTCAAGGTGCTCCACGGGATTGCCGAAGAAGGAAGGGTCGCTGTCCGGAACGTGCGCAGGGACGTAATGGCCGATCTTCGTGAGCTCAAGAAGGTAGGGGAGATCGGCGCCGACGACGAACACCGTGCGGAGAACCGCTTGCAGGAGCTCACCGACGGGTCAATCGAGGAGATCGACTCCATGCTCAGGGGCAAGGAAGAGGAAATACTCGAAGTGTGAGCTGGCCCAGTCGCGTCGCGATCATCACCGACGGCAACGGACGCTGGGCCACTTCGAAGGGGATCGATGTGGGTGAAGGCCACGAAGCCGGGGCCGACAACGTCAAGGCCCGGCTGCGCGATGCGGCCGAGTTCGGGATCGAGCAACTGACCGTCTTTTCCTTTTCTACCGAGAACTGGTCACGTCCCACGGCCGAGGTAGAGACGCTGATGGCGATGTTTCGTCGTCGAATCGAAGGCGAGACACCCGAACTGAACGATGAGGGCGTCCGAATGAGGTTCGTCGGGAGCAGGGAGGGGCTCGACCCGGACCTCATCGAACAGATGGACTGGGCCGAGGAAACGACCGCTGATAACGAACGGATCACCCTCTTCGTCGCGTTCAACTACGGGGGGAGGGCGGAACTCGTTGAAGCTGCAAGCCGTTACGAAGGTGGGGGAGAGGATGCCTTCGCCCGAAACCTCTACGCACCCGATATGGAAGATCCGGATCTCCTGATCAGGACGAGCGGAGAGCGAAGGATCTCCAACTTCCTCCTCTGGCAGTGCGCCTATTCCGAAATGGTCTTCAGGGACGAACTCTGGCCGGACTTCACCAGGGAGGCATTCGTCGAGTGCCTCGAGGAGTACGAGGAACGGGCACGACGATTCGGGGGTAGGGAAGAAGGATGAGCAGGGAGACCGGCCGACGGATCCTCCACGCGGTTCCCCTGATCGCACTGGCGATCGCGATAGTCGTCGCCGGAGGCCCCTGGTTCGCCGGCGGGATGGCGATCGTAGGGATCCTCGGAATTCGGGAGTTCCTCGCGATGGCCCAGGAGAAGGAGCCCCTTCCGGTCCCGATGTACCTCGCCCTGGTCGGCTTCATCCTCGCCGCTGCCCTGGGATCGAAGACGACGATCCTCCTGTCACTGGCGGTTCCGTTCCCCCTGCTCTTCTTCTTCGCCCTCCGAAGGAAGGACCGGACCGGCATCACCGACTCCTTTTCGGCCTCCCTCCTGGGGCTCTACTGGATCGGGATACCCCTGATCTTCGCGATCCTCCTCAGGGACATCCCCGACTACGGAACGGGTCTTCTGGTCGATGTTCTGATCGGCACCTTCGTCGCCGACACCGGGGCATACGCAGTCGGACGACTGTTCGGAAGCCGGGCTCTCGCACCAAAGCTCTCGCCCAACAAGACGGTCGAAGGGCTGATCGGAGGGATCGTCCTGGGAATAGTTGCCGTCTGGGCGGCCGGTCTCTACCAGGACTGGCTTTCGGGTACGGACGCATTGATTCTCGGCGCGGCCGTTGCCTTCACCGCACCGATCGGGGACCTTTTCGAATCGATGCTCAAGCGGGATCTCGGGACCAAGGATGCGGGCGGAGTTCTCGGCGCCCACGGGGGGATCCTCGATCGCCTGGACGCCGCTTTCTTCACGGTCGTCGTCGGCTACTTCGTCTCACTCCTGCTGATCTGAGGGGCGGCGGGACCGATCCCGCATAATCAATACGTGGGAAGAAAGATCGTCATCCTCGGCGCGACGGGTTCGATCGGTACCCAGGCTCTCGAACTCCTCGAGGATTCGGAACAGTTCGACGTAGTGGGCCTCTCGGCAGGCTCCGATGCGGTCGCGCTTTCCCGCGCCGCAGAGGCCCTGGATGTCGGGACTGTTGCCCTGGCCGACTCCCACGAGGCCGACGGATTGCGGGGCGACTTCGCCGGAACGGTACTCGGGGGTCCCGATTCGGGGGTTTCGCTGATCGAGGAGACGGAACCCGACTTCGTCTTGAACGCGGTCGTAGGCGCGGCCGGGCTCAGGCCGTCCATCGCAACCCTCGCGATGGGCCTGCCCCTTGCGTTGGCGAACAAGGAGTCGCTGGTCATTGCCGGTGACCTCCTCCTGCCCCTGGCTGAGGGCACCGGGGGTCGGATCATTCCGGTTGACTCCGAGCACTCGGCCCTCGCACAGCTACTCCGGAACGAGCCGCCCGGGACGGTCGAGAGGCTGATCCTGACAGCGTCAGGAGGTCCATTCCTGGGGCGCGAGGACCTCTCGGGAGTCACACCCGAGGAGGCCCTCCAACACCCGACCTGGCAGATGGGCGGCCGAATCACCATCGATTCCGCAACCTTGATGAACAAGGGTTTCGAGATGATCGAGGCCCATCACCTCTTCGATTTCCCGTACGAGGCGATCGACGTCGTCGTCCATCCCCAATCCCTGGTCCACGCGCTGGTCGAGCTGAACGATGGAGTCCAGCTGGCTCATCTCGGGCAGCCGGATATGAGAGTCCCGATCTCCTATGCGCTGTCGGAGCCGGACCGATGGGATATCCCGGTCGAGCGACTCGACCTGACCAGGACGGGTTCGCTGGATTTCCTGCCGGTCGACCACGAGACGTTTCCCTGCCTCGAACTCGCGCGTGAGGCAGGGAGGAAGGGAGGGGTTGCGCCCTGCGCCCTGAACGCGGCAGATGAGGTCGCGGTCGGTGCGTTTCTGGCTGGACGCATCCCCTTCGACCGTATCCCCGTCGTGGTCGAGGGTGTCCTGGAGGAGATCGGCGACCAGGCGGCCCCGGACTTCGACCAGCTCTTCGAAGCGGACCTGGCTGCCCGTGAGCGGGCCGAAGCTCACCTGGAAGGGGTCGTGAGTTCATGAGCTTCCTTCTGGCATTCCTCGCCTTCTGTGCCCTGATAGTCCTCCACGAGGCGGGCCACTTCTTCGCAGCAAAGGCAACCGGGATGAGGGTCGAGAAGTTCTTCCTCTTCTTTCCCCCAAAGCTCTTTTCGATAAAGCGCGGTGAGACTGAATACGGGGTGGGAGCGATACCGCTCGGAGGCTACGTTCGAATCACCGGCATGAACCCGGAGGAGGAGATCCCACCGGAGGTAGCTCCAAGGGCCTATTACCGACAGCCGGTCTGGAAGCGAATCGTGGTGATCGGTGCCGGACCGGCCGTGAACATCGCGATCGCCTTCCTGATCCTCTTCTTCCTTGCCTTTGGCGTCCAGGAGTCGACGGATCGAATCGGCCAGGTGGAGCCAGACTCACCGGCTGCCGGACGACTGATGCCGGGCGACAGACTGATCGCGGTCGACGGTGTCAGGGGTTCCCAGGATCGACTTGCCTCACGGATTGCAACCCATCGCTGCGAGGGCCAGCAGACGGACGGCTGTCTGGCGAAGGAGCCAGCGAAGTTGACGATCGAGCGCGGGGGGGAGGTCACGACGATCGAGGTGAGGCCGCGCTTCGATTCCGTGGCTGATCGACCCCGTGTCGGTTTTGCCTTCGACGCAAAGCCGCTCTCTCCCACGGCACCCGAGGCAGCGGGGCTTTCGATCGACTTCATGTGGCGGGTAACGACTGAGACCGTCGGCGTGCTGTCCGAGCTCTACAAGGCTGAGCGACGCGAGGAGCTCTCCGGGGTTGCGGGGAGCTACGAAGTCACACGGCAGGCGATAGATACATCGGGGCGCCAGGCATTGACCATCATCGCCCTGATCAGCCTCTCTCTCGGAATCATCAATCTTTTTCCCTTCCTTCCACTCGATGGTGGCCACATCTTCTGGAGCGTCATCGAGAAGATCCGGGGGCGCCCAGTTCCGTACGCGGTCATGGAACGAGCGGGGATCATCGGCTTTGCCCTCGTTCTCGGACTCTTCTTCATCGGCCTGACCAACGACATCGGCCGTTTGACCGGGGAAGGGTTCGGCGTTCGCTAACGCCTGCGGAACCGCACGGTTACCGCTAGATTCCGGGCTAAATTCAACGGGAGGATGGGAATGGCTACCGAAGCAAAGGATGCCGCGACACTCGCCGAGGCATTTCGGATCACTGCCGGACAGCGCGCCGGCGACACCTGGGTGAAGAACCGCGATGGCTCGACAGTCATCACCTGGGACGACGGGCAGGCAAGGGTCGACCGGATCGCGGGCGGGTTGCGAAAGCTCGGCGTAGGCAAGGCCGACACTGTCGCCTTGATGCTGGTCAACCGGCCGGAGTTCCACATCGTCGATTTCGGCGTGGTCACAGCCGGCGGCACACCCTTTTCGATCTACCAGACCTACACCCCTGACCAGATCAAGTACCTGCTGGAGGATGCGGAGACGAAGGTCGTCGTAACCGAGAGGCTGTTCCTTCCGGTAGTACAGGAGGCGGTTTCGAGCCTCGACGCCAAACCACAGATCGTCCTTGTCGATCCCGATGGCGACCTTCCGGATGGAGTCATCTCCCTGGCAGAGGTAGAGGAGCTCGACTCCGAGTTCGATGGCGCTCAAGCTGCAGCCGAGATCGGTCCGGAGGACATACTCACCTTGATCTACACCAGTGGAACCACGGGACCGCCGAAGGGTGTCCAGCTGACCCACGACAACCTGATGTTCATGGTCGACGGCACCCACCAGATAGTCCAGTTCCCGGACCGCTCACGGGTGATCAGCTGGCTGCCCTCGGCCCACATCGCCGAGCGTGCGGCCCATCACTACCTCCCGGCCGTCTTCGGCTTCGAGGTGACTTCTGTCGATGACTACACGGCGGTCCGAGAGGTCCTGCCGGAAGTCCGGCCGCAATGGTTCTTCGCTGTACCCCGAATCTGGGAGAAGCTCAAGGGCGGGCTCGAATCGACCGTAGCGGGACAGCCAGCCGAGGCTCGGGAGCCGCTCGAGAAGGCTCTCGCGGCCGCGACGGAGAAGGTACGGCTCGAGCAGGCCGGGGAAGAGGTTCCAGAGGAGCTGGCCACCCAAGTCGCCGAGGCCGATGAACAGTTCTTCGCGCCGCTCCGCTCGGCGCTGGGGCTGGACCAGGTCGTAACGATCAATGTCGGTGCCGCACCCACGCCAAGAGAGGTGCTCGAGTTCTTTCACGCGATCGGCCTTCCGCTTGCCGAACTGTGGGGGATGTCGGAGACCTGCGGCGGTGGCACGGTGAACCCGCCCGATGCAGTTCGGATCGGCACGGTCGGCCCTCCGACCCCAGGCGTCGAGATCAAACTGGCAGAGGATGGGGAGGTCCTGGTCAAGGGCAAACTGAACATGCTCGGCTACAGGAACATGCCCGAGGCGACTGCCGAGACGATCGATTCCGAGGGCTGGCTCCACACCGGTGACATCGGCGAGTTCGACGAAGCCGGATACCTGAAGATCGTCGATCGAAAGAAGGAGCTGATCATCAATGCGGCCGGCAAGAACATGTCGCCGGCCAACATCGAGGCGGAACTGAAGAGCTCCTCCCCATTGATCGACCAGGTCTGCTGTATCGGCGACCAGCGTCCCTACAACGTCGCCCTGGTTTCCCTCGACCCCGACTTCGCCCCTATGTGGGCCGGTCAGCAGGGAATCGAGGAAACATCGATCGCCGCGCTTTCGGAGAACCCGGAAGTAATCGAGGTGGTCGCGGCATCAATCGAGAAGGGCAACGAAAACCTGGCACGGGTCGAGCAGGTGAAGCGGTTCCAGCTCCTGCCAGAAGACTGGAAGCCCGGCGGCGATGAGCTGACGCCGACGATGAAGCTGAAGCGCAAGCCGATCGCCGAAAAGTACGAAACGGAGATAGAGGCCCTCTACGCGGGCGATACCGGTACCGAAGTTGTCGGTTGATCCGGATGCCCTAGAGCGGATTGCACTGACCCGGCTTCCCGAGCTTCAGGGGCCGGACGGACTCTTCCATCCCAGTGCCGGAAAGCACGGGAGCCCGGTCAGGTCATCGGCAGTCGCCCTGATCGGCCTCTCTCGCAACGAGGAGGGGGCCTCGGCTCAGGGGATATCGCTCGGAGCTTTGAGAACCGGGATGCTCGGCTCCCTTTCCGACCCGGCACTCGGGGTGGGAGAACTCGGACTCGCACTCTGGGCCGAGGCCAGAACCGATGGTGCGGCCGTCGGGGAGGTCCTGGCCCGGATCCAACGGCGGATGCCATCTCGAACGGACAGGCTCCCCCTCGAGGATCTCGCGCTACTGGTCTCCGGCTCTGCGGAGGCGGCCGAGATCGATCCGGGGGGCTCGGACATGATCCTCGCCGAAGCTCAGCGCGGCCTGATCGAGCGGCTCGGGGATGACGGAGTCTTCCTCGATGCCCACCACCGGTTCGGAGGATCGCTGAGTCCCGTTTCAGCGCAGTTCCTTGCCCTCCATGCCCTTCGGCGAGGAAAAGGGGCGTCAGATTCCGAGATTGACAGGGCGGTAGATGGGCTTCTTGCACTTCAGGGCGACGGCGGAGCCTGGCCGGGGGTGATCGACACGAAGCGGGCCGTGGGGGTGGAGCTCTATCCGGTCCTGACCGTCAATCAGATCGCCCTCTCCGTGATTGCCCTGAGGGGCCTTGCCGACCAGGCGCTCGGGCCCGCCCTCGCCTGGGTCGAGGGAGATAACCCGCTCGGCTTTTCCCTGGTTCATCCGGATGAAGAGCGGATCGACCACGGCGTCCTCCCGAGGAGGCGTACAGGCTCCATCGCCCGGGGAATGGGAAGGGCGAGCTCCCGGCTGAAGCGAGGACAACGAGACCTCGGGCCGGATGAGTTGATCCTCGACCCGATCGTGACGGCGGAAGACCTGGGCTGGCTTCTCGAGGCCTGGGCCGGCCGGACTCCCTGACGGCCTCCGGTAGCCTGACGGTCATGGCGTCGAAGCGGCAGATATTCGTTGGTTCCGTGCCGATCGGTGGGGGGGCACCGGTCGTGGTCCAGACGATGACCAAGACCGAGACGGCCAATGTCGAGGCGACGATGGATCAGATCGACAAGGTCGTCGAGGCAGGAGCCGAGCTCGTGAGGGTTGCCGTGCCGAGGGACCAGGACGCGAGGGCACTCAGCGAAATCGTCGACCGATCGCCGATTCCGGTGATCGCCGACATCCACTTCAACCACCCCCTCGCCCTCAAGGCGATCGAAGCCGGGGCAGCCTCGATCAGGCTCAACCCGGGAAACATCGGCGGTCGGGAAAAGGTCGCAGAGGTGGCTGAGCTGGCAAACCGAAAGGGCGTTCCGATGAGAATTGGCGTCAACTCGGGCTCACTTCCCAAGCATCTCCACGATCTGGAGGTCGAGAACCCGGTGGAGGCCCTGGTCGAGGCCGCGGTCGAGTTCGTACGCCTGATGGAGGGCCTCGACTTCACGAACTTCAAGGTTTCGATCAAGTCGACCAACGTGCCCGACACGATCCAGGCGAACCGAATGCTGTCGGAGAAGATCCCGTACCCGCTCCACCTCGGAATCACCGAGGCAGGGACCCGGTGGTCGGGCTCCCTGAAGTCGGCTGTCGGGCTCGGGGCGCTCCTTGCCGATGGGATCGGCGACACAATCAGGGTCAGCCTCTCTACCTTTCATGCCGAGGAGGAGGTAAAGGTTGCCTGGGAGATCCTCAAGGCCCTCCAGCTGCGGGAGAAGGGGCCAGTCCTGATCGCCTGTCCGACCTGTGGGCGCCTCCAGTTCGACATGGACACGGTGGTCGCAGAGGTGGAGCGGCGACTGGAGGACTACGAGGAGCCGATCGAGGTCGCGGTGCTCGGGTGCGCCGTAAACGGGATCGGCGAGGCCAAGCACGCCGATTTCGGGATCGCAGGGGCCAAGGATGAAGGCGTTGTTTTTGCGGGCGGCCGGGCCCTGAAGAAGGTCCCGACCGAGCGGCTCGTAGACGAGCTCTTCGACCAGATCGACCTCTCTCTCGAAAGGGGTTCGGTCGAGTACGACGAGACCGAGGCTGCCGAGGGCGAAGAGTGGGTCCGGAAGATCGAGACAGAGAATGCTGACGACCTGACCCCGGAGAAGATCGCCCGGATGGAGCGTGAGGCTGCCGAGAAGGGAGAGTCGGACCGGGTCCTGCTGGATGAGTCGGATTCGCCGACCGACGGGCGCCGATTCACCCGCACGTAGGGGTCCCGCGGGTCCGCGTCGTAAGACCCAACGTCTAGATTAAGCCGGATGACCCGGTTCTCGGAAGCCCTTATCCCGACCCTCAGGGAGAGTCCCGCAGACGCCGAGGCGACCAGTCACAAGCTTCTGGTCCGGGCAGGCATGGTGAGGCAGCTCGGGGCGGGTCTCTGGACCTTCCTTCCGGCAGGGTGGCGGGTTCACTCGAAGGTCGAGCGGATCATCCGGGAGGAGATGGGTGCGATCGGTGGCCAGGAGATGCTGATGCCGGTCCTCCAGCCGGCAGATCTCTGGGCGAAGACCGGGCGGCTCGACATCGAGGAGCTGTTCAAACTCGAAGACCGTAAAGGGTCGGACCTGGTTCTGGCGATGACCCATGAGGAAGCGATCACGGCCCACGTCGCGAGCGAGGTTCGCTCCTGGAGGGACCTGCCGAAGTTGCTCTACCAGCTCCAGGTGAAGGAGCGGGATGAACCGAGGCCCCGTGCCGGGATCCTCAGGACGAGGGAATTCGTGATGAAGGATGCCTACAGCTTCGACCGCGATGAGGAGGGACTAAACCGGTCATACGAGGCCTGTATCGGAGCTTACGACCGGATCTTCGATCGCTGCGGACTTTCCTGGTATCGGGTGGCGAGCGACGTCGGAATGATGGGGGGTCAGGGAGCACACGAGTACATGGCCCCCTGTCCAGCCGGGGAAGACGAGGTGGCAATCTCGGCCGGATATGCCGCGAACGTGGACGTCGCGACCGGGACGCCCGAGTTGGTTGAACTCCCGGAGGCAAGGGAGGCCCCCGTCGAGGTCGAGACCCCGGGATTGACGGCGGTCGAGGAGGTCGCAGGTGCTCTCGGGGTTTCCGAGGGTGCCCTGATCAAGGCGGTTCCGTTCACCGCAAGCTCCGGTGAAGTCGTTCTAGCGCTCGTCCGGGGAGATGACGAGGTCAACCCAGTCCTTCTCGGCAATGCCGCCGGTTTCGATCTGAGGCCTTCGACCGAAGAAGAGATAGGCGACCGGATCGGACCACCCGGATTCATCGGTCCGATCGGGACCGAGGTAAGGGTGATCAAGGACAGCCAGGTCGCGGGTGGTGGCCTGGTCTGCGGTGCCAATGCCAAGGACCGCCATCTCCAGGGCGTCGAACCCGGCAGGGACTTCAACTTTGAGGAAGCCGACATCCGTCGGGTCCGGGAGGGAGACTCGGGCCCCGATGGCTCCCCAATCCGACTCGAGCCCGCGATCGAGATAGGGAACATCTTCAAATTGGGAACTCGCTACAGCGAGGCACTGGGGGCGACCTTCCTCGATGAAGACGGTGCAGAAAGACCGATCGTCATGGGGAGCTATGGGATCGGTCCAGCCAGGATCGTCGCGGCATTGGCCGAACAGGGGGCCGACGAAGCCGGTCTTTCCTGGCCGGCCTCGGTGGCCCCGTGGCAGGTCGAGGTGGTGGCCCTCGGAAAGGGCGGCGATGAAGCTATCCGGGTCGCCGAGGATCTCTATCGGGAGCTCCAGGACTCCGGCGTGGAGGTCCTGTTCGACGATCGAGAGGCTGGGGCCGGTCAGAAGCTGACCGACGCCGAGTTGATCGGCTGCCCCCTGAGGATCGTCGTGGGACGAAAGGGGGTCGAGGCCGGAGAGCTCGAAGCGAGCTGGCGGGCCTCGGGCGAGGATTTCACCATCCCCCTTGACCAAGGCGTGGCCGAGATCAGCCAGCTGGTCGCCGAAACGAGCTGAGCTTGTCCAGCGTCGATCCCTTCGGGAGGGGGCGACTCCGGCGGGTTTTCGGACTCGACCGTTCCGGCCCGGAGCCCAAGGCGACGAGGAGCGGACAGCCGCTCCGGCCCTTCACGATTCCAAACCTAGTCGGGCTCCTGCGCTTGATCGGGATACCGGTCTTCCTCTACCTCGCCTTCAGCGGTCCAGACGGAGTTTCCTTCTGGGCGGCAGTCCTGTTTTGGGCGATCGCAGCCGGCGATTACCTCGACGGCCTCCTGGCCAGGGTGACCGGGCAGTACTCCCGTTTGGGGGCATTGCTGGACCCCGTTGTCGACCGGCTGTTGATCGTCTCCGGCATCGTCGTCTGCTGGTATTTCGATCTCCTGCCGGAGGTGCTCCTGGTCCTGCTGGTCGTCCGTGAATTGGGGACCCTTCTCCTCGCCAGGTGGGCCCTCTCACGCGGGGTTGACCTCGAGGTCAACTGGATCGGGCGGATGGCCGTCTTTCCGGTGATGTCCGCACTGCTGTTCGCGATGGTCATCCCGGGGTGGTTCCCCGATGTGCTCCTGATCATCGGTGTCGCCATGGCCTGGGCCGCAACCATCCTCTACGTAAAGGACGGTCGGGCGAGGATCGCCCAGATGGAAGCGGGCGACCAACCTTCAAGCGGAGGTTGACACTTCGGGTTCGCCCCTATAATCGCTTCGTGGCTCTCCATTGCACCGAATGCGGCTTCGTAAACGCCGAGGGGGCGAACTACTGTCAAAAGTGTGGGGCCTTCCTCGGGGCCGGCGAGTCGGCGGATGAACCGACGACCAGCAGTTATCGAATTGGTGAGACCGGGGAGCAGGATGCGATCGAGATCGAACCCGGCATCGACGTTCCCGGGGCAAGCCTGGTGATTCGTAGCGGGGGCGGAAGGGCAGGGGAGGTCTTTCCTGTCGACGGTGAGCGACTGGCAATCGGTCGGAGTCCGGACGCCCCGATCTTCCTCGACGACGTGACCGTGTCGCGTAACCACGCCCTTCTGGTCACCCGTAACGATGGCATCTACATCGACGACCTGGGCTCCCTGAACGGGACTTACGTCAATCGGCATCGTGTCGAATCACGAAAGCTCGAAGATGGGGATGAGATCCAGGTCGGGAAGTACAAGCTCAGCTTCCTCGAGCGATGACTCCTCCGAGCGGCGAGGGAACCAAGACTGGGCCGGTCGGCAGCTCCGGGTCCCGTCGGCGCAAGGCATTGACGATCGGGGCGGTGGCCCGGATGCTTTCGAAGGATTTCGATGACATCTCGATTTCGAAGATCCGCTACCTCGAGGACCAGAAGCTCGTTTCCCCCCGGCGGACACCCGGGGGTTACCGCCTGTATTCACAGGCCGATGTCGACCGCCTGAAGA
Organism: Solirubrobacterales bacterium; assembly: GCA_046091385.1. Lineage (GTDB taxonomy): Bacteria > Actinomycetota > Thermoleophilia > Solirubrobacterales > 70-9 > 67-14. Next base: position 18,721 of record JBJTBP010000054.1, on the reverse strand, counting down.
CCATCCTCAGGCTCCAGCGGGATGAGTTCCTCCCGTTGAGGGTAATTCGCCAGGAGCTGGCCTCGGGCAAGGTCGCAGTCGAGCGGTCCGGTGGAGGGGAGAACAGGACTCGACGTGCACGACTCCTGATGGCCTCGAGCGAGAGACTCGATCTGGTCGGTCTGGCCGAGGAGACGGGCGCAGAGCCGGAGCTACTGAGGGAACTGATCGATTACGGATTAGTCGGCAAACCGCCCAGCCCGGACACAGAGATCTACGACGAGACCGACGTTGCCGTCGTCAACGCCGCAGCCGAGCTGGTCAAGGCGGGGATTGGGCCACGCAACCTGAAGACCTTTCGGACATCAGCCGATCGTGAATCGCAGCTGGTCGAGGCACTGCTCGCACCGAAGCTGGTCTCGCGAAACCCCCAGCGTCGCAAGGAGGCCGTCGAGTCGCTCGAGAGAATCGCTACTTCGATGGGTGAGCTGAAGCAGTCCTTGCTGGTCCGTGATCTGCGGCGCTTCGCCAACTCCTGAGGCTCCCAACTGCCGAGCACGACCAGGGAAGTCGAGGTCCGAGCACGACCAGGGGAGGTCTTCCGGTTCCTGGGGGACCCGTCGAATCTGGTCAGGTGGTGGCCGAGAGTCGTCAGGGTGGAAGCGGTCGAGGGCCAGTCGGGTGAGGAGGGCCTCATCTGGACGAACGTGGTCGAGGCCGACTCCGGCAGGAGGTTGAGGCTGGACTACCGAATGGTCGACTCTGATCGGGGCTCGAGACTCTGCTGGGAACACCTGCTCGAAGGCACTGCCTTCTCGGGTCACCTCGCCAGGCAGGCCGTCGAGGTAGAGCTTTCCGACGCCCCCGAAGGGACCCGAGTGGCCGTGACTGCGATCGGTGAACTGAAGGGCGCTGCCAGACTTGCCGGGCCGTCACTCAAGTCGGATCAGAAGAAGCTGCTCGACGAGGCACTCGAGAGGTTGTCCCAGGCGCTCGAGGAAGCGCCCTGAGCAATGGATCGACGAGCTACTCCGAGGACCGATACCCGTTGGTGGGGCTGGGGCGACCCAAGTGTCGAGACCGAAGTCGGGGAACGTGTCCGTGAGCTCCTGAAGCTCCGGGGGCTGGAGACGGGACCTCCCACTCGAGAAGGGAGTGGGTCGATCGAGGCCGTCGCGATACCCGAGGCAAAGAGGATTCCGGATGCTTTGCTGGCAGCGGCTGGAACGGACTCGGTCCTCACCGATCACGCCTCTCGGGTGCGTCACGCAACGGGGCAGTCGCTCGAGGATCTCCTCACCCTTCGTTCCGGGGTCGTTCCGACCGCCCCCGATGCGGTGGTGGTTGGAAGCGATGAAGCCCAGATCCTGGCGATCCTCGAGGTAGCGAGCAGGGAAGGAGTCGCGGTCATTCCCTATGGCGGTGGAACATCGGTAACCGGCGGGCTGAAGGTCCCGGAGGGAATCGAGGGGGCCGTCATCTCACTCGACACGATCGGACTCAACGGGGTGGAGGTCGATCCAACCTCCCGGACTGCCCGGCTCGGCGCGGGCCTTCGGGGTCCCGAGGCAGAGGAAGCCGTCAATCGCTTCGGACTGACGACGGGCCACTTTCCACAGTCCTGGGAGTACGCGACGATCGGCGGGTTCGCCGCGACCAGGTCGGCCGGCCAGGCCTCGAACGGCTATGGGAGATTCGATGAGATGGTCACGGGACTCGATGTCATTACGCCGGGAGGTGTCCTTCGAACCCCCCGGGTCGAGCACGCATCGGAAGGTCCTTCCCTGCTCGAACTGATTGTCGGATCGGAAGGCGCATTCGGGGTGATCACCGAGGTTGAGTTGAGGCTGGCCCCTACCCCTGAGACGAGCTACGAGGTCTGGCTCCTGCCGGACTTCGAGGCTGGCACCGGCTGCGTGATGACGATGGCGCAAAAGGGCGCACTGCCGGCCGTGGTTCGACTCTCCGACAAGACGGAAACATCCCTCAACCTCGCGATGTCCGGCCCCGGCGGAGCCTCCGGCGCCGCTCTCGACGCTTACCTCCGGCTCAGGGCTCGGAGCGACGGCTGCCTGATGATCGTCGGCTTCGAGGGGGAACCCGAGGAAAATGCCTCCGCGAAGAGCGAGACCAGGTCCCTCCTCAGGCGCTCCGGGGGCATCGGCCTCGGCTCAAGACCGGGAGCGTCCTGGGCCCGATCGCGATTTCACGGCCCCTACATCAGGGAGGGACTGCTCGATCTTGGCCTGGTGGTCGAGACTTTCGAGACGGCCGCGCCGTGGTCGGAATACATCGGGGCGTATGACTCGATTCGTGCTGCGACCCTCGAGGCACTGGAGCGCAACGGAATGTCAGGGGAGGTGCTCTGCCATCTCTCCCATGCTTACCCGGACGGAGCTTCCCTCTATTTCACGCTCGTTTCGACACCTGGTCCCCAGGGTCCGGTCGAATCGTGGCTCTCGGTGAAGCGTGTGGTCCTCGAGACCCTGCTGAAACTCGACCTTCCGGTATCCCACCACCACGGAATCGGACGGGACCACGCTGCTGCCTACGCGCGGAGGGTCGGTCAGGCAGGGCTCGACGCGCTAGGTGCGACCAAGCGATCGTTCGACCCTGCCGGGATCATGAACCCTGGCTGCCTCCTGCCGACGTCCTTCCACCGCACTCCCTGACCAAAGCCTGTCGAGTCTCGGTCGGCATCGAGATTGGGCCTTCCAGGACTGTCGTACCGACGTATTCCGGGAACGGCCCTGAGCCGCCCCTGGCGGTAACGGCCTGCCTCAGGGCCCCACGGAACTGCTCGTCGCTGCTCCTCGAGAGCTTCACGTCGGTGAAGAGGTCGGCCGCGATGAAGCAGATGATCGCCTGATTGATCCTCGACTGTCCGGCGATGACCCCCTGACCCCCGACCGTCGCCCTCTCGAAGGGGAAGGCACCAACCGGACCGTCGAACCAGAGCGCGTAGCTTTCACCCGGCGTATTCGGCTTCAGCGAGGTGAAGGAGATGTTTGCAGCGAACTCGTTCCCGGAGAAGCCGAACTCGACATTCCCGCCACCGGTCTCGCCGCGGACCGGGGAAAGCTCCGCCACAGTCGGGGCCTCGACCGGGTCACTCCCGGGATCCTCACCGTTGACCAGCAGAACCACGGCGACCACGACGATCGCCAGCCCGGCAGCCGAGATCAGGATGGAAAGGAGGCGTCGTTGCCTGGGGTCCATCCCCCTGGATTCGCCGCCGGTGGATTTGGGCTCCGGAGCGGCTCCCTCACTCCTCTTTCCGGCTCCTCGCGCGGTCGTCTTGGGCTCACTGCCCCTCCGTGCCGCACTGGGCTCGGCTTTGGTGGCAACCCCCGGGGTATCGAGCTGGAACTCACTGGAGAGGGCTTCCCGGACCCGGTCCGACCTTTCGGTGAGCTCCGGTTCCCGATCGAGCAGGGAAACAGCGTCAGCCCGGGTGATGGGATCTGCGGCGCCTACGAGGTAGAGGGCGACAGCAGGGGGAATCGCTGGCCCCCCCGGAGCAATCGTCTCGAGGGCATCTGCCATCCTGGATCCGACCTGGGCCTCGTCCACCTCGAGGATCGTGGCGATCTCGCCTGGGGTCTTCTTCCTCACGACCAGGAGTTGGAGTAGTGCCCGCTGATCGTCTGGGAGGGCCACGGAGGGAGCCTACGGGGTTATCCTCGCGGGGTGGACGAACCGGCCTTTCCCCCGTCTCCCTTCGACCAGCTGATCGCAACCGAGTGGGTCTCCAGCGATCCCGATCGTGCGGTTGCCCGAATCGCTATGCGGGACCAGCTTCGCCAACCGATGGGCATCCTCCACGGTGGGGTGATGGCCAGTCTGGTCGAGTCGGTCTGTTCGATGGCCACCGCGAAGGAAGTTTTTTCAGAGAACAGGGTCGCAATGGGGCAGAACATCTCGGTCAATTTCCTCCGTCCGATTTCCTCGGGCGGAATCGAGGTTCGGGCCGAGGCAGTTCACCGGGGTCGGATGACGTGGGTCTGGAGAGCCGACGTGCTCGATTCAGATGGACGAACCTGTGCGGTGGCACAGATGACCATTGCCGTCAGGGAGGCCCCGGAGGGGGCCGATCTGGAAGAGCTCGCTCGGGCAGCGGCGACCCCTCAGGAGGAGCCGGGTCGATAGCGATTGGTGATCGGCATCCGCAGGTCCCTGCCGAGGCCCCGGGTGGTAATTCGCGTGCCGGGTGGCGACTGGCGTCGCTTGTACTCGGCGCTATCGACCAGTCCGATGACCTGTCGGATCGTCTCTGGATCGAGTCCCTGCGCGGCCATCTCGGCCGGTCCGAGGTCCCCTTCGATGTGCAGGCGGAGGATCTCGTCAAGGAGCGCGTAGTCGGGGAGGGAGTCCTGGTCGAGCTGACCGGGCCTGAGCTCGGCCGTTGGCGGGCGCTCCAGCACGCCGGAAGGGATTGGGGATCCCTCGCGGTTTCGCCACTCGGTCAACTCATAGACCAGCCCCTTTGGAACGTCCCTGATCGGGGCAAAGCCCCCCGCCATATCGCCGTAGAGCGTTGAGTAACCGACGGACGCCTCGCTCTTGTTGGAGGTCGTGAGGACCAGCCATCCCCTCGAGTTGGACAGGGCCATCATGATGTTCCCGCGGATCCGTGCCTGGATGTTCTCGGCCGCCAGTCCGCGGTCATCGTCACCGAGGAGGCCCTCGTAACCCTCCATCAGCCCCCCGATCGGGTACTCGAGGGTCTCACAGCCCAAGTTCGCCGCGAGGACCCTGGCGTCGCCCTGCGTCTCAGGGCTGGACCAGGGTGAGGGCATGATCACCACGCACACCTTCTCCGGACCGAGGGCATCGACCGCCAGAAGTGCGACCAGGGCAGAGTCGATCCCCCCTGAGAGGGCTACCCCCACGTGTTCAAAGCCATTCTTGTCGACGTAGTCCCTCAAGCCGACTCGAAGGGCGGCATAGACCTCAGCCAGATCGCCGTCGGGGGGAGTGGTCGCGTCCGCTTTGCCCCAGTCGACCATCAGGATCTCCTCTTCGAACCTGGGTGCTCGACAGAGGGTTACGCCCTCCGGATCGATCGCAACGCTCGCTCCGTCGAAGACCAACTCGTCCTGCCCACCAACCGCGTTGGCAACGACGACTGGAATCCCTTCTCGCTTCGCCGTCTCGCGGAAGATGTCTTCGCGTTCGGCGCCCTTCCCCCGGTGGTAGGGGGAGGCAGACAGGTTCGAGATCACGGTTGCATCGGGGGCAAGATCCCGCACAGCGGGGTCATTCGGCTCCCAGCAGTCCTCGCAGATGGTCACCCCCAGACGGGCACCCCCGACATCGACAACGACCGGCTCGCTTCCGGCGAGGAAAGTCCTTCGCTCATCGAACACCCCATAGTTCGGGAGGAGACGCTTCCGGTAGCTGGCGGTGATCGATCCGTCCTCGATGACAGCGGCGGAGTTGAAGGCGATCGGCCGGCCCGGGTCGTTGGGTCCCGCTGGCTCGGCGTAACCGACCAGGAAGGTCGCTCCAGTCAGTTCCGGGGCCAACCTTTCGATTGCGGTCGCGTTGGCCTCGATGAAATCCGACCGGAGGTAGAGGTCCTCGGCCGGATAACCGGGCAGGCAGAGCTCCGGAAAGACGACCACCCGGGCGCCGGCACGGACGCTCTCGCGGGCGGATTCGAGGATCATCCTGGCATTTCCCTCGAGGTCGCCCACCGTGGTGTTGATCTGCACCAGGGCGATGTCTGGCAGGTCTTTTCCCACCATCGGAGGTTACCCCGGGTATTCGCCATGGGGCATAATCGCCTCGTGGGCGACGCCGAATCCCGAAACCTCGAAGCGATCTCCAAGGCGATCGACCAGCACAATTCCTCGTGCCCATTTCCTGCGGCAGAGGTCCGGATGAACCCGTTCGAGGTCGAACGTCTCGGCTGGGAGGAGATCCGGGGCCTGCCGGTAGTCGGTGATTCAGCGATCGGCACGGGGCGGTTCCAGATCGTCTGCTCCAGGGACCTCGACTCTGAAGGGCTCGAGGAGGCCGAGATGGTAGAGGCCGTCGCCACGCAACCGGCCGCCAACTAGGCGTCGCTCAGACCTCGTTCCAGAAGTCCAACCCCAGGCCCTCGAGCCATCTCTGGACTTCGATGTTCAAACGGAATAGTTCTCCGGTCAAGACGAGGATGCCCATTCCGATCAGGATCAGGCCACCGACCGCAATCACCAGCCCGTAGTGGCGACGCACCGGGCCAAGCACTTCGCTCATTCGTCCGAAGGCGATAGCACAGAGGAGAAAGGGGAGGCCGAGGCCGAGGGAATAGACGGCCAGGAGCAGGCCGCCCCGGGCCGCCGATTCAGTCAAGGCGGCGGCCGAGAGGATCGCCCCGAGCGTCGGACCGATGCAGGGAGTCCAGGCAATCGCGAAGGCCACTCCGGCAATCCACGGGCCGCCCTTTCCGGCACGCTCGATCAGGCCGGATGGCCGCCACTCCCGATTTAGGGAATCGATCCAGCCCGCGGCGACGAACAGGACTCCCATCAGCACCATTACCCCGCCGGCGATCTGCTCGAGCAGGGTCCGGTTGTCCGAGAGGAGGCTTCCGATCCGGGTGGCGGTCAGCCCGAGCAGGATGAAGACGACCGAGAAGGTCAGAATGAAAGCGAGGCTCGGCAGGACCACCCGCTTCCAGCTCGAATCCGCGAGTTGATCCGGTTTGAGCCCCGAGACGGCAGACAGGTATCCGGGTACGAGCGGGAGAACGCAAGGGGAGAGGAAGGAGACGATGCCGGCTGCGAAGGCTGCGAGGAGTCCGATCCCTGCTGCGGGATCCACGGCGGCGAGGAGGGCGATCGGCGACACCCACGGAGGGTAGAGAACCGCTCAGGGGCAGCCCCCTCGAGCCGGTCGGCGATAGGGTTGAATTTCGCTTCCAAAGCAAGGAGGACGCCAGTTGGATAGGGACCTAGTTTCAGTGGACGGCATGGTGGTCGCGATCACCGGGGGCTGCGGCGGTATCGGCATGGCGACGGCCCGGTCCTTCGCACTTCGCGGGGCGAAGGTGGCCCTGGGCGACCTCGACGGCGATGCAGCCCAGGCCGCTGCCGCGGAGTTGGGGGACCCGCACATCGGACTAGCTGTGGATGTAGGCGACGCCGGATCTTTCGAGGCGTTCCTTGACGGGGTCGAGGAGGTGCTCGGGCCAGTCGACGTCCTGGTCAATAACGCCGGAGTGATGCTCCTTGGGCCGCTCGATGAAGAGACCGAGGAATCGACCGAAACCACGGTCAGGGTCAACCTGATCGGGGTGATCAACGGGACGAAGCTGGCGATGGTCCGGATGAAGGCTCGAGGCCGGGGGAGGATCGTCAATATCGCCTCCCAGGCCGGGAAGACGGGGTTCCCGGGTGGGGCCACTTATTCGGCGACGAAGTTCGGGGTGGTCGGCCTATCCGAGGCGGCCAGGAACGAGCTGGTCGGAACGGGGGTTGGAATCACTTGCGTCATGCCCGGTCCGGTCAGGACGGAGCTGGCCGGTGGAATCGGCAATGCAAAGGGCGTCCGGTGGCTCTCTCCGTACGAGGTTGGGGAAGGAATCGCCAGGGCGGTCGAGATGGGGGATTCCGAAGTCTGGCTGCCCCCGATAACGCGCTGGCTGCAGCCTCCGACCTCGCTGCTCTCCGCCGACCTGCGGGATCGCCTGATGAAGGTTTTCGGAGCCGACAGGGTCTTGAGCGGTGCGGTCGACGAATCGGCGCGCAGCGAGTACGAGGGGCGGGTTCTCCGCTAGGAAAGCGGCGGGCTACGGGGCCTCCCTCCGGTATTCTGGGGGATTCGTGATTTGCCCCTCCGGCTCGTCCTGGAGGGTTTGGCGGAGTCCGGTCGGACCCCGTATGAGAGCTGTCGAAAGGCTGAGCTGAGCGGTCCCCAAACATCCACCGGGTCTACGGGCCTATACGACGCAAGGTACGAGCACGATGCCTGCGGCGTTGCGATGGTTGCTCGCCTGGACAACCGGCCGACCCACGAGGTCGTCGAACAGGGATTGACCGCACTGCTGAACCTCGAGCACCGGGGTGCGGCGGGGGCCGACCCCGGAACGGGTGACGGTGCCGGGGTTTTGGTCCAGCTGCCACACGAGTTTTTCGTGGAGGAGACCTCCTTTGAGCTCCCGAGTCCAGGTCAGTACGGGGTCGGAATGTGTTTCCTTCCCACCGACGAAGAGGAGCGTCGTACCGTTCGCAGGCGGATCGAGGATGTCGTGCGGGACGAAGGACAGGAGTTCCTCGGCTGGCGTGACGTTCCGGTTGACCGGGAGTTCGTCGGTGCGACGGCGGCCGAGACGATGCCCGTCTTCAGCCAGGCATTCGTGGGCGCGGGTGATCCCGTCCGTGATGACCAGGACGCCTTCGAGCGAAAGCTCTACGTGATTCGACGCGTGCTGGAGCGCGAGTTCGGCGACCAGGTCTATTTCTCGTCCTTTTCCTCGAGGACGATCGTCTACAAGGGCATGCTGATCTCGAACCAGGTTCCACACTTTTTCCCGGATCTGGTCGACCAATGTTTCAAGTCCGCCATGGCCCTCGTCCACTCACGATTCTCGACCAATACCTTCCCGAGCTGGCCCCTGGCACACCCGTTCCGGCTGATCGCCCACAACGGGGAGATCAACACCCTGCGGGGGAACATCAACTGGATGCGGGCTCGCGAGTCCCAGCTTGCCAGTGAGTTGTTCGGCGACGATCTGGAAAAGGTGATTCCGGTGGTGACCCCTGATGGTTCGGACTCGGCCACCTTCGACAACGTCCTCGAGCTGCTTCTCCTGGCTGGAAGGTCGCTGCCCCACTCGGCGATGATGATGATTCCCGAGGCCTATCGGGATCGGGAGGACCTCTCCGATGAGCTCAAGGGCTTCTATGCGTTCCACTCCTGCCTGATGGAGCCCTGGGACGGCCCGGCAGCCGTTGCCTTCACCGACGGGAGGGTGATCGGGGCGACCCTCGACCGCAACGGCCTGAGGCCCGGGAGGTGGCTCGAGACCACAGACGGCCTGGTCGTGCTCGGCTCCGAGATAGGCCTGCTCGACATCCCTCCGGACCGAATCAAGCGGCTGGGACGGCTCCAGCCGGGCAAGATCTTCCTGGTCGACCTCGAGCAGCACAGGATCATCGAGGACGAGGAGGTCAAGGAAGAGATCTCGACCCAGCGGCCCTACGCGGAGTGGTACCGCGACTCGGCAGTCCACTTTGACGACCTGCCAACGGCCCACGTGACGATGACCGGGGTCCAGCCGACCCCCCGACGCCAACTGGCCTTCGGCTATACCCAGGAGGACCTCCGTGTCCTGATTGCCCCCATGGCCGCAACTGGAGCGGAACCGATCGGCTCGATGGGGAACGACACCGCGCTGGCGGTCTTCTCGGATCATCGCCCGCCGCTCTTCAGCTATTTCAAGCAGCTCTTCGCCCAGGTCACCAACCCACCGATCGACCCGATCCGGGAAGAGGTCGTGATGAGTCTCTCTTCCGGGGTGGGAGGCGAGCTCAACCTGCTCACCGAGGGGGAAGACCATGCCCGCCAGCTCTCGCTCGACCAGCCAATCCTGCTCAACTCGGAGCTCGAGACGATCAGGCATGTGAACCACGACGTCCTTCGGGCCGAAACGATCGACATAACCTGGGATGAGGCCGACGGCCCAGGAGGACTGGAGCCCAGGCTCCTGCAGGTGGCGGAAGAGGCGGAGGCCGCCGTGGAGGACGGAGTCAACATCCTCATCCTTTCCGACCGTCGAACTGGACCGAGAAGGGTGCCGATCCCATCCCTGCTTGCGGTCGGTGCGGTCCACCAGCACCTGGTCAGGAAGGGAACCCGGCTGAGGGCCGGGATGATCCTCGAGTCGGGCGAACCCCGCGAGGTCCATCACATGGCGACCTTGATCGGCTACGGCTGTGCAGCTATCAACCCGTACCTGATGCTCGATTCCATCGACGAGCTGGTGGCGGAGGGAGAGGTGCCCGATACGGATTCGGTCGAGGTCGCACGTCGGAACGTGGTCAAGGCAATCGGCAAGGGCCTGCTGAAGACCATCTCGAAGATGGGGATTTCGACGATTCAGTCCTACTGCGGGGCGCAGATATTCGAGGCAGTAGGCCTGGAGCCGGCGATCATCGACAGCCACTTCACGGGAACCGCGTCGAGGATCGGGGGGATAGGACTGGAGCAGATTGCTGCCGAGACCATGGAGCGCCACCGCGCGGCCTTCCCGGGGGCACAGGATGACCTTCTCCCGGTCGGAGGAATCTACGCCTGGCGCCGCGACGGCGAGTTCCACCAGTGGAATCCCGAGACGATTGCCCAGCTCCAGCACGCCGTAAGGGGGGAAGGAGGGGACCCCCAGCAGACTTACGATGAGTTCGCACGCGAGGTCAATGAAATTGCCGTTCGAAAGGCTGCCTTGCGGGGACTACTCCGGCTCAAGGAGTCTGAGCAGCCGATCCCGCTCGAGGAGGTCGAACCGGCCTCCGAAATCGTCAGGCGCTTTTCGACCGGCGCGATGTCCCTCGGATCGATCTCACGAGAGTCCCACGAAACCCTGGCGATCGCCATGAACAGGCTCGGCGGAAAGTCGAACACGGGCGAGGGCGGTGAGGACCCGGTGCGGTTCACTCCAGACCCGAGCGGAGACCTGAGGAGGTCTGCGATCAAACAGGTCGCCTCGGGGCGGTTCGGGGTCACGATCCACTACCTGAGCAACGCCGACCAGCTGCAGATCAAGATGGCCCAGGGCGCGAAGCCAGGGGAGGGGGGTCAGCTCCCGGGGCACAAAGTGGACCAGTACATCGGCTCGGTCCGTCACACGACCCCTGGGGTCGGCCTGATCTCCCCGCCGCCCCACCATGACATCTATTCGATCGAGGACCTCAAGCAGCTGATCTATGACTTGAGATGCGCCAATCCCGAGGCCTCGGTTTCGGTGAAGCTGGTAGCGGAAGTCGGAGTAGGAACGGTCGCAGCCGGTGTCGCAAAGGCGAATGCCGATCACGTGCTGATCTCCGGGCACGACGGCGGCACCGGCGCCTCGCCATTGTCCTCCGTCCAGTCGGCTGGAATTCCGTGGGAGATCGGCCTGGCGGAAACCCAACAGACGCTGGTCCGAAACGACCTCAGGTCGAGGATCAGGGTCCAGACAGATGGGCAACTGAAGACGGGGCGAGACGTCGTAGTGGCGGCGCTGCTCGGCGCAGACGAGTTCGGTTTCTCCACAGCGCCCCTGATTGCATCGGGCTGCATCATGATGCGCGCCTGCCACCTGAATACCTGTCCAGTTGGGATTGCGACCCAGGATCCCGAGCTGAGGAAGAGGTTCGAGGGCCTGCCTGAACACGTCGTCAACTACTTCTTCTTCGTCGCCGAAGAGGCCCGAAAGATCATGGCGAGCCTAGGAGTTCGTTCTCTCGATGAGCTGATCGGACGGACCGACTTGCTCGACGCTGACCGGGCGATCGACCATTGGAAGGCTCGGGGCGTCGACCTCTCTGCACTGCTCGACTTCCCGGCCGGAGTCCCGGAGGATGCTCCCAGACACCAGACGCGAAGTCAGGAGCCGGTGCTGGAAGGGAACCTCGACTGGAGCCTGATCGAGAGGTCCGGGGACGCACTGGAAGGGAAGTCGACGGCGCAGTTCAAGGCCGAGGTTCGAAACGTCGATCGCTGCGTCGGTGGGATCCTCTCCCATCAAATTGCAACCCTGCATGGTTCGGCCGGGCTGCCACCGGATTCGATCGAGGTCGAGTTCACCGGCTCGGCCGGGCAGTCCTTTGGTGGCTGGCTCGCCCCCGGCGTCAGCTTCTCCCTTGCGGGTGACGTGAATGACTACGTGGGCAAGGGCCTCTCCGGCGGCACCCTTTCGGTACACCCACGAGAGGGTTCTGGCTTCCGGCCCTCCGAGAATGTGATCGCCGGGAATACCTCCCTCTACGGAGCAACGGCTGGGAAGGCGTTTTTCAGAGGTGTGGTGGGTGAACGTTTTGCAGTGCGGAACTCCGGGGCGAGCGCCGTAGTCGAGGGTGTCGGTGACCATGGTTGCGAGTACATGACTGGGGGAAGGGTCGTCGTACTCGGTCCCACCGGCCGAAATTTCGCTGCCGGCATGAGCGGCGGAATCGCCTACGTCTTCGACCCGGACGAGGTCTTCGACGAGAAGGTCAATCCGGCGATGGCAAACCAGATCGAGGAACCCTCCGATGGGGACCTCGAAGAGGTTCGCGAACTACTGGAAGAGCACGTGACCCGAACCGATTCCGACGTAGCGGCGTCGATCCTGGCCGACTGGGAAGGGCAGTCTCGGTACTTCGTCAAGGTATTCCCGACCGACTACAAGCGTGTCCTTGCCGAGCTCGCGGCCGAGGACCCCGGTGACTCCGTGGGTGCCGGGGCATCGAATGTGGAGGGGGACTGATGGGCAAGGTCGGAGGGTTCCTCGAGGTACACCGAGCGGGGATGGTCCATCGCGACCCGGCCGAGCGCGTCTCCGACTACTCGGAGTTCGTGGTTCAGCGGAGCGATGAGGAGCTCGCAGAGCAGGGCGGTCGCTGCATGGAATGTGGTGTCCCGTTCTGTCACAACGGCTGTCCGCTCGGCAACCTGATCCCGGACTGGAACGACATGGTCTACCGGGGGCGGTGGGACGAAGCGATTCGCCAGCTCCACGCGACCAACAACTTCCCGGAGTTCACCGGCAGGCTCTGCCCGGCCCCCTGCGAAGCGTCCTGCGTCCTCGAGATTCGGGAAAACGACGCGGTCACGATCAAGCAGATCGAGCTGGCGATCATCGACCGTGCATGGCAGGAGGGGTGGGTCGTACCCCAGCCGCCTCGACGGGAGACCGGTCACCGTGTTGCCGTGGTCGGCTCCGGACCTGCCGGGATGGCAGCGGCCCAGCAGCTGCGACGCTCTGGTCATCGGGTGATCCTTTTCGAGCGAGATGAAGCGGCGGGCGGATTGGTTCGGTTCGGAGTTCCGGACTTCAAGATCGAAAAGGGGATTGTCGAACGTCGAGTCGGTCAGCTCGTGGCGGAAGGAGTCGAGCTCCGGTGTGGGGTGGACGTGGGGGTGGACCTGACCGTCGGGGAACTGAGGAGGGAGTTCGACGCGGTCGTCCTTGCGACCGGATCACGGGAGCCGCGGGACCTCGATGTGCCGGGCCGGGACCTGGCCGGGATCCAGTACGCGATGGACTATCTCTATGGGAGAAACCGTGCTGTTGCAGCGGAAGAGTCCGGGTCGACTGGGGATTGGGGAGAGGGCGAAGAACCACCTTCGGCCGCTGGCAAGAACGTCGTGGTGATCGGCGGGGGGGATACCGGGGCCGACTGCGTCGGGAATTCACTACGTGAGGGTGCGAAGCAGGTCGTTCAGCTCGAACTCCTCCCCGAGCCACCGGAGAGTCGTCCTGATGGCGAGACGCCCTGGCCGCTCTGGCCAAAGAAGTTCCGTCTTTCCTACGCGATGGAAGAGGCGCTCGACGTGGAGCGGGGTGAGCAGGACTTCTCGGTTACGACGACATCTTTCGCTGGTGAGGACGGAAGGGTCACCCATCTGAATGCAGCCAGGGCCGCCGCCGAGCCGCCCTTCGCTCCAGTGGAGGGGTCCGATTTCGAGATCCCCGCCGATCTGGTCCTGCTCGCGATGGGCTTCCTTCACCCGGAGCAGGGACTCCCCGATGCGCTGGGCTGTGAACTGGACGGCAAAGGGAACGTCAAGGCCGGGACTTACGAAACCTCGGTCCAGGGCGTTTTTGCAGCGGGAGATGCGAGGAGGGGCCAGTCTCTGATCGTCTGGGCGATCAATGAGGGTCGGCAGTGCGCACGAATGGTGGACCGGTACCTGGGGGACCTACCCTCGCCCGAGATCCACAGCGGCAACGTCGAGGCGGAGGATGAGGGCCCCGACGGTCCGCCGCTGCACGTTACCCCGGGTCTCCCGGCAGACGACGGCTGAAAAGACCTAGCGCGCTCCCGGGCGGGTCTTGAGCAACAGGATCACACTCCCGATCACGGCCGCGGTAACTGAGGCAGCAAAGATCCCGATCTTCGCGTACTCGAGGAGTGCGATCGAGCTGAAGGCGAGCCCGGTTATGAAGATCGAAACTGTGAAGCCGATCCCCCCGAGTGCGGCGATCCCCCAGACATGACCGGACCCGACCCCGTCCGGGAGCTTGGCCAGGCCGAGTCGGGATGCGAGGAATATCGCTCCGGAGATCCCCAAACTCTTCCCCAGAACGAGGCCAAGGGCAACGCCCCAGAAGAGCGGACTTCCCAAGGCGTCAGTGAAGACTCCCCCGCCGAGAAAGATGCCGGCATTGGCGAGGGCGAAGACGGGAACGATCACCAGGCTGGTCCAGGGGTGGAGTCGGTGCTCCAGTTCCTCGATCACATGCCGACCATCGATCGGTTTGGCGGGGGCAAGGAGGCCGAGAATCACTCCGGCAATGGTCGCGTGGACACCAGAGGAGAGAACCGTGACCCAGAGGACTGCCCCGACGATCCAGTAGGGCCAGATACGGCTCACCCCGAAGCGCTGCATCAACAAGATCACCCCGACCGTTCCAATCGCGGCGATGAGCCAGTCGAGCTGGAGACCACCGGAATAGAACAGCGCGATCACCACGATCGCGATTACGTCGTCGACTATCGCGATGCTGAGAAGCAGGAGCCTGACCCCTGGCGGTATCCGTTTACCAAGGAGCGCGAGAACTCCAACCGCGAATGCGATGTCCGTGGCCATCGGTATCGCCCAGCCCCTGGCCGTCCCCTCGCCTGCGTTCAACAGGAGAAAGATGGCCGCGGGGAGGAGGACGCCCCCGAAGGCAGCGATGAGCGGCAGGCGGGCCTTCCGTCCCTCACCGAGTTCGCCGACCGCGATCTCACGCTTGATCTCGAGGCCGACCACGAAGAAGAAGAAGACCATCAACAGGTCGTTGACCCAGTACCTGAGGGTCTCGGTCTTTCCGTCGAATGGGATCGGGAGGGTCAGCTCAGTGGTCCAGAACGCCTCGTAACTCTCCCCAAACGGGGCGTTGACCCAGAAGATCGCCAGCAGGGCTGCCAGCAGGAGGACCGCCCCACCGGTGACCTCGCTCCGGATGAAGTCGGGACCTGCGTTGCGCCAGGACCATTCGGGCTTTCCAGCGGGGGCGGAGCTCACCGGGCGAAAGGTAGTGGAAGGTGAATCCGCTGGAAGGAGCTCGACCGCGCCGGGTCCTGGCTGTCCGTGGATCGCGGTAGTTTGGGTCCGTGGACTGGCTAGAGAGGCCCTTGGCGGCCTTCGACCTCGAGACGACCGGTACCGACCCCGAAGAGGATCGAATCGTGACGGCTTCCGTGGCCCTCGTCGGCGCAGGCATGGAGCCCGAAGCAAACGACTGGCTGGTCGATCCGGGGATCGAGATTCCCGAGGGTGCGACCCGGATCCACAAGATCACCACTCAGATGGCCAGGGAGGAAGGCCGTGCGGCGCCCGAGGCAGTTGCCGAGATCACGACCCTCCTGGCCGCTTACCTGAACGAGGATTACCCGATCGTCGCCTTCAACGCCCGCTATGACCTGACCATGCTCGATCGCGAGGCGCGACGGCACGGGATCGAACCCCTGGTCGAGTTGGTTGGAGGCCCGATGGGCCTGATCGTGTTGGACCCCCTGATACTCGACAAGCAGGTCGATCCCTACCGCCCGGGCAAGCGGAAGCTGACCGACCTCTGCCAGCACTACGGGGTGGAGCTGGATCAGGCGCACGCTTCCAATGCCGATGCGCTTGCTGCCGCACGACTGGCCTGGCGCCTGGGGAGCGAGAACGCCGAGCTGGGCGAGACAGACCTGCCCACCCTGCACGAGAGCCAGATCGAGTGGGCGAAACTCCAGGCAGAGGGCCTCCAGAAGTTCTTTCACGAAAAGGGCCTCGACGAGAAGGTCGAGACCGAATGGCCACTGGTCACGAGCGCCGCCTGAATTCAGGTCGCGCGAGCTGACGGGCACCCTGGGTTGATGGACGAGCCGACCGAAGCCGACGAGAGGAAGGGCGGTGAGGAAACTCCGGCTTCCGAGAGGGAGCAAAGCTGGAACCTGATCGACGAGATGGGCGGGCCTCAGGGGATCGCCGATTCCAGCCTCCCGGGTCTCCTCTTCGTCATCGCCTACTCGGTAAGTGGTGGCGAGCTGACCCTCTCGGCCGGTCTTGCGGTCGGACTGGGAGCGGCCCTGGCGATCTTCCGCCGAATTCGCGGAGAGTCCCTGAAGTTCGCCCTCACCGGGTTCGCCGGAGTTGCGATTGCGGCCTTCATCGCGACCCGAACCGGTCGGGCCGAGGACTTCTTCCTTCCGGGCCTCCTCTTCAATGCGGGCTACGCTCTCGCCTACGTCATCTCGATCGTGATCGGGTGGCCGCTGATCGGGGTGATCGTCGGACCGATCACGGGCCGGGGGATGCGCTGGCGAGATGAACCGGCGCTGGTCACTCTCTACAGCCGAGTCAGCTGGATCTGGGTCGGCATGTTCATCCTGCGTCTCGCCGTCCAGCTCCCTCTGTATCTGAGCGGCTCACTCCTGGCCCTTGGAATCGCCAGGACGGCGATGGGCCTTCCGCTCTTCCTCCTTTGCCTCTGGCTCTCCTGGTTGATGCTCAGACGGGGTGGGCTCGATGTTCCAAACCTCCGGAGGGGGCTCGGCAGGTAGGACGGGAGCATCCGCCGCCTCAATAGAATCATTCGGATGGGTTCGAGTTCGAACGGCACCGACCAACAGCTTGCCGGCGCAGTCCCCGAACCGGTCGTCAAGCTGAGGATCGCGCGGTCTGAGCTCGCTGAGGGAGGGGGCGGAGAGCCGTTCCGGGCAGAGGTTCTCTTGCGATCGAGCGGTGGAGAGGGAGATTTTCGACCCGTCGCGGAATTTTGGGGCGATGAGGATTCCTTCGGCTCCCGAGGCAGGATCGATACGACCATGGAGGTCGGTCGGGCCGCGGCGATCTGGAGTCCGTTGAGGGGCCTGCTCGAGCAGGATCTACCCGACCGGACGGCGCTCTCGATCGACGACCTGGGGGAGTTGGTGGATGGCGTAGCCGAACGGCTGACTGAGGCGGGCCTCCCCGTGGAATGGGCCGAAGGACTGGACCCGGGACTCCGTTCGACCCTGGTTGCCGGGTCCTCGGCACGCCCCCTGACCAGCGTTCCGGATGCCTTCGATGGCGATGACCCGGTCGCTCTCACCTGGAGGCTCAGCATTGATGGCGAGGCACTTTCGGATGAGGAGCGGAGCGCCGTTGCCGTCTGCAGCGAGGGGGTCATCAACCTGCGGGGTCGGGACCTGATCGTCGGGCCCACCCTCGCGGCCAGGGCGAGGCGACCGGAGGTGCGCTCGCTGACCGCGATCGAGGCCCTGGCCGCATCCCTCTCGGGAGTCGCCAACGTTGATGGTGAGAGGTTCGAGGTCCAGTCACTGGGATGGCTCGAAGAGCTTCGTAGGGAGCTCGGCCGTCCTCCGGAGCAAAGAGCCGGGGAACCCCCGCCCGGATTCGAGGGGACGCTGAGGCCGTATCAGCTCGCCGGCCTGTCGTGGCTCGAGCGGATGACCAGGCTGGGTCTGGGGGGCTGCCTCGCCGACGACATGGGCCTCGGGAAGACCGTGATGCTGATCGCGCTCCATCTCGCCCGACACCAGGCCGAAGGGGGGGAGGGGCCGACCCTGGTGATCTGTCCCACGTCGATCCTGGCCAACTGGGAACGCGAGATTGGGCGATTCGCTCCCGGTGAGCCAGTCGTTCGCTACCACGGCCCTGAGCGAAGCCTCGATGGGGTGTCCCGAGGGTTCGTTGTCACCAGCTACGGCACGGTCCGTTCGGACATCGAGACACTCGGGCGCATCGAGTGGGGTCTGATCGCCGCAGATGAGGCACAGCACTTCAAGAACCCGGGGACTGCGACTGCCAAGGCCGTTCGTTCGCTCCCGGGCCGGGCGAGGGTCGCGCTCACCGGGACCCCGATCGAGAACCGCCTCACCGAACTCTGGTCGATCCTCGACTGGACGACTCCCGGACTCCTCGGGAGCGCCGCTGAGTTCAGGAAGAGGTGGACTTCGGACGTCGAGGTCGACGAGGACCCGACACGAAGCCAGGAGCTCGCTTTGCTAGTCGGGCCATTCGTCCTCAGGCGGAGGAAATCCGACCCCGGAATCCTGCCGGAGCTGCCGGAAAAGATCGAGATCGACCACGCGGTCACCATGTCTGAGGAACAGATCGCCCTGTACGAGGAAGTCTCGGGCAGAATGCTCCGGGCGATCGGTTCGGCAGCCGGAATCCAGCGAAAGGGGCTCGTCCTCGAGCTGATCACGTCGCTGAAGCAGATCTGCAACCACCCTGCCCAGTACCTGGGCCAAGCGGAGCCCGTTCTGAGCGGCCGCTCGGGCAAGCTCGACCTGTTCGATGACCTGGTGACGACCGCAGTGGAGGAGGGGGGGAGGATGTTGGTCTTCACCCAGTACGTAGAGATGGGACGGCTGCTTACTCGCCGCCTCGATGAGCTGGGAATCGAAAGTTCGTTTCTGCATGGCGGTACGTCCGTATCCGCCCGGGAGAAAATGGTCGATGCATTCCAGGCCGGGGAATTCCCGGTTTTCGTACTTTCACTAAGGGCAGGGGGTCAGGGGCTCAACCTCACCGGGGCCGACCACGTTCTCCATTACGACCGGTGGTGGAACCCGGCCGTCGAGGACCAGGC
>JBJTBP010000053.1:0-8189 GCA_046091385.1 Solirubrobacterales bacterium | reverse complement strand
GTCCCTGGCGGTCGAACCGACGGCCAGGAACGAGTAGGACCCCCGGGCGAACCGGTCCTTCGCCCACCGGGTCGAAGTCGCAGCCCCGGGATTCGCACCCGACCCGAACCCCTGACGGAGTCGTCGGACGACGGTCGGTGTGGCGCCGGCCGGACCCCCGTCCTCCAGACTGCGGGCGAAACCGGCGCCGGTGAAGGCACAGAGGAGCGGCTCGCCCGAGACCTGGCTGAAGTTGAAGGCAGAGACCGCCTTGCTGATCCCGAACCCGGCAGTCGCAATCTGGGTCAGGTCTCGATCCCACCAGGTCGAGTCGTAGGAGAGGAAGGTCTTGTCGAGGAGGCCGAAACCGAGGCCCCGTATCGCCCTGCGGTGGCCGGTCGGGAGGGCGGGTCGGAACCGGACCTTTCCGGCCTTCAGTACCCCCAGGGGGACCGTGACGACACAGCCGTCGGCCCGGAGGACCTCGCCGGAGGCGAGGATCACTCGAACGCCCCGCCGCGAGCGGGAGACTTCCCGCACCGGATCGCCCCGCTTCACGGCGACGCCCGTCGCAAGCCAGGAGATCAGCTGCCCTGCGCCTCCGCGGATCAGGAGGTCGGGGCCGCCCCGGTAGATCGTGCCCTCCCCGAACCCCACGATCGAGATCTCTCCTGGGTCGGCCGCCCAGTCGAGGGGCACCTCGACCCCGCAGAGCCACTCCAGCGCTGCCCGGTCCACCCCGGCCCGGACCCGTGCGTCGACCATGTCCCTCAGGGTCGGCCCTAGCGGCCGGTTCCCCTCTCTCCATGACATCCGGTAGAGCTCCGTCCGGATCCCCTCCCATGCCGAAGCGGCCCTCCCCAGGGCTCGACCGGAGATCGCCTCACCGGACGCCCGGCGCAGGGCGACCCGGTCGTAATCGGTAGGGACGGTCTCCAGGCCTGCCTCCTTCGCGATCTCGGTCAGCGGATTACCGCGGCTGTCGTGGATCCAGGAGGCACCGAGGTCGATCTCGGCGCCGAACCTCCCAACCGTGTGGACTCTGCCGCCGATCCGGTCCCGGGCCTCGATCACCCGGACCTCGAAGCCCCTGTCCAACAGCATCCGGGCCGCGCCGAGGCCGGCCATTCCGGCCCCGACGACCACCACACGTCGGCGGTTCGTTCCCTGGACCTTCGGGATCCCGAAGCCGACGGCCAGGGCGACGGTACCGGCTGCCGCCGTGCCGAGCAGCCCTCGTCGCGTGAGCTTGGCCCCGCTCAACTGACTGCCCCGAGCGCTTCGAGCAGGCCCTCCGGCGGTTCACCCTCGAGCGGGCCGCGGGCCATCCAGCCGACCTCACCCTCCCGGTCGCACAGCAACACGGCGATCCGGTTGCGGTTCGGGAGGCCGAGGCCGTCGGTCACCTTCCCCACGTCCCCGTACACGGTGACCGTCCTTCGACGGGTAAGGGGATCCGGGATCGCGGCCTTCATCCCCCCGTCGATGAACCTGCGCAGCGGCCGCCAATTCCCCGAGATGGTCGGGATCTCGTATCCGGCGAGGCCGGGGAACCGGGCCTCGAGCTCCCGGAAGAGCGGGATCCAGGTGTCGACCTCCCGCTGCTGGGTCCGATGGAAGGCGACCGCGAGCAGGTTCCGATCCCCCTCCAGACCCGAGGGCAGCAGGACTTCCTCGTCGTCGAGCGACCTGCCCTCTACAGGTGGAAACCGCGATGGCATAGGAGTCAGCCTAGTCCGGGGCTCCCGTCCGGACCGGCTGGGACGATCGACCATAGGGTCGAAGTGGCCAAGCAGGAGGACATCCCCGATCTCGAACGCGGAACGGACCTTTCCCGGATCGTCGCCTTCACCGATGGCGTCTTCGCGATCGCGATCACCCTGATCGTCCTCCAGCTGGATGTGCCGGCCCGCGTCGCTACCGGTTCGGAACTCTGGCAACAGGTTTTCCGGGAGGAAGGAGTCGACTTCGTTGCCTTCCTGATCAGTTTCGCCGTAATCGGTCGGTACTGGGTGCTCAATCACCAGTTGATGAGGATGATCGGCGCGTTCGACCGTCGGATGCTCGGCCTGCTGCTCTTCTACCTCCTGTTCATCGTCCTGATCCCTTTCTCGTCGGAGCTGCTCGGCGAGCACGGGGACCTGAAGCTCAGCCTTGCCGTCTACATCGTCAACTTGGTGATGGTCAACTTCTCGACCACATTGATGATGCTCCATGTCCGCAAGGCCGATCTGGAGAAGCCGGGCTTTCAGGGGGTACTCGATTCCTGGATCAAGGCCTCGTGGTTCGTGACTGCGTTGTTCGCACTGACGATTCCCCTGGCGCTCTGGATCGGCTCCTGGGCGCTCTTCCTCTGGATACCGGCGATCAAGCTCAACCCTTGGCAGCGGCAGTTGGAGGCCGCCCAGAAAGAGGCAAGGGCCTGAGCTGTGTCAGTCGGCCGCTTTAGCGACGGCTCTCGCGAATACCTGGTCGATCATCTCTTCGGTCAGGGTGCCGGTGAAGGTGTTCTGCTGGGAGGGGTGGTAGCAGCCGATCAACAACCGATCCCCGATCGGGGCCTCCGCACCGTGGCCGAACTTAGGTCTCGGCCGGGGAATCTCCGACCCGTTCGCCCTCGATGCCTTGAGGAAGCCGTCCCAGCCGAACGACCCGAGCGCGACCACGACTTTGACCCGGTCCAGTGCCTCGAGTTCGGCCTCGAGGTAGGGGAGGCAGGTATCCCGCTCTTCGGTGGTCGGGCGGTTGGCCGGCGGAGCGCACTTGACCACCGAGGTGATGAAGGCGTCCCTCAGCTCCAGGCCGTCGTCCCTGGCCCAGGCCTCCGGCTGAGTCGCCAGGCCGGCCCGATGCAGAGCCGCATAAAGCCAGTCCCCGGAGCGGTCCCCGGTGAAGACCCGGCCGGTCCGGTTGGCGCCGTGGGCGCCGGGTGCCAGCCCGACCAGGAGGATTCGTGCCCGGGGGTCGCCGAACCCCGGCAGCGGCCGGGCCCAGTACTCCTGGCCGCGGAATCGCTTTGGCGGCTCGGCCGCCACCTCGTCCCGCCAGGCGACCAGCCTCGGGCACTTCCGGCAGTCGACGACTGCCCTTTCGATCCCGGCCAGACCGGAACTCCCGCCTCCACCAGACACGGCCCCTACACTAGGCAAACGATGGTTCCTCCGATCGCCTTCCTGCCCAACGTCGGGATTCCCGAGCTGCTGATCCTGCTGGCGATCCTCGTCCTGATCTTCGGACCGAAGCGGATCCCCCAGGCGGCTCGCTCGCTCGGTCGGAGCCTGAAGAACTTCCGCGACTCCGTCTCTGGCGAGGAAAAGGGCGAGCTCCCCGAGGGCGAGGCCGAGAAGGCTGCCCCAGTGGCCAAGGCCACCGAGGAATCGGCCACCACCGGGGAGGGCAAGACCGGTTCCTGACCGGCTGCCCGACCGCCTCCTGCCGGAGCGCCTGGACCGAGGAACCGGTCGATGGTCCCGCTGAATCTCCCTAACGCGATCACCCTGCTCCGCATCCTCGCGGTGCCGGTGGTGGTGGTTGCGCTCTTGGGGGAGACCCCGTACGGCGACACCCTCGCCGCGATCGTCTTTGCGCTCGCCGCCGCGACCGATGGCCTCGACGGTTACGTAGCCCGCTCCCGCGACGCGGTCACCGACTTCGGCAAGTTGATGGACCCGCTGGCCGACAAGCTCTTGATAGTCGCGGCCCTGGTCACCCTGGTTTCGCTCGGGCGCCTGCCCGCCTGGGTCGCGATGGTGATCATCGCCCGGGAGTTCGCGGTCACGGTCTTGAGGGCGATCGCGGCGGAGGACGGGCTGGTGATCGCCGCGAGCTGGATGGGCAAGGTCAAGACCGTGCTCCAGATAGCGGCCGTGTTCGGTCTGATCATTTTCGATCCGGCGCCGACCGCGGTCTGGGTGCTGGTCTACCTGGCTTTGGTGGCGACGGTGGTCAGCGGACTCGACTACTTCTTTGGCCTGAGGCGCCGAATGGCGAGCCAGCGGCCGGACTCAGGTCAGGGCTAGGGCGGAGGGAAAACCGCCGACTCAGTCGGCCGGACCTTCGAGCCACTCCGACATCGTCAAGTGGGAGTGGTTGTGGCCATCGCCACCGATCTCATCTCGAATGTCGCTGAGCAGTCCGTAACGCTCGGCGACCACGTTGTGTCGGTGGATCGTCTCGAGGTTCGCCTGCTTGGCCATCACGAATGCATTCCCGGCGAGGTCGGGATAGGTCTCGACCACCTGCCGGAGCATCTCCCTGACGCAGTCCTCGACGAAGCGGGGCTGGGAGTGCGCCTTGGCGACGACCGAGAGTTCGTCGGGTCGCTTCATCAGTTCGTAGATCTCCGAGCTCATCGAGCTCTCGACCAGCCGGAGCAGATCCCGGGCGTCGACCTCGTCGGTCGTCCCCTCGGCGCAGCCCAGGTAGAGCGTCCCGATCCCCCTCTGGTTGTGGGTCGCGATCGGCACGGTGTTGACGATTTCCTCGACCTGGTCACCGGTGTAGCCAGCTTCGCCCAGCCTCTCCCTCGCCAGGTCGGCCACCATCTCCTGGGCACAGGGGCAGGCGGTCATTCCCTGGGCCTGGACCCCGGTGACCATCCGGGTCCGCTCCCGGGATGCGACGGCGCGGCCGAGCAGGGTGTAGATCTCCTGGGTCTCGATCCCCGAAGCCGGGGCGGGCATCTTCTCGGCGAACTTCGCCTCGACCGAGACCTCGGCACGGATCCCGCCCTGCCTCTCCCGGACCAGCTCGGCCACCTTCGCCGCCAGCTGCTCTGCCCGGAGCTGGCGCTCACCGGCTGCCTCCTCCATCGCCTCGGCGACGATCTCCTCGAACCGCGACATGTGGACCCCGGCCTGGTCGGGACCGAGGTCGACGAAGCAGTCGAGGCCGGCGTGGTAGTTGCCGCTCTCCCCGATCGCCAGGACCTTCTCGACGCCGGTGACCCCGACCCGGGACAGGCTTACGCGGGTGGCCGGCTTTCCGGCCTGGACGTCCACCCCTTCGCGGGGCAGGGCGGTTTCAGGGTTCATTGGTGGCTCGCTGGTGAAAGGGCGTAGGAAATTCCTTGCTCCTGAAAGTGAAGCGTAGCCCTTTCCGGGCGTTGGGGTGCCGGGCGGGGGGAGAGGCTCGATCGGAGCCCGCGCGAGGGCGTCCCCGGGACTAGACTCCAGACTTCCACCGGAGCCGCTTAGGGACGGCCCGGGAGGATCGGGAGGAGCGGTTGGAGGTCGAGACCGAGATCGTCGAGGAAGTGGTCGCGGACGAGGAAGCCGCTGAGCCACGAGAGCCGCTCGGCCTCGATGGGATTGAACCCGGGGAGGAAGGTTCGCTCGACGCCCTCAAGCTCTATCTCCGTTCCATCGGCAGGGTCAGGCTGCTCACGGCCCAGGAAGAGGTGGCGCTCGCCCGGCGGATCGAGCGGGGCGACATGGAGGCAAAGAGGCAGATGGTCGAGGCAAACCTGAGGCTGGTCGTCTCGATCGCCAAGAAATACCAGGGCAGGGGCCTCGGCTTCCTCGACCTGATCCAGGAGGGCTCCCTCGGCCTGATTCGCGCAGTCGAGAAGTTCGACTACCGGCGCGGCTACAAGTTTTCGACCTACGCGACCTGGTGGATTCGCCAGTCCGTGACCCGTGCGGTCGCCGACAAGTCCCGCTCGATCCGGATCCCGGTCCACATGGTCGAGAAGCTGAACCGGGTCGGTTCCACCGAGCGGCTCCTGGTCCAGCGCCTTGGGCGGGAGCCGACTCCGGAGGAGATAGCGATCGAGCTGGAGTGGACTCCGGCACAGGTCCGGGAGGTCAGGCGGTTCGGTCAGGCACCTATCTCCCTCGAATCCCCGGTCGGGGAAGGGGAGGACGGAGCCGAGTTCGGCGACCTGTTGCCCGACCAGGAGTCACCCGAGCCCTTCGACCGGGCATCGCTCACGATCAGGGGCGAGTCGGTCCGGCGGACGCTCACCGCCCTTCCCGATCGGGAGCGGCAGCTACTGACGATGAGATACGGGCTCGATGGGGAGCCTTCAAGGACGCTCGAGCAGTGTGGTGAAGCGTTCGGGATCACCCGGGAGCGAGCCAGGCAGATCGAGACTTCGGCGCTCCGTCGCCTCCAGTTCCTCCCGGAGGCCCAGGCCCTCAGGGAAGCCGGGTAGCGCCCACTTCTGGTCCGGGCAAGAGAAAGGCCCGCCCGGCTTTCGCCGGACGGGCCTTTCAGACTTCTTCGAGGCCTGGGCGCCGCTGGCGCCAGGCCGTCGGCCGGGTTAGTTGGCTTGGGTGGCCGAACCTGCCGGTGCCGATGCCCCCGATTCCGAGAGCTTCTTGACCCCGGTGACCAGGACGATGCCGAAGCCGACCTTTGCCAGGAGGTCGATGATCGCGAACACCGTGACCTCGGCGTTCAGGTTGATCGTCTCGGTTCCCTCGGTCCCCAGCAGCCAGAGGATCGGGTAGACGAACCAGAGCACGGTGAGGATCACCAGGAGCTTGTCGTAGAGCGCCCCGATCTCCCCGCCCTGAGCCTTCGCCGCGGCCCGGACCGGACCCCAGACGACGAACAGGACGCCGAGGAAGAAGACGCAGCTCACGGCGAACCAGATGTACTTATGGGTGTCGTCGAGCGACAGCGCACCGAACAGACCGGTGACGATCATCAGGATGTCTGCGCCGACGACGCCGGCGACCAGGCCGGCCCGCTCACGCATCGCCTCACCGGCCTGGGTGAGGGCAGCGAGCCCGACACCCATCAGGCCGATCAGCAGCAGCGGAGTGGTGAACACCCAGTCGATGTAACGCGCGAAGTAGACCAGCCGTGCGTCCTCGATCCTCTCGATCGGGGTCAGGAACAGGTCGTTCGGAGAGACGATCACGTCACCCTGGCCGAAGGCCATTAGCAGGTAGAAACACGCCGCTATCGCGCAGACGAAGAAGCTTGCGACTGCGTGGTGAGAGTGTTTACCGAGACCCTTTCCAAGGGCGAGGATCACGATGGCGCCGAGCGCCATGCCGACCGTCCCGATCCAGAGCCACGTCTGCTGCATGCTAGTCACTTCGAGGTTTTCGAGCATTTACTTCTTCCTCCTCCGTCAAGTAACGGTGATTCGTCTTGGTCTAACAACTTGCAGGGAAACCGCTCTGCAGGTTAGTGACTTCGATCACAGAGTGCCATGTCCTGCCGGACGGAAGGGGGCGCACCGGATGGACGGAAAGTTGCGCCGCAGGGCTCGCCCGGGACGGGGAAAAGGCCGCCGGCCTGGCCAGGCCATGGGGGAGGCAGGATTCGAACCTGCGTAGGCAGAGCCAACTGGTTTACAGCCAGTCCCCTTTAACCACTCGGGCACTCCCCCGGCAGCGGTCGAGTGTATTCGACAGATGCCGCCAGCCGTAGCGGGAGTCGCGGCGCTCTACGCTCCACCCGTGGCCGACCAGGCGACGAACAGCGGGGGGTTTGCCTCCGACAATGCATCCGGTGCCCACCCAACGGTGATCGAGGCGATCAGCGTTGCCAACGGGGGTCACGTCCCGGCCTACGGGAATGACCCCGAGACGGCTCGACTCGAGGAAATTGCCCGGGACGCGTTCGGTAGCGATATCCGGATCTTCCCGATGCTGAACGGCACCGGGACCAACGTCGCCGCCCTCAGGGCTAGTGCCCCGCCCCACCGGGCCGTCATCTGCGCCGAGACGGCCCACAACTCGATCGACGAGACGGCCGCCCCCGAGGCGATCGCCGGGCTAAAGCTGCTCGGGGTGCCGACCCCCGACGGGAAACTGACACCTGAGCTGGCTGCGACCCGGCTGGTCGACCCAGGGGACCTGCCCCACGTCGCATGGCCGGCGGTCCTCTCGATCTCTCAGCCGACCGAACTCGGCACGGTGTACCGCCCGGACGAGATCGCCGACCTCGCCCGGTTCGCCGCGGAGAACGAACTCACCTTCCATATGGACGGGGCGAGGATCTTCAACGCGGCCGCGTCGCTCGGAACCGGCCTTGCCGGCGCCTCCACCGCGAACGGGGTGGATGTGTTGAGCCTCGGGGCGAACAAGAACGGGACGGTCTTCGGCGAGGCCGTCGTCTTCGCGGATCCGGACCTCGCCGACGGGTTCGGGATCTGGCAGAAGGGCTCTCTCCAGTTGCCGGCCAAGGCCCGCTTCGTCTCGGCCCAGCTAAGTGCCTTGCTGACCGAGGGACTCGGCCTCGCGATTGCCGGG
>JBJTBP010000052.1:0-5696 GCA_046091385.1 Solirubrobacterales bacterium | reverse complement strand
CTCGGGATCGGTTCCGGGTCGCGCCCTAGAAGAGCGGACCGGTGATCGTCAGCGGCAGGTCCTTGCCGTACTCGACGAACAGCCAGAAGAAGGCCAGCGCCCCTCCGGCGAGCGAGATGTTCTCCATAAACATGATCTGCTCGGTCTGGGCCATCTGGGGGTCTTCCTGCTTCCAGAAGGCGTGCATGATCAGGGATGTCGGGAGCAGGAAGGCGATCAGCAGCAGTGCGCCGAGGTCACCCCAGATCCCGAGCAGGATCATCAAGCCACCGGCCAGGATCATCAGGCCGGAGATCAGGACCCCCGGACCGGGGGCCGGGGCCCCATCGCGGCTGCGTACTCGGCCATCTCCTTGCGCTTGGCGAAGTGGGCGAAGCCGCTCGCGATGAAGATCAGCGCGAACAGGATGCGGGCCACCAGGAAAACGATGTCCATTTGTCTGTCTCTCTCCTTCGACTGCCCGACCGTGGCCGGGACTGGTTGACTGGTGATTATCTACTTATGAAAAGTAAGTAGCGGGTGGACGGAAAAGCCATCGATCGGTTCGGCGTCTCGTCGTCACCTTCTCGCCGGGAGGGTCCGTGGGTGCGAAATCCCGGTGCTCGATTCCTGAGAGAATCGCCAGGTCGGGATGAACCAGCAACCCGGGGGAGGAACCACACCCTCGGTGATTCCCAGGGGGCTTGCGAGTCCGGGGGGTTGGGAAAGGAGCAGCGGCAGATGCACAACGTGAACGTCGAGGCAGTCGAGGAGACCGCGGCAAAGGCCTCAGCGGACCCTGGGGCAGCCGTCCAGCCAGTCGGCTTCGACGGCGAGTGGCAGACCGCCGAGGGGGCGGTCCAGTTCACTGCCGAGATTCCCCTGCCGGATGGTCGTTCCGTGACCTTCGAGGTCGATTACCCACCCCACATGGGGGGTCTCGGCCAGGCCCCCAACCCACTCGCCTACTGCTTTTGGGGTGGCATCGCCTGCTTCGCGATGACCTATGCCCAGGAGGCGGCTCTCAAAGGCGTCGAGCTCCGATCGCTCAAGGCCCGGGTCCGGACTGAGATGAACATGAGCTGGGCATTGGGGGCGGGTGACCTGCCCCCGGTGGACGGGATCGATTGGTACCTCGAAGTCGACGCCGACGCAAGCGAGGAGGAGCTCGCCGAGATCAAGGAAATCTCCGACGAGCGCTGCCCGGGCGCCTTCTGCATCAGAAACCCGATCGAGTTGAGGACCCACCTAGAGACGGCTGCCTGATTGACCGTTCCGACCCGGGAAGAGGCGATCGCCCTGGCCGACCGGGTGCCTGGGTCCAGACTCTCGGCACGCATCTACGACCCGATCCTCTGGCTGGGTGAACGGGGCGGCCTGGCCAGGAGCAGGCAGCTGCTCCTCTCCGGTGCCCGGGGCGAGGTGATCGAGGTAGGGGCCGGCACGGGGCTGAACCTGCCCCGCTACCCGACCGAGGCGCTCGAGCGGCTCGTCCTGGTCGAACCGGAACTGCACAAGTCGCTGACCCTGGCCGAGAGGGCCGGTGCGATTCCGGTCGAGACCGAGGTGATCCGGGCCACGGCCGAAGCGCTGCCGCTGGAAGCCGATTCATTCGACACGGCAGTGGTCACGCTCTGCCTCTGCACTGTGCCCGAGCCCGAGGCAGCGTTGGCCGAGATAGCCCGGGTCTTGAAGCCGGGAGGGAACCTTCTCTTCATGGAACACGTGCGCTCCGAGCGCCCCAGACTCGGAAGGCTCCAGGACCGGCTGAGGCGCCCCTGGGCCGCC
This sequence comes from Solirubrobacterales bacterium, assembly GCA_046091385.1. Lineage (GTDB taxonomy): Bacteria > Actinomycetota > Thermoleophilia > Solirubrobacterales > 70-9 > 67-14. The sequence continues at coordinate 3,929 of JBJTBP010000052.1, read as the reverse complement.
CTCGCCGACGGCTGCCAGTGCAACCGGAGGACCGTCGAGACGATCGAGCTGGCCGGGTTCGAGGTCGTGGTCGACCACGTTGCCGACGGCGCCCTGATGCCATCGGTCACCCGGCCGATCGTCTCGGGAAGGGCCCGGGCGGCGCAGTGAGCGACGCGGTGGTCGTCGGCTCCGGCCCCAACGGGCTTACGGCGGCCTGTCTGCTGGCGGAGAAGGGGATCTCGGTGACCGTGATCGAGGCGGCCGAGCGACCCGGGGGCGGCACCCGCAGCACCGAGCTGACCCTTCCGGGCCTGATCCACGACGAATGTGCCGCGATCCACCCGATGGGGGTCGCATCGCCGGCCTTCGAGGCGCTCGGCCTGGAGCGACATGGGGTCGAGTGGCTCTGGCCCGAGGTGGACGTAGCCCATCCCCTCGATGACGGCCCGGGCGGAGCGATGTACCGCTCGGTAGAACGGACCGCCGAGGGGCTGGGCGAGGACGGGCCGGCCTGGCTGAGCGCGTTCAGGGCGAATGCCGAGGCCTTCGGTGAGTTGAGGGAGGAGATCCTCGGCCCGATCGTCCATTTCCCCAGGCGACCGTTCGAGCTGGCCCGGTTCGGTCTGCCTTCGCTCCGGTCGGCCGAGTCCTATGCCCGGCGGTTCAGCACCGACCGGGGGAGGGCGCTCTTTGGCGGCTCGGCCGCCCACTCATTCCGCCCACTCTCGGCGCCGATGAGTGCCTCGATCGGGACGGCGTTGATCACGGCAGGCCACGCCTTCGGCCTGCCGGTCGCCCGGGGTGGGACGGAGGCGATCGCCGAGGCCCTGCTCGGGCTGGCCGAAGAGCGCGGCGTAACCGTCGAGACCGGCCGCCGGGTGGCCGATCTGGGGGAGCTGGGCAGCCCGGACCTCGTCCTCCTCGACCTCGCGCCCCAGGGAGTCCTCGAGCTCCTCCGGGGGCGGCTGCCGGGGAGGATCGAGCGGGCCTACCGCCGATACCGGTACGGACCGGGGTCCTTCAAGCTCGATCTGGCGGTCGAGGGAGGGATCCCCTGGAAGGACGAGGCATGCCGGAAGGCCGGGACTGTCCATGTAGGGGGTCGAATCGAGGAGATCGCGATCGCCGAGGCGGAGATAAACCGGGGGCGGATGCCGGAACGACCCTTCGTCCTGGTCGGACAGCAGTACCTTGCCGATCCGTCGCGATCGGCCGGTGACCTCCATCCCCTCTGGATCTACGGCCACGTGCCCAGTGCCTGGCCGGGCGATGCGACCGATGCGATCCTCGACCAGGTCGAACGGTTCGCCCCCGGCTTCCGGGAGCGGATCCGGGCCACCTTCACCCGGTCGACCCTCGATTTCCCCCGATACAACGAGAACTACGTGAACGGCGACATCGCGGTCGGGGAGAACTCGGCCAGGCAACTGCTTTTCAGGCCCCGGGTCGGGCTCGACCCCTACTCGACCGGGATACCCGGGGTGTTCATCTGCTCGCAGGCGACGCCGCCCGGCGGCGGTGTGCACGGGATGTGTGGCTGGCATGCCGCCCGACGGGCGATCCGTCACCTCGAACGGGCCTGAGACGAGCGGACCGGCGCCTACTCGTCGGGTACCTCGACCTCCCGGAGGAGGTGGCTGTCGACGTCGTAGATGAACCCCCGCACCCGGTCGGTGTGGAGGAGGAAGGGCGAGCGTCGGACGCGGAGGACCGACTGGCGGACGTCGGCATCGAGGTCGTTGAAGGATTCGATCGCAAAAGAAGGGGCGACCCCGGTCGCCTCCTGGAGCTCGGCCCGGAAGGAGTCGTCGGAGACCTGGAGCATGCCGCAGTCGGTGTGGTGGATCAGCATCACCCGCTCGGTCCCGAGCCGGCGTTGTGAGATCGACAGCGAGCGGATCACGTCGTCGGTGATCACACCGCCGGCGTTGCGGAGGATGTGGGCCTCACCGTCGCGTAGCCCGAGGGCCTGGAAGACATCGAGGCGGGAGTCCATGCAGGTGACGACGGCGAGCCGGAGGCTGGGCTTGACGTCGAGGTGAGATGCCTCGACGTCGGAGGCAAGGCTCCGGTTGTTGGCCAGGAGCTCCTCGATCACCCTCATCGGGGACCGCCCTCCGTCTGCGTTACTGCGGATCCTTCTCGGGCGCGGTTAACCGCGGAGGGGCACCTCGCCCGTCTGCTGGTCCGGGGCAACCGTCCGGGGTCACCCTGCCGAATCACTGGGCGGAGTCGCCCCCGCCCTTCTTGGGCGTGACCTTCTCTGCGTCGACCACGAAGATCAGGGCCGAATCGGGCGGGATCGTCGGCGGCTGCCCTGCGGCACCGTAGCCGAGCTCGGACGGGATGATGATCTCCCGGCGGCCGCCCTTTCGGATGCCGATAAGGCCCTTCTCCCAGCCCTCGATCACCTGACCGGAGCCGAGCGTGACGGTGAACGGCTGACCGGTGCTCCAGGAGGAGTCGAACTCGGTTCCATCCTCGAAGAGCGCGCCGACGTACTGGACCTCGACCGTGTCGCCGGTCTTCGCCGCCGGGCCGGTGCCCTCGACGATGTCATCGATCTCCAGCTCGGTCGGGGGGTCTCCGCTGCCCGCCTGGATCAGGGGCTTCTGGGAGAGGTCCGAGTTGTCGACCCCGAAGAAACCGAGGGCGAATCCTCCCCCGATCACGATCGCCAGGACGACCACCGCACCGATCAGAAAGCGGACTCGCGGGTCGCTGCTCCCCTTGGTCGGTTTCTCGGGGGCGGCCTCCGACTGCTTCCCCGCGGACTCGCTGTTCTCTGGCGTCTCGTTCACGGGCCGAATACTAGGGGGCACCGGTGCCATCGGTGGATTCGATTGCCACACGTCCCTGGAAGGTCGTCCCGGCCGGGGCCCTTGCTGCATCGTGGAGCCTGAACCAGGAAGGCCTGGTCGGGTTGGCCAGCCGCACCTGGAGGAGCAGGGAGTCGAGGGCGGCCTGGCGGATCGGGTCCCAGCCGAACCCGTAGAGCTCCCGTGCCTCCGGGGGCAGGAGTCCGACCGAACTGAGCTTGACCGCCTCGGTAAGAGGGGTGAGGGCGAGTCGCGTCCAGCCGCTGAAGGGCGGGTCGAAGATGATCGCGACGGCCCGCCCGCGAACGTCGTCGGAGATGTAGAGGGAGCCGTCCCGGAGTCTGCCGTCGAGGTACTCGCGGAGTTCGGGCGCGGTCGGAGGCATCGAATCGGCCGGCATCCCCAGCAGCTGGCCGACCTGGCGGTAGTCAGACCAGTAAGCCTCCCGTTCCCCGTCTGACATGGGCGAGATGAAGCGCGAGGCGTAGAGCATCGCCGAGTCGGCAAGAGTCGCCAGCGTCCAGAGCATCAGTTCGGGATCGCCTGCTGAGTAGGGGGTGCCGGCCGGAATCGGTCCGTAGTCCTCCTGAACCTCCCCGTTCACCCGGTCGTGCATCGCCTCGATCGCCCTCCCGGTCGCGAGTGCCGTCTCCCGACTGCCGAAGTAGATCCGGCTCATCATTCGATCGGTCGAAACGAGGCGGGCCTCCGGGTCTTCGAAGAGCACCGAGTGGCGATCGAATCCGACCACCGCGAGCGGGTCGAGTGCCTGCATCAGGAGGGCACGGACCCCCGAGATCGCGACGATCCGCTCCCGGTGGAGCCGCCGGATCATGCTCTCGGCCGGGAAGTAGCCGTCCACCTCCTCGGCTGTGGGGCGGTCGGTGCCGTCCCTGCCGGGGATCACCGGTGAGACCAGGTCGAGCAGTCCTCCGAGGGGGTTCATCTCCCCGGATGCTACGCGGAGCGCCCAACCTCCCGGGCGACCGCCTCGGCGGCCCGCCTGCCGGAGACCAGGGCACCCTGGATGGACGGGGATTCCATGTGGTCCCCGCAGGCGAACGGCCCCGGGCCCTGGCGGGGCGGGATCCGACCCGGCGCGAAGCGGCCCGGGGGAAAGGGGGGGAG
>JBJTBP010000051.1:0-2230 GCA_046091385.1 Solirubrobacterales bacterium | reverse complement strand
TCTGGGTCGCCTCGACCGAGTCGCCGTCGCACCCTGCGACGATGAACCCGGCGACGAGTACTGGAGCGGCCGCTGCCACCAGACTTCTCTTTTGGTTCAGGAACCCCACGATCGACCGACCCCCTCTTCTCGTTTACCTTCCGAACTTAGGGCCCGGACCTTACCGCTCCCAGGCACCCCTCTCTACTTAAGTCGTTCCAACCGGCCCAAAGAGCAGCCCTTAGGCCGGGCCGGTGATGCCTTCCCGGGCCAGGCGGTGGCTGGTCGGAGGGACCTTCTCCCGGATCTCGGCCAGCAGGCGGGCGGAGAAGGCGGTCAGGTCCTCCCCGGGGGCCAGCCCTCCGCCATCAGGTCGGAAGTACTCGACCACCACCCTCGGTCGCCTGGGAAACCGGGCCAGGTCGCTCGAGCCATGGATCGCCGCCAGGACGGCCGGCACCCCGGGGCAGGCCCGGGCCAGCCTCGACACCCCCGTCCTCGCCCTCAGGTACTGGCCACGGGAGATCGTCCCCTCGGGGAAGATCCCGATCGCCTCGCCCGAGTCGAGTGCGGTGACCGCGGCCGCGACCGCTGCCTGGTCGCCCTCGCCCCGCCGGACCGGTATCTGGCCTGCCCGGTTAAGGACCCAGGCCAGGACCCTGGACTTCCAGAGGGTCGACTTGGCGAGGAACCGGACCTGCCGCCCCTTCCACATCAGGGACTCGATCAGGGCCAACGGGTCGAGCCAGGTGTCGTGGTTGGAGACGACCAGGATCGGCCCGGTCGCCGGGACGGCATCGAGGCCCCGGACCTCGAGCCTGACCCACCACCTCAGCCACCGAAGGAGCAGGCGGATCGCCTGGTAGAGCTGCCACCCTCCGCTCGGGTTGCCCGGGACCGGCCGCTCGAAGGCATCGGGCCCGGTCACCTCGCCGACGGTCGCGACACCGGGTGAGGCGCTCAACTGAAGACCTCCCCTTCCGGCTGGCCTTCCCTCAGGTAGAGGGCCGACCGGTCGAGCTCCCCGACCGACTGCCTGCCGGTCAGGGCGAGGGCGACGTCGATGTCGGAACGGAGCCCTTCCAGCATCCGGACGACGGCCTGCTCCCCACCGCCCGCGACCGCCCAGGCCCAGGCCCGGCCGACCATCACCGCGCGCGCCGAGCGAGAGCATCTTGACCACGTCGAGTCCCGTCCTCACCCCACCGTCGGCCAGGACGTTGATCCGGTCGCCGACCGCCTCGGCGACTGCCGGCAGGGCGGTGACCGTCGAGGGGACCGAGTCGAGCTGGCGGCCACCGTGGTTGGAAACGACGACTCCGTCGGCCCCGGCGTCTGCGGCCCGCCTCGCATCCTCGGGATCGAGGATCCCCTTGATGACCAAAGGTCCATCCCAATGTTCACGGACCCAGGCGACGTCGTCCCAGGTGACCGACGGGTCGAACTGGGAATCGACCCAACCCTTGAAGTCTTCGGGGCTCCGCGCACCGGGGACGGCCTCTTCGAGGTTTCCGAAGGTAAGCGGCTTGCCCTTGATCCCGACCCGCCGGATCCAGCCGGGGTGTCCGAGGATGTCGAGTGCGCGGCGGGCCCTGGCCCAGGCAGAGTGGCCCTCACCGACCATCGCGTTCCGGGTGTCGCGGTGCCGGGCGCCGACCACCGCCAGGTCCACGGTCAGGACCAGAACCGGGGAACCCACCTCCCGGGCCCGCCCGATCAGCTGTTCGGCGTAGGCCCGGTCGCGCATTACGTAGAGCTGGAACCAGGGTGGCCCGGCCGCTTCGGCCACCGCCTCGATCCCGCAGATCGACACGGTCGACTCGACGAACGGGACCCCGGCCGCTGCCGCCGCCCTGGCGGCCTGCGCCTCGGCCCTGGTCGCGAACATCCCGGCCAGCCCGACCGGTCCCAGGATGACCGGCATCGAGAGCGACTGGCCCAGCACCTCGGAGGACTGCTCCCGAACCGAGACATCCCTCATCACGACCTGGTTCAGCAGCACCTCGCCCAGGTCCTCGACGTTGGCCCGCATCGTCTTTTCTTCGTAGGCACCACCGTCGATGTAGTCGAACATCTGGCGGGGCAGCTTCCGCCTCGCCCGCTCGCGCCAGTCGAGCACCGTCGCCGGGGTTACCTCGAGCGGCCTGTCGCGATCCCTGGCCACGGGGCGCAAGGTATTACAGCCCGGGCCGCTCCATGCCTATTCTGCGGGGAAGATGTTCGCCTTCCACCGCACCCCCCACCCCGAGCC
>JBJTBP010000050.1:0-4448 GCA_046091385.1 Solirubrobacterales bacterium | reverse complement strand
CACGACTTCTACCGGGTCTTCGATGACCTGAGACCCTGGGTGATCGAGACAACCGCACATTCGGAGGTCCATCAGACCTACCTCGGTGGTCCGGCCAGGGTCGCGATCCATGGCCGTCACGGAGCACTCGAGGTCCCCTGGGGGATCAGGGCCTCGAACGGCTGCATCCGCACCCCGAACTGGGCGCTCCGGTCGCTGCGGCGCCTGGTTCCGGTCGGGACCCCGATCAGGGTCGGCTAGCCGACCAACTCCACACGGGCCGGGCGGTGTTCCGCTAGTTTGGTTCGCCCCTTGTCGAGCGACGAACAGGAGGTGGGGGGAGCGATGTTCGAGAGAATCGTCGTCGGTTACGACCAGAGCGAAGGTTCCCGGGACGCGCTGGCGCTGGCCGGTCAGGTGGCGTCGAGGTACGCTTCAGCGATCACCGTGGTGACCACGGTCCCCTCCCCGGTCGGTGGCAACTTCGCCCCCTCCCTCCCGGCCGATGCCTACACCACCCTTACCGAAGGGGCGAAGGCCGCCGCCGAGGACGCAGCTGAGCCGCTCGGCGCCTCGGTCGTGATCAGCGAGGCGACCTCTCCTGCATTCGGCCTCGAACAGGTGGCCGAGTCCGAGGGTGCCGATCTGGTCGTGATCGGTTGCGCCCGGACCGACGCCGGCCGGGTCCGGGCCGGCCACAAGGCCCACCAGTTGATGAGCGGCGGGGAGGCCGCCGTCCTGCTCGCTCCGGTCGGCTACGCCTCAGGGCGCTCGAGCGGTAAGGTGGGGGTTGCAGTCACCGGGACCCCGGAGTCCGACCGGGCGATCGGGGTTGCCGCAGCCTTCGCCGGTGAGGGACCTTTGAAGGTGATCTCCGTGGCGACCGACTTCGCCGACTACTGGGGACATTGGACCGCCGGGACCGTGATGGCAGACCTGGCCGATGCCTCCCGGGAGGCCGCCCAGAAGTCACTCGATGACGCCGTGGCAAAGGTCCCCGTCGGAACGATGCCCGAGCCGCTGATGGTCGACGGCGACGCGATCATGGAGCTGAGGGCAGCCTCCGACGGAGACCTCGACCTGCTCTGCCTGGGCTCCCGGAGCTACGGGCCGGTCAGGCGGGTGCTGCTCGGCTCGACCTCTTCAGGTGTCGTAGCCGATGCCGGATGCGCGGTACTGGTCGTACCCCGAACCGATTCCTGATCAAACGCTCGGGGTCGAGCGGGGTCAGCCGTTGCCGTATGGGGCACCGACCGCCTTGGCCCAGTCGTCATCCACGGTGAAGGCACCGGAGGAGTTCGTCCTGACCACCACTACGGTCCCGGGCTCGCGGGTCCCGTTCTTCGGGTTGATCGTGACCGAACCGGTCCAGCCCTTCCAGCCCTTGACGCCATCGAGGGCCTTCTCCAGCGGTCCCGCCTTGAAGCCCTTCGCCTGCCTTACGCCTTCGGCAAGGAAGTTGACCGAGTCGTAGGTGTAGGGCGACCAGGTGCCCGGATCCTCGTCGAACTCGGAACCGTAGGCCTCGACGTAATTGGTTGACCCCTTGAAGTCGGAAGGCGCCGGCACGCCGACCACCGGGCAGTTGGCCGCCGCCTTCTGGCCGGCAGTCTGGATGAAGCCGTTGTCGTATGCGCCGTAGTCGGCCATGCACTGGGTCTTGACCTTCTGGTTGAACATCTCCCTGGCGATCAGGCCGCCCTCGGGGTAGTAGGTGACCAGATAGGCGACGTCGGCGCCGGTGCCGGCCAGCTTGCCGACCTCCTTCGAGTAGTCGTCCTTGCCGGGCTCGATCCCCTCGTAGGCGACCACATCCACACCGGCAGCCTCGAGGCCGGATCGCACGGCCTCGGCCTCGGTCTTCGTGTAGGCCTCGGTTTTGTCGTAGGCGATCGCCACGGTCTTCGCCCCGAGCCACTCGTCCATCGCCTTGGTCGCGACGGGGGCGATCTGGTAGGTCATCGGCTGGAGGGTGAAGCCGAGACCGTTGGTCGAGTCGTCGGAAGTCAGCCGGATCGGCACCAGGCCGTCCTTTATGTAGAGCGGGAGAGTCTCGATCCCGACGCCCGAGTTGTAGGGGCCGACCACGCCGTCGAGGCCCTTCTTGATCGCCTCGTTGGCCGCCTTGACCCCGGTCGCCGGATCGCCGGCATCATCGATCGGGACGATCGTCACTTCCCTTCCACGCAGGCCACCGGACTCGTTGATCTCGTTGGCCGCCATCTGGGCGCCCTTCAACATTCCGGAGCCGAGGACCTCGAGGTCGCCCGAAAGCGGAGCCTCGAGACCGATCCGCCAGTCATTGCCCGACCCTGAATCGTCAGAACAGGCGACGACTCCAAGGGTCAGGGCGGCGGTCAGGGTGAATGCAAGGACGGTCCTGGTCAGGCTCTTCATCGGGCTGGCTTTCCTCCGGTCGGCTGGGTCGTCTGTCGTCTGGCTGGGTCGATGGTCGAATCTAGATCGGTGACCGGAGGGGCTGGCCCTACCGGTCCGATCTACCCGGGCTCATTCCCCGGCTTCCACTTGATCGAGCAGCCGAGGCTCGGCAGCTGCGGTTCCGGTGCCGGCTTTCCGGCCAGGACGGCGTCCACCGCATTGGCCAGGTCCACCCCGGTCGCCGGGCCTCCCGACGAGGGTCGGGTCGAGTCGAACTGGCCCCGGTAGGCGAGGTTGCGATCCCGGTCGAAGACGAACAGGTCTGGGGTGCAGACGGCGCCGTACGCCTTCGCCACCGACTGGTCTGCGTCGACCAGATAGGGGAAGCGGTAGCCGTGGACGGCCGACTCGCGCTCCATCTGCTCCGGCGAATCGTCCGGGTACATCTCGGCATCGTTCGAATTGATCGCAAACACGGCAGCACCCCGGTCGATCAGCTCCGAGGAGACCCCGGCCAGGGCCGGGGCCATGTGCTGGACGTACGGGCAGTGGTTGCAGATGAAGGCGACCACCACGGCCCCTGCATCACCGGAGTCGGCCAGGGAATGAACGGCTCCCGACGGATCCGGCAGCGAGAAGTCGGGCGCCGGGGTCCCGAGCGGCATCATCTTCGACTCGATCGCTGGCATCCCTACCTCCGTTTCGTTCCCTCTGCCGGTCCCCGCTCGTCAGGCGACCGAGGGCGCCTCCGGGAGTGACTCGAGCGCCCGCTGCATCTCCTCCTCGGAGAACTCGAGGTCTTCGAGCTCGCCTGACATGAAGGCCTGGTAGGCGGCCAGGTCGAGGTGGCCGTGACCGCAGAGGTTGAACAGGATGACCCGCTCCTCACCGGCCTGCTTGGCCTCCTCGGCCTCGTTGAAGACGGCCCGGATCGCGTGGGTCGGCTCCGGCGCCGGGATGATCCCCTCGGCGCGGGCGAAGGTGACCGCGGCCTCGAATGCCTCGGTCTGGGGGATCGCCTCGGCGTCGATCAGGCCCTCCTTGACAAGCGCGCAGAGGATCGGGGCGTCGCCGTGGTACCGGAGGCCGCCGGCGTGGACCGGCGGCGGCACGAAGTCGTGACCCAATGTGTACATCGGCATCATCGGGGCCATCCCGACCGTGTCACCGAAGTCGTAGGCATAGATGCCCTTGGTAAGGGTCGGGCAGGCGGCCGGCTCGACCGCGAGGAACCTGGTGTCGAGTCCTTCCTTGAGCTTCTTCCGGAGCAGCGGGAAGGCGATCCCGGCGAAGTTCGACCCTCCGCCGACGCAGCCGACGACGACATCGGGGTACTCGCCGGCCATCTCGAGCTGGGCGATCGCTTCCTCGCCGATCACCGTCTGGTGGAGGCAGACGTGGTTCAGCACCGAGCCGAGCGCGTACTTGGTGTCCTCGTTCTGGGCGGCGACCTCGACCGCCTCGGAGATCGCGATCCCGAGGCTGCCGGTCGAGTGCTCGGCCTGGGAGCGGCCGGCCTCGGTCAGATCGGAGGGGCTGCGGTGGACCTCGGCGCCCCAGGTCTCCATCATCGCCCGGCGGTACGGCTTGTGGTCGTAGGAGGCTCCGACCATGAACACCTCACACTCGAGGCCGAACATCTGGCAGGCGAAGGCGAGTGACGAGCCCCACTGGCCGGCACCGGTCTCGGTCGCCAGCTTCTTGACACCTTCGGCGGCGTTGTAGAAGGCCTGGGGAACTGCCGTGTTCGGCTTGTGGGAGCCAGCCGGAGAGACGCCCTCGTACTTGTAGTAGATGTGGGCCGGGGTGTCGAGCGCCTTCTCGAGCCTGGTCGCCCTCATCAAGGGGGTGGGCCTCCAGAGCCGGTAGGCATCACGGACTTCGTCCGGGATCTCGATTTCGGGATCCATCGAGACTTCCTGCTGGATCAGGCCCATCGGGAAGAGCGGGGCGAGGTCCTCCGGTCCGAGCGGTTGACCTGTGCCGGGGTTGAGCGGTGGCAGTGGCTCACCGGGGAGGTCGGCCGCGATGTTGGTCCAGCGGTCCGGGATCTTCGACTCGTCCATCAAGTACTTGTGCTGCTCGGCCAT
>JBJTBP010000049.1:0-28347 GCA_046091385.1 Solirubrobacterales bacterium | reverse complement strand
CGGGGCGATCGTCGCTCCCCTGCCGGTCAACCAGGGTCTCGGTGCCGCCCTCCAGACCGGCTACCTGTTCGGTCTGAAGCACGGCTTCGAGAAGTTCGCCCACCTCGACGGCGACGGCCTGCACCCCCCGGCGGAAGTGGTCCGCCTGCTGGCCGAGGTCGAGGCAGACCGGGCCGACCTGGTGATCGGCTCCCGCTACCGGGACCCGGAGCTGGCAGAGGCCGAGGACTACAGCCCCTCCCGGGCCCGCCGGATCGGGACCAACCTGTTCAGGTACGCCTTGAGCTTTGACACCCGGCAGCGGTTCACCGACACGACCAGCGGGATGAGGGCTGGAAACCGCCGCGCCATGGAGCTGTTCGGCGAGTACTACTCGCCCGACTTCGCCGAGGTCGAATCGCTCCAGCGCGCGGTCAGGGCAGGCCTGCGGGTGGAGGAGGTCCCGGTGAGGATGCTGCCGCGGGAACAGGGCGAATCCTTCCTCTCCCCGGTCAAGTCGGCCTTCTTCATCTTCAAGAGCCTGATCGTCATCCTGGTCGGGATGTTCCGGCCGAGGCACCCGGATGGAGCGGAGAGCGACCGATGAGCGCGATCCTCGCCGCCGCAGCCGAACCGACGGTAAGCCTCTCGACCCAGACCCGGGTGATCGCTGCCCTGATTGCGATCGGCTTCATGGTCTTCATCCTCGACCTGATCCGGAGGGGGCGCCTCCAGGAGCGCTACAGCGTGATCTGGTTCCTGGCCGGACTGGCACTCCTTGCCGGGGCTGCCTTCCCGGGCCTGCTCGAGGTCCTCGCCTCGGCGCTCGGGGTGAGGGACACGAACGTCGCCCTGTTCACCCTGCTGATCCTCTTCCTGCTCGCCCTCGCGGTCAACTTCAGCGTGATCATCTCTGGTCAGGCCAAGCAGATCACCCGGCTCGCCCAGGAGAACGCGATCGCCAAGGCCGATCGGGAGTATCCGGGAGAGGGCGACGGCGGCGAATCAGGCGACGACGGCGCCGCCGAGTAAACGCTCGAGCCTGAAGCAGAGCGCCTCGAGCGCCAGTTCCTCGGACACGTTGAGGCGGAGCCTCCGCCGGGTCTCCTCGACCAGCTCGACCGCCTCGGTCGCGACCGGGACCGGAATCCCGTCGGCCTGGGCCGAGAGCCGGTCGAGGCGGTCCAGGTTGAAGGCAAGCTCGGGCGAACCGGCCGCGACCACCGCCCAGTCCCTTGCCCAGGCAGCGGCCAGGCCGAGACCCGTGGCCAGCACCTCGGTCCGGGCTCGCCTCGCCGCTCGTTTGATCGCAGCTTCCGTATCGGACTTGGAAAGCCGGGCGCCCTGTTCGGCCTCTGCCTCGAGGGCCAGCTTGGTCTCCCCGCCTGCGAGCTCTCCTGCCTCCTCTGCCGTTTCGAGGAGTCCCAGCCACGGGGAACCCCCGAGGTCCCCGGTCACCACCCCGGCCATCATCCGTTCGACCGAGTCGCGGACCTTCGAACCCGAGCCGCCCGCGAGGAAGACGGCCCGGGACGGATCGCCCCCGGAGAGGCGGGCAAGTGCGGTCGCAGTCTCCTCCGGGACCCCCGAGCCGAGTCTCTCCCGCACCACCGACTCAGGCAGCGGATCGAGCTCGACCAGCTGACAGCGGGAGGCGACCGTCGGCAGCACCGAGTCCTGATCGTCTGCCAGGAGGATGAGGCAAGCGTGGGCGGGTGGCTCTTCGAGCGTCTTCAGCATGGCGTTCTGGCTCTCCTCGCCCAGGGACTCGGCCCGCTCGATCACGAAGACCCGCCTCGACCCCTCGAACGGACTGAGCGGCGCGACGTGGACCAGGCGGTCGCGGACGTCGGCGACGGCGTGACCCGCTCCCCCGGGAGATAGCCAGACCAGGTCGGGATGGGGCGAGGGGTCGATCAGGGCCCGGCGCCGGGCGTCTTGGGGATCGGGCGAGCCCGCGGCCAGGAGGCCGGCCGCGAAGGCCCGGGCGAGCGCGGCCTTTCCCGAGCCCGCGGGACCGACCAGGAGATAGGCGTGGGACGGACCCTGACTGAGCGCACCGGCGAGCACGCCGGCCGCCCGGTCCTGGTGGGGTGGCGCACCCTCGAGTCGTTCCGGACTCGGGGAGGTCACGAGCCGGCCCTCGCCGCGACTGCATCGACCACCTGTCGGTAGACCTCCTCCTCCGAGCCGGAACCATCGATCACCACCACCCGGTCGGAATCGCGCCCGGCTATCTCGAGGTAGGCCTCCCCCACCGCCCGCTGGAACTCCTCTCCCTCGGCCTCGAACCGGCCACCATCGACCGCTCGGGCGAGGGCCTGGCCGGGCTCGACCTCGAGCAGAAAGGTCAGGTCGGGGGCGAGGCCACCGGTTGCCGCATCGTTCAGGTCCCTGACCCGTTGCGAGCCGAGGCCCCTGGCGTGTCCCTGGTAGGCCTCGGTCGAGTCCGAGTAGCGGTCGGAGACGACCCATGCACCGGCCTCGAGAGCCGGTCGAAGCACGGTCGCGACGAGGTCGGCCCTGGCGGCCAGAAAGAGCATCAGCTCGGCCACCGGATCGAGCGGTACGGCCGGATCGGCGAGCAGCTCACGAACCTGCTCGGCTGCAGCGGTCCCGCCCGGCTCCCTTATCTCCAGTACTTCACGGCCCTCTGCCTTGAGGGCATCAGAGAGCAGTCGCGCCTGGGTCGACTTGCCCGATCCGTCCACCCCTTCGAAGGAGATGAACACCCCGGGCCCTCAGCCTGCGGACTTGCGCCCGCCGCCCTTCGACCCGCGACCGGACCCGGCCTTCCGGACCCGTCGGGTCCCGGGGTCAGGCGGTCCCGACCTCGCCCCGGCGGCCGCCGCCGCCTTCTTCCGGCCGCCGGCCCCATTCTTGCCCGAGGCCTTTCCGTTCGAGCTGGCCCCGTTGCCCGAGGCCGTCGCGACCTTCTTCTTCGGCTTGGCCCCGTTGCCTGAGGCCGCTTCCTTGGCCTCCATCTCCTTCTTGGCCTTCTGGGCAGCCTCGCGCTCGGCCTTTCGCTCACCCATCTCGACCATGGTCGGGCAGTCCTCGTTGAAGCAGAGCTGCCAGGGGCGGCGGCGGCTGTTCCGGTTCTTGACGTTCACCCTCGGCGTCTTGCCGCAGATCGAGCAGCGCTCCTCCAGCGGCGTGACCTCGTAGAAGTTGGGCTGGGGCATCGGGAACGAGGTATCGCAGGACTTCTTCGGGTCGTCCTTGTGCTCGGCGTCGTAGCCGGTGCAGCCGACGAACGACTTGCCCGACGCCTTCGACCGGATGATCCGGAGCATGTTGGGGGAGCCGTCCTCCCTGGTCCGGCCTGCCTCCTCGCAGGCGAGACAGGGGCCGAGGATCCGGTCCCGGTCCATCCCGGCCCAGATCATCTTCGAGAGCTCTTCCTCGCCGTTCAGGATCTCGTCGATCGTCGCGTGGAGCAGCCCACGGCTGTCGTCGACCACCTCGTCCTTGGTCATCTCACCCTCGGCGATCCGGTCCATCTCGGCCTCGAGCGATGCGGTCATCTCGGCCGTCGCCATGCCGGGCACGTACTGCTTGAAGGCCTCGTACATCGCCATGCCGGTGGCGGTCGGCTCGGGCGGGTTGTTCCGGACGTACCGCCGGCTGTAGAGCTTCTGGATGAGGTCGGCGCGGGGCGCCTGGGTGCCGAGGCCGTGCTCGTCCTTCATCTGGACCAGCGTCGCCTGGGAGAGCCTGGGCGGCGGCTGGGTCTCCTTTTCCTCCAGCCAGGGCGCGCCGTTGAGCTCGAGCTTCTGGCCCTCTTCCAGGGCAGGGATCTCGTCGTCGTCGGAGCGGGAGTAGTGGTAGATCCCGGCGTAGCCCGGGTCGAGTACCACCTTGCCGCGAACGAAGTAGGTCTGGCCCCCGATCGAGATGTCGGCCCGGGTCGACTCGGAGATCATCGGCCCGGCGAAGGTGGCGAGGAAGCGGCGGACGACCAGCTCGTAGACCCGGCGCTTGTCCTCCGCCAATGCGCTCGGGTAGACCGCCTGGGTCGGATAGATCGGTGGGTGGGCCTGGTCTTCCTTCTTGCCGCGGGTCGGCTGGAGCGGACCGTCGAGCAGGTAGGCGGCCTGGGAGAAATCGTCAATCTTGACCAGGGCCTGGATCGTCTCCTTGAGGGGAAGCGACTCCGGATAGACCGTGTTGTCGGTCCGCGGGTAGGAGATGAAGCCGTCCATGTAGAGGTCCTCGGCGAGGCTCATCGCCCGCTTGGGCGTTATCCCGAGCCGGCTCGAGGCATCGACCTGGAAGGAGTTGGTGTTGTACGGGGTCGGCGGCTTCGAGCTGTTCTTGCGGCTGGTCAGGGACTCGACCGTCCCGGTACCGGTGGTCGCCTCCAGCGCCGCCTTGGCCTCGGCCTCGTCCCAGAACTTGTCGGTCGCGTGGTGGGCCTGGAAGGTGCCATCCGGGTGGGCGAACTTGGCGAAGAGCTCCCAGAATGGTTCGGCCACGTGGGCCCGACGCTCCAGCTCGCGCTCGACGATCAGGCCAAGGGTCGGGCTCTGGACCCTGCCGACCGAGAGGAAGTTCGAGCCGTAAGCCCGGCTGACCAGGGAGACGGCCCTGGTCAGGGTCGCACCCCAGTAGAGGTCGATGTCCTGACGGGCACCGCCGGCGTTGGCCAGCGGGTAGGAGAGGTCGTCGAGGTGGGAGAAGGCCCGCTCGATCTCGTCCCTGGTCAGGGCCGAGTAACGGGCCCGACGCACGGTCGGGCCGAGCTCGGGGTTTACATCAAGGGCCTCTTCGAGGGTCTCGAGGCCGATCAGCTCCCCCTCGCGATCGAAGTCGGTCGCGATGATCAGGCTGGTCGCCCCCTTTGCCTGCTTGCGGACCGCCCGGATCACGTTGCCGTCGGTCGGCCGTAGGACGAGCGGGGCATCGACCAGGTCATGCAGGGTGTCCAGCTTCCACTGCTTGTAGATCTTCTCGTCGGGGAAGGCCCGCTCGACCGCATGGCCCTTGAGACCCATGGTCATGCTCTCCCCCTCGGGACCCTCCCACGTATATAGAGGGACCTTGTAGGAGGCATCCTCGCTGTAGTCGCCGTTGGAGAGGATCTCGGCGATCTTCTTTGCGGAGTTGTTCTTCTCGGTGATGATCAGCCTCATGGCCGGGGCGAGGGTAGCAGGACCGGTCGGGCGGCTTTCCCGGACCCGAAGGGTCCGAATCCGGCCTCTCCCCGTTTTCGGGCACCGTCGGGTGGACGGTTTCCGAATAGGATCGCGACCCAATGAAGGCCCTCGTAACAGGTGGGGCCGGGTTCATCGGATCGAACCTGGTCGACGCATTGATCGCCCGCGGAGATGAAGTCGAGGTGATCGATGACCTCTCGACCGGCAGGCGGGAGAACCTGGATCAGGCGGTCGACGCCGGGGCCGTACTCCACGTAGAAGACATCGCCACGAGTGACCGGATCCCGGAGATCGTGGCAGCCTTCGGACCGGACGTCGTCTTCCACCTGGCCGCCCAGATGGACGTCCGCCGCTCGGTGGCCGATCCGGCCTTCGATGCCTCGGTCAACGTGGTCGGGACGGTCCGGATGCTCTCTGCAGCCGCCAATGCGAACTGCCCCCGTTTCGTCTTCGCCTCGACCGGAGGAGCGATCTACGGCGAGGGTGCCGACCGGCCCCTTCCCTTCGCCGAGGAAGCCGAGATCCTGCCGATCGCCCCCTACGGCCAGAGCAAGGCGGCGGCCGAGGGCTACGTGACCCAGTTCACCCGGACCGGAAGACTGGAGGGGACCTCGCTCAGATTCGGCAACGTCTACGGGCCGAGACAGGACCCGAAGGGGGAAGCCGGGGTGATCGCGATCTTCCTCGGCCGGGCGCTCGACGGCCAGGCCCTGGCGGTGTTCGGCAGCGGTGAGCAGACCCGGGACTACGTCTTCGTCGGCGACGTCGTAGCCGCCTTCCTCGCCGCCTCCGAGAACCCGCCCGGAACCTTCAACATCGCGACCGGCGAGGAGACCTCGGTCAACCGCCTGGTCGAGATGATCGACGAGCTGTTCGATGACCGCGAGGTGGAGGTCGTCCACGAGGAGGCCCGCGACGGGGAGGTCGAGTCGATCTACCTCGACGCCTCGCTTGCCGGCTCCGGCCTCGGCTGGTCGCCCGGAACCACCCTGGCCGATGGCCTGGCCAGGACCGTGGACTCGCTCCGAACCCCCGGTTAGATCCGCTGCTCGAGGAAGGCGAGCAGCAGGGCCTCGCAGACTTCTGGCGAGTCGATGAACGGCCAGTGGCCGGAGTCGGGGACCAGGTGCACCTCGGCCGAAGGGAAGGCCTCGCGTTGGCGGGAGGCGAACGAGGCATTCAGGTAGTGATCCCTCGCCCCCCAGACGACCAGCGCCGGGATGTCGGCCGCGGCGAGCTGGCGGGCGACCTCGTCGGCCCGGCCGCCCAGGTCCTTCGCACTCCGATAGAGGTCGAGCACGGCGGCCCTGGTCTCACGGTCGTAGTTATCGAACATCTCGTCGAGGAACTCCCGCGGCAACCCGCGCGGCTCGGCCGAGGCGACCGCGCGCCGGAATACCTGACGGCTCGAAATCATCATCGCCAGCTCGCCCAGTAGCGGTGTCTGCCAGACCCGGGCCATCGTGTGCCAGTCGTACCCGGTGAGGATCCCGGTGTTGAACATGGTCACGCTGGCGACCCGGTCGGGGTTCCGGGCGGCCCAGACAAGTGCGATCGGACCACCGAAGTCGTGGAGGACCAGGTGGACCCGGGCGATCCCGGCGGCGTCGAGTGCCTCTCCTACCCAGTCGGCGTACTCCTCGATCGTGGGGTCGAAACCGGGCGGGGAAGGACTCTGACCGAAGCCCGGCAGGTCGAAGGCGACCGCCCGGGCAAGCTCACCGACTTTCCCGACCAGTCCGACCCAGTCACCGGCCGAGCCGGGATTGCCGTGGAAGAAGGCGACCGCCTCGGAGGCCTGATGCGGGCCTGCCTCGAACACCCGCACCTCTGCGGGGCCGACCCGCAGCGAACCCTCGGAGGTGTCGGGGGCGGGCCGGGGCAAAAGATCAGAGGGCGAACAGGGCGACGGCGGCGAAGTGGGCTCCGGCGGCACCGACCACCAGCAGGTGGAAGACCTCGTGGTAGCCGAACTTGGAGGGGACCGGGTCGGGCCTCCGGGTCGCGTAGACCACGGCCCCGACCGTGTAGAGGATCCCGCCGGTTGCGATCAACAGGCCGGCCGCGATCCCGGCGCTGCCGACGATCGCCGGGAAGGCGATCGCCCCGATCCAGCCGACAACCAGGTAGACGATCACGCTTACCCATTTGGGCGAGCCGATCCAGAGCAACTCGATCGCGATTCCGACCACCGCCCCGGTCCAGACCGCGATCAGGATCACCGTGGCGAGGGTCCCGGAGATGGTCAGGAGGGCGAAGGGCGTGACCGTTCCGGCGATCAACAGGAAGATCATCGAGTGGTCGAGGCGGCGCATCAGCGTCCTCGCCCGGCTCGTCTTCCAGTCGACCCGGTGGTAAAGGGCCGAGACGCCAAACAGTGCCGAGAGCGAGACGGCGTAGATCGCGGCGGCCAGGAGCTTCATCGGGGTGTCGGCGAAGACGATCAGGGAGACCCCCAGCCCGAGCGAAACGAAGAAGGCCCACTCGTGACTCACTCCGCGGAACTTCGGCTTGACCTTCCGCAGGGTGTCCGAAGCCGTCTCGCGGAGCGCCGAAGCGGTGTCGGTGGCGGAATCCCGCAGAGCGACCGCGGTGTCGGCCGCTGCCTCCCGCACCTGTTCGGCCTTCTCGGCAGCCCCCTCGCGGGCCGCCTGGGCCAGCTCGAGGGCCCGGATACGGGCCGACTCGGAGGCCTCCTCCGGACCCCTGTCGCTGTCTGCGGCGTGGTTCATCAGCCCAACGAGCGTACCGGAGCGCCGCTCCCGCTCAGCCAACCCCGATCAGGCTGCCGGCCACCCCGGCACCGAGCACCACGACAGGGATGGTCAGCTTCGACTCGACCCTGAACAGGATCAGGAAGGAGACCGCCGCGATCACAGCAGTCCAAAGTCCGGTCACCGAGGTATCGACGATCTGGACCACCACGGCGGCGATCAGTCCGACCACCCCGGCGGTCACCCCGTGGAGGAAGCTCTCGAGCCTCGGGTGCTCGGAAATCCGAACCAGCTGGGAGTGGAAGAAGGTCGGCAACAGGAAGGCCGGCAGGAAGATCGCGAAGGTCATGACCAGCGCCCCGGCAAGGCCGTCGGTCAGGTAACCGGCGAAGGTGGTGATGATCACCAGCGGGGCCGGCAGGATCCCCCCGAGGGCGAGGCCGTCGAGGAACTCGGCCTCGGTCAGCCAGCCCTTCGTGCCCACCACCGACTCCTGGAGAAACGGGACCACCGTGTAGGCCCCTCCGAAGGTCAGGAGGCCGGCCTTCAGTCCCTCCCAGAACACCTCGACCAGGAGGGTCGCGCCGCCGACCGTCGCCGCGATCGCCACCAGGACGAGAGGCGAGACCGCGACCAGGTCCCGGTCGCCCCCACGGGTCCACCTGACCACTTCGTAGGCGAGGCCGGCGAGCAGGAGGACGAGCACGAACGAGAGTACGATCCCCAGGGTCAGGCCGAAGGCGGCCCCGGCGATCAGGAACAGGGGGACGTCGTCGAGGAAGCGCCGGCCCAGCCGGATCACCGCCATCGCGACCAGGCCGCCGACCGCTGCCTGCATCCCACCGAAGAAGGATCCGAACCGCTCGCTCAGGTCGAACTCGACGTAGGCAACCGAGAGGGCGAGCATCATCAGGAAGCCGGGGAGCAGGAAGCCGAGTCCACCGAGCACTCCCCCCAGCCGGCCGGCCCTCAGCCGACCGAAGTAGATGCAGAGTTCGGTCACCTCCGGCCCGGGCAGGACCTGGTAGACGGCGAGCGTCTTCCGGAAGGAGGAGGAGCTGACCCACTTCTCCTCTTCGACGCACTCCCGGTAGAGGATCTGGGTCTGGGCGGCCGGGCCGCCCCAGGCGATCAGGCCGATCTTCAGGAACCTGAGGAAGATCGACAGGCGGGAGTCGCCGGCCCCGGCGGGGTCCTCCTGGCCAGCCTCGACCGGCTCGGATTCGGTTCGGGTCGGGCTGGTCGGGTCGGAACCGTCCATGGACTCGGGATTCTCCCAGCCGGGGATCGGGTCGGGAGTGGTCCGCCGGTGAACGGGCGACCGGAAGTACTCCGGAGGTTGCGGCGAGCCTTTCCTACCCAACCGCTACATGTAGTGTCGAGGAAAGGTATCCGGCTCCACTCCTAGTATCTTCGCCCATGTGCGTTGCCCTGAGTGTGGAGAGGCGAGTCGCGTGCTCGAAAGCCGAGGAACCTCGGAAGGAGCCGCTGTCAGGCGCAGGCGGGAGTGCCCTGCCTGTGGCCATCGCTTCACCACCTACGAGCGGTACGAAACGGAGAATCTCTTCGTCCGCAAGAGGGACGGCCAGCGCCAGCCGTTCGACCGCGCCAAGTTGCGCGGCGGCCTGGAGCGGGCCTCGCACAAGCGACCGGTACGGCCGGAGGCGATCGATGCTCTGGTCGAACGGGTCGAGGCGGCGGCACGCCGCTCCGGGGGTGAGATCCCGGCTGCGAAGGTCGGCGAGATGTGTCTCGCAGGACTCAAGCGGATCGACCAGGTCGCGTACCTGCAGTTTGCAGCTGTCTACCGGCAGCTGGACGTCGAGGACGTCCAGGCCGAGATCGACCAGCTGACCCCCACCCTGGCAAAGAACGAGTAACGGTTACCTTTAGTAAGTAATCCGGAGAGAGAGCGAGAGAGATGGCCCAGACGACGACCCAAGAAACCAAGATCAACCCAGCGGGAGTGACCGTCGAGCGGAGGCTGACCCGGGAGGGGGAGCACCCCTTCGACCAGGTCGAATGGGAGCTCCGTGACGCCGTGATCGGCGATCCGGCAAACCCGGCCTTCGAACAGCGCGGGGTCGAGTTCCCCAGGTCGTGGTCCCAGAACGCGACCAACATCGTCGCCCAGAAGTACTTCCGTGGCCAGCTCGGGAGCGATGAGCGCGAGACCTCCGTCAAGCAGATGATCTCCCGGGTCGCAGGCACGATCGCCGGCTGGGGTCGCGAGGGTGGCTACTTCGCCAGTGAGGCCGATGCCGAAGCCTTCGAGGACGAGCTGACCGCGATCCTGCTCCATCAGGAGGTGGCCTTCAACTCGCCGGTCTGGTTCAACGTCGGCTTCGAGGAGAAGCCCCAGTGCTCGGCCTGCTTCATCCTCAGCGTCGACGACACGATGGAGTCGATCCTCGACTGGAACACCAAGGAGGGGATGATCTTCCGCGGCGGCTCCGGCTCGGGCATCAACCTCTCGAACATCCGCGGCTCGACCGAACAGCTGGCCAAGGGCGGCACCGCCTCCGGGCCGGTCAGCTTCATGCGCGGCGCCGACTCATGGGCCGGGACGATCAAGTCCGGCGGCAAGACCCGCCGGGCGGCGAAGATGGTCGTGCTCGACGTCGACCACCCCGACATCGAGGACTTCGTCTGGTGCAAGGCCCGCGAGGAGGAGAAGGCAGAAGCGCTCCGCGACGCCGGCTTCGACATGTCGATCGACGGTGATGGCTTCACCTCGATCCAGTACCAGAATGCGAACAACTCGGTTCGGGTATCCGACGCCTTCATGGAGGCCTGCCGCGACGACGCCGACTGGGACCTGATCGCCCGTACCGACGGCTCGGTCACCGAGACGGTCGGAGCCCGCGACCTGATGAACCAGATCGCCGATGCCGCCTGGCGTTGCGCCGATCCCGGGATCCAGTACGACACGACGATCAACCGCTGGCACACCTGCCCGAACTCGGGGAGGATCAACGCCTCGAACCCGTGCTCGGAGTACATGCACGTCGACGACTCGGCCTGCAACCTCGCCTCGATCAACCTGATGAAGTTCCGAAACGACGACGGCTCGTTCGACGTCAAGGGCTTCGAGGCCGTGGTCGACACGGTCTTCCTGGCCCAGGAGATCGTGGTCGGATTCTCCAGCTACCCGACTCCCGAGATCGACGAGAACGCGAACCGGTTCCGCCAGCTGGGCCTCGGTTACGCCAACCTCGGGGCGCTCCTGATGAGCAAGGGGATGCCCTACGACTCCGAGGAGGGCCGCAACCTGGCCGCGGCGATTACTGCGGTGATGACCGGGCGCGCCTACCGGCGCTCGGCCGAGATCGCTGGCGCGATGGGGCCGTACGAGGCCTACGAGGAGAACCGCGAGCCCCACAACGCGGTCATGCGGATGCATCGCGACGCCGCCTACGAGATCGAGTCCGAGGGAGTTCCCGAGGATCTGCTCCAGGCCGCCCGCAACGAATGGGACCGGGCCGTGTCGATCGGCGAGGACGAGGGCTACCGGAACGCCCAGGCGACCGTGCTCGCCCCCACCGGCACGATCAGCTTCCTGATGGACTGCGACACGACCGGCATCGAGCCGGACTTCTCGCTGGTCAAGTTCAAGGAGCTGGTCGGTGGTGGTTCGATGACGATCGTCAACCGGTCGGTGCCGATGGCGCTCCGGACGCGGGGCTCCGGCGAGTCCGAGATCGCCCAGATCGAGTCGCACATCGACGAGCACAGCACGATCGTCGGGGCCCCTGGCCTAAAGCAGGAGCACCTGCCGGTGTTCGACGTGGCGGTCGGCGAGCGGGCGATCTCCCACACCGGCCACATCGACATGATGGCCGCGGTGCAGCCGTTCATCTCTGGCGCGATCTCGAAGACGGTCAACCTGCCGAACGACGCAACGATCGAGGACATCGCCGACGCCTACACCCGGGGCTGGGAGAAGGGCCTCAAGGCACTGGCGATCTACCGGGACGGCTCGAAGACGGCCCAGGCGCTCCGGACCGACGCCCAGGACGAGAAGGAAGCCGGCGGCGAGGAGGAGGCCGGGCCGGTCAGGCACCGGATGCCGAAGACCCGCGAGTCGGTGACCCACAAGTTCTCGGTCGGCGGCCACGAGGGCTACATAACGGCCGGCCGGTACGAGGACGGCACGATCGGGGAGATCTTCCTGACCGACATCGGCAAGGAGGGCTCGACGATGCGAGGGATGATGAACGCCTTCGCGACGGCGATCTCGATCGGCCTCCAGTACGGCGTTCCGCTCGAGGTGTTCGTGCGGAAGTTCAGCTACATGAGGTTCGACCCGGAGGGGATCACCGGCAACCCCGAGATCCCATTCGCCAAGTCGATGCCCGACTACATCATGCGGTGGCTCGCCTCGCAGTTCGTCGAGGACCCCGAGTTCCTCGAGGAGCAGGGAATCCTCACCGAAGAGGTCAGGCGTCGCAAGGAAGCCGAGCACGAGGAGTCGGGCAACGGCAACGGAAATGGCAACGGGAACGGCCACCACGGCCAGGACCCAGGCGGCTCGGCCGTACCGGCCGCCGAGGCCCTGACCGACGACGTTCCGGTGGTCCCGGCGAAGGTCCAGGTGTCGAGCGGCGCTGCCGAGCTGGGGCCGGCCTGTGACCAGTGCGGCGGGATGATGCAGCGGACGGGTAGTTGCTACACGTGCTCGTCTTGCGGCAACAACACCGGCTGCGGCTGATTCCGCGCACATAGGGCTGCGCTCTAGGCCCTCTCGACCTTCGGGCTGTGCGTCTTGCACTATCCCTTCGGTCGAGAGGGCCTACTGCTTGCCTCTGAACGCGGAATTGAGTTGGCTCCGGGTTGGTCGGCGACAACACCGGGTGCCATACTGGCCAGCGCAATAAGGGAAGCACGGAGGCCTGAAGGAGAGGGAGTTGAAGATGGACCGTGAGGATCCGCGGATCTCGAAGTACCTGATGCTCGCCACCTACGTGATCGGGGGAGCCGGCATCCTGATCGGGTACACGACCGTCTACGACGACCCGCCGAGCCTGACCCTGGCCGCCCTCCTCGGCGTCGGAATTCCGGGGGTCCTCTCGTGGCTCAGGCACTCGGTCTTCCACCGCTCGGACGCGAAGCGGATGGGCTGGGACCTGGGTGTGCGGAACGGCTTCCAGCTCGAGACCGGGGTGGCCAACCTCGCCTGGGGCGTCACGGCGATCCTCGCAGTCGCCTTCGACTGGGGGATCGTCGCCGAGGGGGCTTCCCTCCTCGTTTTCGGTCTCTACCTGGCCGGCTGTGCGGTGATGGTCGCCCTATCGCCGAAGGACGAGAGGGGCCACAAGACCGGGGCGATCATCGGGATGGCCGCGGCCGGCATATTCCTGGTCAACCTCGGGATACAGGGCATCACCGCCTGACGGCGATCGGCTTCTCCGGGGACGCCTCCGTCCGGGCTTCGGGAAAGTAGAGGTACCGCGAAGGGTCGAAGTGCTCGACCCTTCGGCGGAAGCGGTGGGCGAAGGAGGGCCAGACGGTCGCGTTTCGACCGGTCGCATCCAGGTACCAGCTCTGGCAGCCCCCTTCCAGCCAGACGGTCCCGCGGCTCATCCGGTCGATCCTCTCCCTCCAGCTTGCCTGGGCCCCCGGTGCGGGCAAGATCGCCGAACCGGGGGCGAGCCTCGAAACCGCTTCGGTTATGTACTACGCCTGGGCCTCGGACATGATCAGGATCGAGGTGTGACCGAGCCCCGAGTTCGGCCCGGTGAACATAAAGAAGTTGGGGAAGCCGGCAACCGCCGTCGCGTCGAGGGCGACCGGGCTGCCCTGCCAGACCCCGTGGAGGGACCTGCCGTCCCGACCCCGTATCCAGTCGCCGACCGGCGCGTCGGTCGCCATGAAGCCCGTACAGAGGACGATCGCATCGACCTGGTGGGCGACCTCGTCCGGGCCGGCGATCCAGTCCTCCCCCACCTCGACCGCCGGATCGCTGACCAGCTCGACCTCCTCCGAGCAGATCGCCGGGTACCAGCTGGCCGAGGGCAGGATCCTCTTGCAGCCGAACTCGTAGTCCGGGGTCAGTCGGGCGCGGAGGTCGGGGTCGGCGACAGAGTCCTCCAGGTGCCGGAGGGCCCTCCGGCGACCGAACCGCGAAAGCCAGGGCCTTAGCAACGGCAAGACGTAAGCCTCCCTGCCCCAGTAAAAGGCCGTCCTGACCAGCTTCTGGAGGGCCGGGAACCGCCGGAAGAGGAACCTCTCCAGGCGGGAGATCTCCCGGTCCTGGCCGGGCATGATCCAGGGTGGGGTCCGCTGGAAGAGGACGATCTTCTCGACCTCAGGCCGAAGGGCCGGAACGATCTGGATCGCCGAGGCGCCCGTCCCGACCACCGCGACCCGCTTGCCGGAGGGGTCGAAGTCGTGGTCCCACCGGGCCGAGTGGAAGACGGGTCCCCGGAACCGATCGAGCCCCTCGATATCGGGTATCCGCGGTTCGCTCAGGCCCCCTACGGCGCTGACCAGGATGTCGCAGGTCATCTCCCCCTGGGACGTTTCGAGGCGCCAGAGACCCCGCTCAGGATCCCAAGCTGCCTCCTCCATCTCGCAGTCGAACCGAACCAGGGGCCTCACCCCCTCGTCGATCGCCACCAGTTCGACGTAAGCCTGGATCTCCGGGCCGGGCGAGAATGCGCGCGACCAGTCGGGGTTGGGTGCGAAGGAGAGCGAGTAGAGATGGGACGGCACGTCACAGGCACAGCCCGGGTAGGTGTTGTCCCGCCACGTCCCCCCGACCTCGCTCGCCCTCTCCAGCAGGACCAGGTCCTGGTGGCCAGCAGCGAGCAGGCTCCGGGCCATGGTGATCCCGGAGAGGCCTGCTCCGACGATGACGATGTGGCTGTGGGTCGATGGCATGGGCCGCTCGGCGTCCGGCGGGCGAACGGCGCCCACCCGGTACCCGAAAAGATCTCGCAGACATTAACCTGCCGGTCAGGAGAGGTTCCCGGTAAACGGCTTTTTCAGGAGGGTTCCCAATGAGACGTAGTTGTGCGATCGGAGCGGCGATCCTCGTCGGGGCAATCGGAATCGGGCTGGCCCTGCTCAACCGCCTCGCCGGAGGCGAGGAGGAAATCGGATCACCCGACGGCCCGCCCGAACCGATCGAGAGCGCCGGGAAGAAGACCACCCCGCCCGCCACGAAGGCCCCAGCGGCGTCTACCACCGGCAACGCTCCGAAGGCCACCGCCTCGATGACCAAGGCCGAGCTCTACGAGATAGCGAGCGACCTCGGCATCAAGGGTCGTTCCTCGATGAACAAGACCCAGCTGCTCGAGGCGATCCAGGCCGCATCCTGAGTGGCCCTCGCCGACGAGTACGACGGTTTCCTGATCGACATCGACGGGGTCGTCCTGCTAGGGGAAGACCCCCTGCCGGGGGCGGTCGAGGCCCTGGCGAAGCTCGCCGAGACCGGAGCGCCCTACGCATTCGTGACCAACAATCCGAGGCTCTCCGGGGACGGGCATGCCGAGCTCCTTCGCCGACAGGGGATCGAGGCGGCCGATGGCCAAGTCGTGACCTCGGCCCGGACCCTGATCTCCCTCGTGCTCGAGGGGCCGGGTGAGGGAAGTCCCGCGGTGGTGATCGGCACCGACTCCTTCCGCAGGCAGGTCGAGGAGGCAGGGATCGAACCAGTCCCACTGGATGAGTGGCGAAGGGCCGAGAGCGTGATGGTCTCGGGCCACGAGGATTTCTCCTACCCCGAGCTGAAGGCAGCCGCGATGGCAGCCAGGGAGGGGGCCCTGCTCGGGGCTACCGGCCGCGACCCGACCATGCCGATGCCCGACGGGCCATGGCCGGGGACGGGGTCGATACTGGCCGCAGTCGAAACTGCATCCGGGGTCGAGGCGACGGTCACCGGCAAACCTGCGCCGGCGATCTTCGAGGCCGCTCTCGACCTCCTCGGGCGTCCGGAACGGGTGGCGATGATCGGCGACCGGGCCGACACCGACGTCGCCGGTGCCCAGGCGGTCGGGATTGACGGGATCCTGGTCTCGAGACCGGGCTCGGAGGCCGCCCAGCCCGAGATCGAGTGGGTCGACCCTGACCACAGGATTCAGTCGGTGATGGAGCTCTTCGAGTGAGCGGTTCGGCCGCAGCCACCGTCGCCCTGGCCATCTACGGCGTCTTCTTTCTGGTGGCCTTCATCGGCAAGAGCCTCGAGATGAGCAGACAGACCGGGTTCTCGGGCTTCCACGGGATCTCGGCCGAGTCCGGGCCTCTCGGCAGGCTCTCAGGGGTCCTGTTCGCGGCCGGTGCGATCGGTGGATTCGTGGCCCCGGTGCTGGTGCTGACCGGGACAATCGGGAACTTCGGGGCCCTCGAGAAGACCTGGATCGCCTCGGTCGGCCTGGCGGTCGCCCTGCTCGGAGCAGCGGTGGGGCTCGCCGCCCAGCGGGCGATGGGAGCCTCGTGGCGGATCGGGGTTGAAGCCGGCGAGGAGACCAACCTCGTGGTCGCCGGCCCGTTCCGGTTCTCGCGGAATCCATTCTTCGGGGCCCTGATTCCGTTGACTTTCGGGCTGTTTCTGCTGGTCCCCAACCCGGTCTCGGTCGTCGCCGGGATCTGTCTGATCCTCGGGATCGAGATCCAGGTGAGAGTCGTCGAAGAACCACACCTCCGGTCGACCTTCGGAGCCGATTACGAAGAGTACGGCCGCCGGGTCGGCCGGTTCCTTCCCTGGTTCGGCCGTCTCAGATAGCCGAACTCAGCTCGGCGGAGGGACGCAGGGCTGCCACGGAAGTGCAAAGAGGTCGTAGTCCTTGGCAATCGAGCTGAAGCCGAGGTCGAGCGCACGATCACAGAAGGCCGAGGTCGGGAGTTCGTACTCGACCGAGAAGACCGCCTTGCCCTTCTCGATGAACGGCCGGTACTGCCCGCATTCGTCGTACTGGAAGCACTGCTCGACCACGGCGAAGTCGAACGCCTTCACGAGGCGCGGCACCTGCGGTCCGTCGTTCTTGAGGCCGGCGGCAAGTCGGTGACGATGGGCGAGCCGGGCCAGCCACCGGTTGTAGCGGAGCTGCTCGGCTCTGGTGATGGAGAACCCGGTCGGGTTCTCCCACCCGTTGACGTTGTCGAACTCGATCCCGTCGAAACCCTTGCTGCGGCACTTCTTGACGCGGCTCTCGATGGTCGGGGCGAACAGCCGATACCTCGAGATGTCGAGCCACCTCTCGTCGGGATAGCCGTCGTACCTCTTGCCCAGCACCCGGCGCGGGAAACGGTCCCTGTCGGACCTGAAGTTCTCCCAGCTGCCGGCATTCAGATAACAGATGACCCTGGCACCACTCCGCTTGAGGGCCTTCACGGTCGCACGGGAGGTGTAGTCGACGTCGGTTTCGAACACACCGGCAGGAACCAAGCGGTCGATCTTTCCCTGGAGCTGAAACTGCCAGGGCCGAACCGTCGGCTTCGGCTTCCACCATGCCTGCGCCTGCATCGGGAGGAGGACGACCAGAACCGCTGCGAGCAGGACCGAAAGCCACAGACCCCTTCTTCTGTCGCTTCTCGAAACCACTGCTTTGAGGATAGACCCACGTGGTGCTCGGGCCCGACCCTTTTCAGCTCAGATCGCTCATGCCGGGCGGTGCCTTGGTGGTCGCCGCCATCGCCTGCTGCCTGGCGTGGGTCCGAACCTCGGAGAGGATCCGTTCGAGACGTTCCTCCTCGGTGTCGTCTACGAACTCCATCGAGGCGGCGACCGCGGGGTGCTCGGCAGCTATGGCCCGGTGCATCGCGATCGCGACCGCCCTGTAGGTCGGGTGGCCCTCCCTGCCGGACCTCAGCTCGATCAACTGCATCGCCTCACGGGCGTTCATGTCGAGCACGTACCGAATCCGGTACCCGAGGCAGAGGGCGTACGGCGCAAGCTCGGGCGCGCCTGCCTCGACCAGGCGGTCGTACTCGGAGTGAGAGATCTCGAGGGCCCGGCGATACTCGTCGGCGACGCCCGCCTCCTCGAGCTCTTCGGGAACCCAGGCTCCGAGGTCGGGCGAGAGGGTCTGCCACTGACAGGTCAGGATCCGGTGGCGCTGGAGGTCCCGGAAGGCACCGTAGTCGGAGACGATCTCGAACCGGTAGGAGACCGCCTCGAATCCCCGTCCCGGACGATGCCGGCGATTCCGGCGGTCCCCGACCAGGGCGGCCATCAGGGCCTCCCGCTCGTCTTCGTCGAGTGCCTCGATCCGGGCCCTCGTCTCGGCTTCGGAGACCCCGGCTCCCTCGAACAGGCAGGAGGCCAGGACCTCGTCCTCCGACCCCCGGACCTCGATCAGCTCGACCGAGGGTCCGGGATTGCCCTCTTCGGACCGATCGAGCCCCAGTCGCGACACCCACTGCTCGGTCGCTTCCCGTCTCTCGGTCAGGTATTCGATCCACTCGCCCCCGCGGTCCGGCCGGTCGACCCGGGCGACGAAGCTCGGCATCACCTTCTTCAGCTCTCCGAGGACCATCTCCCCGAACCCACGGGCCTCGGGAAGGGGCGATGCCATCAGCCTGAGGAGGAGCTGCTCGTAGGCCTGTCCGGAGGCGAAGATCCCTACGTGGCTGAGCGTCGCGGCCGGGAGCAGGCCGCGGAGCAGGTCGAGCGCCTTTGCCCGGATCGAGGAGCGCCAGGCTCCCTCCGGTTCGTCCCCGCGGGGGAACTGGCCTGCCGCCCACTCCTCGACCACCGGGATCGACTCGGAGTAGATCGAGAAGATCCGGTCCATCGCCTCACCGAACGGACCACCGAGGAGCTCGTCGCGGTAGTAGCGGTAGCCGCCGCCCGGCATTTCCTTGTCGTAGGGGATGTAGCGGGTCGACTGCTCGAGGTAGGCGGCCAGCCGACCGCGCTGGAGCTGCTTGGTGAGGATGTTCGAGACCCATTCGCAGGCGATGTGGGCGCCGCCGACCTGGGCGATCGAATCGTCCCCGTAGCCGACGAAGATCCGCTCGTAGAGGCCGGCGGCCCGCTTTCCCTCCTCGCCGTCGAAGGGCCGTCCGCCCTCCGGCATCTCGGCGGCGAACTCATCCAGGTAGAGCCGTCGAAGAGTCCCCTGGTAGCGGGAGTAGCGGGCGAAGAGTGCGCCCTTGACCGTCTCCGGCAGGTTGACCAGGGCGAAGACCGGCAGGTCGACGTTGGTGAAGTGGGGCCTGAGGAGGGCCTGCTCTTCCTCGGTGAACTGCTCTACCGGGTAATCCACCGGTTGAAACTAACAGCCGCCCCGGAAGTGTCGGGCCGGTCAGGATCAGCCCGGCGGGCCGGCCATCAGCTCGACCAGGTGACCTGCCGGGGAGCTCGCCTTGACCCTCGCTTCACCCCAGTGGGGGGTCGCCGGGACATACTCGAAGCCTGCCTCGGCAAGGGCGTCCGTAACCCGTTCGAGCTCCGGCTCGACCAGGGCGAGGTGCCCGGCCGGGGGGACGACCGGCTGCTCGACCGCGACCAGGTGGACCTGGAAGCCGTCCCGCTCCAGCCAGACGGTCCCGCCACCGGCAAGTCCCTTAGGAGGCTCCACCTGGCGGAACCCGAGCACCTCCCAGAAGCGGACCTCCCCTGCCTGGCCCTCGGCGCTTACCTCGAGCGAGGCGTGATGGATCGGGGGAGGTGGGCCGGACACGCGCCGATCATTCCATGAAGTCGAACCGACGATCGCCTCACCCGAGGATCACAAAGGCGAGGCCGAAGAGGAGGACGATCCCGGTGGTCCAGGCAACGGCCTCGGCCGCGATCCGGAGGTCGAGGCCGTAGGCATGGGCGATCACCAGGGAGCTGATCCCGGCCGGCATCGCCGCCAGCACGTAAAAGGACGGCGGAACGTCGGCGATCGGCAAAGTGAGCAGGAGCAGGAGGCCGGGCGCCAGCACCAGGCGGATCGCAGTCACCAGCCCGACCGCCGGGGAGAAGCCGGGCAACCGGGCGATCGTCCCGGCCCGCTGCTCGCCACCGATCACTGCTCCGACGGCGAAGAAGCCGATCGGGAGCGAGAGGGTGACCAAGACCCAGGAGACCTCGACCAGGACGTCGGGCAGCAGGTCACCGGGGGTGAGCAGGCCGAGGATCGCGGCAATCAGCAGCGGGTTCCTGAGGAAGAAGGAGCGGAGCCTCTCCCCGAACCCCGAGCCCGCACGATCGCCGAAGGCGGCTCCGGCACCGAACCCGAGCAGGGTCAGCCCGACCCCCCCCACCCCCACGTCATATGCGACCGCCCGGGAGAGCTCCTCCCCTCCCATCAGCGCCAGGACTACCGGGTAACCGAGGTAGCTGGTGTTGGGGATCACCGAGCAGGTGATAACCGACCCGATCTCCGGCGAGGAGAGACCGAGCAGCCGGCTGGCGGCGAACCAGCCGATCAGCCCGACCAGGACGACCGCGACAAGTCCGGCCACCAGCCCCGCTCCCATCCCGAAGCCGAAGTCGGTCTCGGCCAGGTTGACGAAGACGATCGGGGGAAAGAAGACGTAGAGGAGGAGTGACAAAGCCCTCTTGGAGGCATTGGTCGCGGCCGAGGGTCGACTCCTCTCGGCGAGGAGACCGGCCCCGACCGAGACGACCACGGCAAGGGCGATCCAGATCACCTGCCCCCCTCCCCCTTCACCCGGAGTCCCCGTCCGTCCGGACCGGGTCGGCCCTCCGAATCACCCGGGCAGCGAACCTATTGCCTGGGCCGCCTGGGCCGCGAAGTCGTAGAGCGGGTCGGGCAGGAACCCCAAGCCGATCGAGACGATCGCGAAGACGATCCCTACACCGACGATCAGGCGGATCGGACGCGATGAAGGGCCGGGAGCGGGCTCTGGAGTCTCGGTCTGACCCGACCAGACGGTGCCGACCACCCTCAGGTAGTAGGCGAGTGAAGCCATCGAACCGAGCACGATCAGGATCCCGAGCCAGGTCCAGCCCCCGTCGACCAGGGCCGAGATCAGATAGAGCTTCCCGAGGAAACCGACCGTCGGGGGCAGGCCGATCAGGCCGAGCATCCCGATCGTGATTGGCCAGGCGAGGGCCCGGTCCCGGCGCCCGACCCCCCGGAGGGACTCGATCGAGTCGTCGCTTCCGTCCCGCTGCTCCCTGACCACGAGCACTGCGAAGGTGCCGAGGTTGAGCGCGAGGTAGGCGGCCAGGTAGAAGGAGAGGGCCTCCACTCCCTCGGTGCTCGCGACCACGATGCCCCCGACCATGTACCCGGCCTGGGCAATCCCCGAGTAGCCGAGCATCCGCTTTAGCGAGTCCTGGGAGATCGCCCCGAGGTTCCCGACCACGATCGAGATCGCGGCAATCGCGGCGAGGATCACGTCCCACTCATCGGCGAGCGGCTCGAGCGCCGTGAGGAAGAAGCGGGCGAAGACTGCAAAGCCGGCCAGCTTCGTCGCGACCGCCATGAAGGCCGTGACCGCGGTCGGTGCCCCCTGGTAGACGTCCGGCGTCCACTGGTGGAACGGGGCCAGGGAGACCTTGAAGGCGAGGCCGACCGTGACCAGGCCGACCCCGGTCAGGATGATCGGGTCGCCGAGCAGGTTGGAGGAGGAGAGCCCGTTCGCGATCTGCTCGAACCCGGTCGCCCCCGAAGCGCCGTAGACGAAGGCCATCCCGAACAGCAGGGTGGCCGAACCGAGCGAGCCGATGATCAGGTATTTGAAGCCGGACTCGAGCGAGTCCTCCCTCCTGAGGTCGGTCCCGCAGAGGGCGTAGAGGGGGATCGAGAAGAGCTCCAGGGCGATGAAGAAGGTGATCAGGTTGTTGGCCTGGGTCAGGAGGACCATGCCGAGCACCGAGCCGAGCAGCAACGCCAGGAAGTCCGGGCGCCCCGCCTCCCTGGCGGCCGGATCGCCGAGCGAGAAGAGCACGGCGACGACCCCGGCCAGGAGGATCAGCAGCGAGAAGGTGATCGAGAGTCCGTCGAGTTCGAGGGTCCCACCGATCACGTCCTTCGACTCGCCCCATTGGCCGATCAGCAGGCCACCGGCCACGACCATGCTGAGGATCGCGACGGCGGGGGCGATCCGGCCGAGCCGACCGGCGACCGCGAGGATCACGGTCAGGGTGAGTCCGAAGACCAGGGCGATGACCGGGGAGAGGGCCCAGTAGTCGATTTCCGGCGGCTGGAAGGTCAACCGAGCTGACCCACCTTCTCGACCACGGCCGAGACCGCGTCGCCGGTCTCCCCGAGGACGATCTGGGGGGCGAAGGCGAGGATCACCACGACCAGCACCATCGGAACGATGATCAGGGCATCCCGGAAGGAGATCTCACGCGAGTCCGACCCGGGAGGCAACGGGTTCTGCATCGTCCGCTGGTACATCCTCAACGCGTAGTAGGCAGCCAGCGCCACCCCGACCGAGGCAACGATCGCGATCGCGACGCTGACCTGGAAGGTGCCGTTGAGGATCAGGAACTCGCCGATGAAGTTGGGTGATCCGGGAATCGCCAGGGTGGCCATCGTCACGATCAGAAAGATCACGGCGAAGATCGGCGCATTCTTGGCCAGACCGCCCATCGGCCCGAGGTCTTCCGATCCGGTCCGCTCGGCGATCAGCCCGACGATCAGGATCGCCGGCACCACGACCAGGCCGTGGTTGATCATCTGGAACAGAGCGCCGTTGGCGCCGGTCTCGTCGAGGGCGAAGATCCCCAGGGTGATGAAACCGAGCTGGGCGACCGAGGAAAAGCCGATGATCATCCTCAGGTCGATCTTGGTCAAGGCGATCGCCGAGCCGTAAATGATCGCGACCACGGCGAAGATCAGGATCGCGATCTGGAAGAGCTCGGCCGCATCCGGCATGACCGGCAGGACGACCCTGAGGAAACCGTAGGCACCGACCTTCGAAAGCACGGCCGAGAAGACGGCGAGTGCGGGTAGCGGAGCCACTCGGTAGGCATCGGGCATCCAGCCGTTGAACGGGAAGAGCGGCATCTTGATGAAGAAGGCGAGGGCGAAGAGCCAGAACAGCCAGTACTGGTCGGACTCGCCTATCCCCCTCGCGATCAGCTCGGGGATCGAGTAGGAGAGTGGCTTGCCGGAGACCTCCTCGGCCGAGAACCCGACCGCGACCGCCGCAACCAGCATCAGCAGCGAGCCGACCAGCGTGTAGATGATCATCTTGGTCGTCGCTCCGCCGGCCGTCACCCCGTCGCGGGTCCTACCCCAGAGCCCGAACAGGAAATAGAAGGGCACGATCATCAGGTCGAAGAAGAGGACGAAGAGGATCAGGTCGGAGGCGAGGAAGGCCCCGAGGGTGGCCGTCTCGCCGAGCAGCAGCATGAAGTAGAAGAGCCGCTCCCTCCCGTCCCCGGCCTTGCGCGAGGCGGCGAAGGCGACGGCCGGAACCCAGGCGAGCGCGGTCAAGAGCACCAGGAAGACCGAGATCCCGTCGATCGCGAGCGAGTAGGAGATCCCGAGCTCGGGGATCCAGGAGACGCTCTCGGCGTACCGGCCGGGGTCGCCCGGATCGAACCCGACCGCGACCACCGCGGCGAGGACCAGGGTGAGCGCTGTCCCGGCCAGGGCCGGGACCCAGGCCCGGGCGGCGGGTACCAGCAGGGCGATGATCCCGAATACGAGCGGCAGCCAGAGGAGGACCGAAAGCATCAGGCTCCCCTCAGCAAGAGGAAGAGCACGACCGCGATCGCCCCGAGCACCATCAGGCTGGCGTAGGCCCGGATCATCCCGCTCTGGAGATCCCGGACCAGGGCCCCGGCCGAGCGGACCAGGCTGGTCGTCCCGGTGACGATCCCGCCGACCACGAAGGGTTCGACCACCCGGTTGCAGAAGTCGCCGAAGGCGAGCACCGGGCGGACGATCACCGCGTGGATCAGCTCATCGAAGTACCACTTGTGGACGAACAGTTCATAGAGCGGGTGGAACTTCTGCCGGAGCGTGCCCGGGATCGCCGGACGCCTGACCCAGAAGACCCAGGCGAAGGTGATCCCGACCACGGCGATCACGCCACCGTTCAGGAGTCCGAGCCAGGCCATGCTGACCGGAGGGTGGATCGCGGCCAGGGTCGAGCCCTCGAAGGTCGGCTCGAGGAACTTGGTCACCACCTCGGTCACCCCCGGTACCTGGAGGAAGCCGGCGATCAGGGCGAGCACCCCGAGGGGGAGCATCCCGAACCTCATCCCTGGCGACTGCTCGGCAATGTGGTGCTCCTTGCCGGGGTAGCCGACCTCGTAGTCCTCTGGCTGGCCATTGGCCGGATTGACCGGTTCGCCGTGGGCCACGTGGCCGGTTTCGATCAGCTCCTCGGCCTCGGGACAGGGCTTGCCAGGCAGGATCCGGAAGACGATCCGGAAGGCGTAGAGGGCCGTCATGAAGGCCCCTACGTAGCCGGCGATCGCAAGGATCGTGTACCAGCTGCCCCGGTAGAGGGCGAAGTCGAGGATCTCGTCCTTGGAGAACCAGCCCGAGGTGAACGGGAACCCGGACAGGGCCAGCGAGCCGATCACCAGCATCGCCGCCGTGAACGGGAGCGCCTTGCCCAGCCCCCTCATCCGATCGATGTTCTGGTTGTTTGCCATCGCCGCGATGATCGAGCCGGCCGCCATGAAGAGGAGCGCCTTGAAGAAGGCGTGGGTCATCAGGTGGAACATCCCGGCCGAGTAGGCCCCGATCCCGACCGCGAGGAACATGTAGCCGATCTGACTCATCGTCGAGTAGGCGATGATCCGTTTCAGGTCGGTGACGACGAGGGCGATCGTCCCGGCGACCAGCAGGGTCACCACGCCGACGATCGCCGCCACGTTGGCGGCTGCCGGGGCGAGCTCGAAGAGGGGCCAGGTGCGGGCGACCAGGTAGACGCCAGCAGTGACCATGGTCGCGGCGTGGATCAGGGAGGAGACCGGCGTCGGGCCCTCCATCGCATCGGCCAGCCAGGTGTGGAATGGCAGCTGGGCCGACTTGGCGAAGGCCCCCACCAGGAGAAGGAGGCAGATCGCGACGATCGTCCACTGGTCGGTCGAGAACACCTTCGGCGCGGCCTCGAAGACGGCCTCGTAGTCGAGAACGCCCAGCTCCCGAAAGATCAGGATCGCCGCGAGCACGAGTCCGATGTCGCCGACCACGTTGATCACGAAGGCCTTCATCCCGGCCGCGGTCGCCGTGGTCCGCCGGTACCAGAAGCTGATCAGGGCATATGAGGCAAAGCCGACGAAGGCCCAGCCGATGATCAGGAGCACGAAGTTGCCGGCCAGGACGAGCAGGAGCATCGAGAAGACGAAGAAGTTGAGGTAGGAGAAGAACCGGCTGTACCCCTGGTCCGACTCCATGTAGGCGGTCGAGTAGACGTGGATCAGGAAGGAGACCCCGGTGACGACGAGGACCATGAACACGGCCAGCGGGTCGACGAAGATGCCGAGGTCGACCCGGAGGTCCCCCACCCCGGCGTACTCCCAGAGCGACGATGCAACGTGGCGGGATTCGCTCGGTTCCGAGAGCAGGCCGAGCAGCGTGCCGATCCCGGCGATGAAGGCGAGCCCGATCGCGGTCGAACCGATGATCCCGGCGGTCCGGTCCGGGAGCTTGCGAAAGCCGAAGGCGATGACCATCGAGCCGAGCAGGGGGAAGAGCAGGACGAGCCACGCCCACGCAGCTGTGGTCATCCGCGGAGCTCCGTGGTCTCGTCCACGTCGAGCGGTATCCGGCGGCGGAACATCGCCACGACCAGGCCGAGACCGACCACCACCTCGCAGGCGGCTACGACGAGCACGATCAGGACGAAGACCTGGCCGTCACCGTCGCCAAGCATCCGGCTGAACGAGAGGATCGCCAGAGCCCCTGCGCTCAGCATCAGCTCGAGGCAGAGCAGGATCACCACCGGGTTCCTGCGGACGAGGATTCCGCCTGCCCCGATCGCAAAGAGCAGGGCAGCGAGGACGAGATACCACTCGATCGACATCGCCCCTAGGTGCCCTCCCGGGTCGGGGATCCCCGTCGGCCGGCCAGGACTATCGCCGCCACGGCGGCCAGCAAGAGCAATATCGAGGCCGCTTCGAAGGCGATCAGGAAGTCGTCGAGAAGCATCCGGCCGATCGCCGCCGGGGTGCCGAAGTCATCGGGGATGTCCTTCAGGCCCTCGGTGCCGATCCCGACCAGGGCCGATCCGGCCACGGCGATCGAGATCTCGATGAACAGGGCGGCCGCGACGATCGGGCCGAAGATCCGAAGGCGCGGATGGGCATCGAAGGCCGGCTCCTCGATCCCCCCGACGTAAGCGGCGACGAAGACGTAGATCACCATCACCGCCCCTGCGTAGACCACGATCTGGGCCGCGGCCAGGAACTGGGCCCTGAGCAGGAGGAAGATCCCGGCGAGGAATACCAGGTGGACGACCAGGGCGAGCACGCTGTAGAAGGGGTTCTTCAGCAATACGAC
Source organism: Solirubrobacterales bacterium (assembly GCA_046091385.1). Taxonomy (GTDB): domain Bacteria; phylum Actinomycetota; class Thermoleophilia; order Solirubrobacterales; family 70-9; genus 67-14. The sequence goes on along the minus strand of JBJTBP010000049.1, from coordinate 2,121 downwards.
CGCGAGGGCGCCCCCGACCGCGCCCGCCGCACCGGCGAAGAAGGCGATCTCGACCACTACTCGCCCTCGCGCCTCAGCGGTGCCCGTTCGATCGGCTCGGCGAGCAGCATCTCCTTGGTGAAGATCAGGTCCGACCGGTTGTAGTCGGCCATCTCGTAGTCGTGGCCCATCGTGATCGCATCGAACGGGCAGGCAAGCTCGCAGTAGCCACAGAAGATGCACCGCGCCAGATTGATCTCGTAAACCGCGGCGTAGCGCTCACCGGCCGATACCCGGTTCTCGGGATCGTTCTCGGCGGCGACCACCCGGATGCACTGGGCCGGACAGGCCGCCGCGCAGAGCGAGCAGCCAACGCACTTCTCCAGGCCGGTGTCTTCGAACCGGTGGAGCCGGTGGCGCCCCCGGAACCTCGGGTAGACCGGGGTCTTCTCCTCCGGGTACTGGATCGTCACCGGCTTGGTGAACATCTGGGACATCGTCGTCCTCAGGCCCCGGAGGGTCTCGCCGAAGGCCCGGTACGCACCCCCCTTGCCCCCGGGTTCCGGGCCTCGGGGGACGACCGTGATCTCTTCCGGCCGGACGCTCACCAGACCACCACCAGCACTGCCGTGACCAGCACGTTCAACGTGGCCAGCGGGATCAGCACCTTCCAGCCGAAGCTCATCAACTGGTCGTAACGAAAGCGGGGCAGGGTCGCCCGGATCCAGATGAAGATGAAGGTGACCGCGAGCATCTTGGCCAGCATCCAGATCGGGTCGAGCCAGGAGGGCCCGGGACCCATCCAGCCCCCCAGGAACATCGTCGAGGCGATCCCCGAGATGATCAGGATCTCCATGTATTCGGCGAAGAAGTAGGAACCGAACCGCATCCCCCCGTACTCGGTCGAGTAACCGGCGACCAGCTCGGCGTCTGCCTCGGGGAGGTCGAACGGGGGCCGGTTGGTCTCGGCGAAACCGGCGACCATGAAGACGAGGAAGCCGACGATCTGGGGGATGATGAACCAGATCTCGCCCTGCGCCTTGACGATGTCGACCAGCGAGAGCGACCCGGCCATCAGTACGACCCCGAGCAGCGAGAGGCCCATCGCCATCTCGTAGGAGATCAGCTGGGCCGCCGAGCGCATCGCCCCGAGGAAGCTGTACTTCGACCCAGAGGCCCAGCCACCCAGCAGGAGGCCGTAGAAGGCGAGTGCCCCGAAGGCGAAGAAGTAGAGGATCCCGATCGGGACGTCGATCCCGTAGAGGCCGACCCCTCCCTGTACGTCACCGAAGGGGAGGATCGCCAGAGTCATCACGGCAGCCAGGATGGTCAGGGCCGGGGCAACCTCGTAGAGGCCCGGCACCGCCCCGGTCGGGCGGAAGCCCTGCTTCGAGAGGAGCTTGCCCACGTCGGCAAGCGGCTGGAGAGCCCCGTAGGGCCCGACCCGGTTGGGGCCGTACCGGTTCTGGAACCGGCCGAGCAGTTTGCGTTCAGCCAGGAGGACGACCGGAACCAGGCTGAGGATGACGACGAAGATCACCACCGACTTGAGGATCAGGATCCAGGTCGCATCGACGAAGTTGGTGTCGGCGATCGGCAGGGCCGGAATCACCCGGCCTCATCCCCCTCGGGTCCCCCACCTGCGGTGACCAGCTCGAGCCGCACCTCCGGCGGTCCGACCTCGACCGGGACGGGCCCGCCGTCCTCGCCCGCAACCCGGTTCCCGTTGTCGGCCGGGGTGCCTTCGATCAGGAAGCAGCTTCCCTCGGGCATCGCCGCACGAACGGCGACCCGGGCGTTGACCGACCCGTCCCCAGAGCTGACCGAAACTTCGTCCCCGGTCGTGAGGCCGAGGCGGGTCGTGTCAGGGCCGGAGATTTCCAGGCGCTGGACCGGGACCAGGAAGCGGAGGGCGGGGCTCGACTCGACCACCTGGTCGGCCCAGAGGTTGGGGTAGGTGCCGAGAAGCAGTTGGTCGTTGGTTGGGGTAGGGGTCGGGGGAGAAGAGGTCGACTCCTCCGGCGGGACTACGCCTGCGTCGTCGACCCCCGATCCCCCTCCTTCGGAACCCGGTGGGGAGACGGGGCCGGGGGAGGCTGCGTCGAGGGCGAGGTCCGGGGAGGGGGGACCCAGCTCCGGGGG
>JBJTBP010000048.1:0-6027 GCA_046091385.1 Solirubrobacterales bacterium | reverse complement strand
ACATCGACGCCTCGGCGTTCGAGGAGATGGTCGCCGGCGTAAGCGACCAGGAGGCCGTTCGCCATTCACGGATCGACGAGGTGATCGAGTCGACTGAGCTGCGTGCCTTCTATGACCTGCGGACCGAGCACGACTTCAGTGCCGATCCGCGCCAGGTCGCCCTCGGAACGCCGGAGAGCCTGCTCGCCGCGCTGTCTTAGGGGTTCGGGATCGAGGAGGGCGTGAAGGTCCGAGACAGTGTCAGCACCGTCTCCGGCTCGGAAAGGGCGCGGTCACGCTACTTCACGACTTGGACCGACTGCATCATCCCGCCGTCCTCGTGGGCAAGGATGTGGCAGTGGAAGACGAACTTGCCGGTGAACTGCTCGAAGCGCTGCTTGATCACGACCTCGCCGCCGATCGGGATCACGACGATGTCCTGCTGGCCCCTGGCCCTGTATTTCCTTCCGTTGACCCGGACCACCTGGAAGTCATTGACGTGAATGTGGAAGGGGTGCTGGGAGTCGTTCCCCTTGTTCGACTTGCGGGGGTTCCTGAGGATCCAGCGCTCGACGGTGCCGAGCTTCGGCCGGACGCTCGCCTCGCCAACCTTGAAGAACTTGCCGTTTATCCGGGCGAAGTTGTTCCCCTTCGAGCGGAGTCCGAAGACGAATGTCCGGGTTCGCTCGGCGGCGACTCGGGACAGGTCTTCGGGGAGGTCTCCCTTCAGGCGGCTCGGTAGCTCGAGGGGCTTTTGGCGCTTGCCCTCCACCACGAGTGTGCCCAGCGTCGCGGCTGGGTTCCGGCCGGCCTTCGTGTCGTCCTGTGCGTAGCGGGTGGTCTTCAGCGGGAAGGTGCCCGTCCGGGTCGCGGTTACCAGCACCTCGAAACGCTTGCCGGGCGGCATGACCAGGGCGTCATTCCTCCAGATCCGCCGGACCGGGCTCCCGTCCTCGGCGATCACCGTGAAGCGGAATCCCGGCAGCTTGAGCCGGTAGAAGCGGTCGGAGCCGGTGTTGGCGAAGCGAAGGAGCTGGGTTTCGCCGGGTTTCATCGTCCAGCTCGGGCGGAGCTGGCCATTCAGCAGCAGGGTCGCATCCCCCGGCAGGAGATAGGTGTTTTGGATCGTGCCGTTCTGTTCGTAGGCGTCGTTGATCGAGAAGACCCGCTCGCGGATGTTCCTGAATCGTTCGGGGAGGTGCCGGCGGACGATGTCGCCGACCACCAGCAACCCCCGCATCCCCCCGTAGATCTGGGGGTCGGTGTTGCCGTGCATGTGGGCGTGGTACCAGAAGAGTCCGGTCTCGTGGTCCTTCGGGATCCTGATCTCCGAGCTATAGGTGGAGCCGGACTTCATCATCCGGAAGACGTTGTCTCCCTTGCCCTTCGGGGAGACGTGGAGTCCGTGGTAGTGGATGTTGGTCACCTGGCCGGAGTCGTTGTCCAGCTGGACCCGCAGGGTGTCCCCCGGCTTGACCATCAATGTCGGACCGGTGAAGTTTTCGTCGTAGGGGATGGCGCCGACCGGGGAACCGGAGAGGTCGAGGACCCTGGGGGCCGGGTTCAGGTTGGCGTTCAGCCGGCCGTTGCTCGACTTGAGGACGGGCATCTCTTCGAGCGGTGTGCCGCTGGTCGGCTGCCAGGAGCCAAGCGGGGCAGAGAGCGCGGTCATGGCCTGATGGGTCGCCTGGTCCATCCCGTGATGGTCTGGGGCCTTTTGGCCTCCACCGGTGAACGGGCCGAGGGTGCAGACCAGGGCCGAGACCCCCAATGCCGCTCGGTGACTCACTCTCCATCCTCCCATCACGACTAATTTAACACCGGATTCGGGGCCGAGGTGCGTTTTTTCGGGGGGCGGTGGGGCGGCTTCGATACCGTCCCGGCATGGCTATCTCCCCCCGAACGCTCGGCTGTGCGGCATTGACCCTTGGGGTCGTGGTCTTCCTCGGGCTTACCGCCTCGAGCGATGCCTCCCAGAAGAGGCTGGTCAACGACTTGAACCACGTCACCTCGATCACCTCGGAGAAGCGGGCCGAGGCCCTCTACAAGGACCTAAAGGCGCTGGGGCTGCCGGTCGCCTGGAAGTTCTCGGAGTACGGGCCGATCAGCTCGGGCGGGATCCGGATCGGCAACCTGAACTTCGAGTTGGGCTCGGGGATTACGCCGAAGGCCGGGGACCAGTTCGCGACCTTCGAGCCACCGGGACTCAAAGGCCTTGCGGCACGGCTGGACGCCCGGGGGATCAAGCACGGAAAGCCGATCCCGACCAAGGCCGGCTCCAAGCTCCTCTACACCCGGGTCGTCCTCCCCACCTACTCCCAGGAGAACCAGATCACCACCCAGTTCTGTGCGTATGCCTTCCCCTCCGGAAAGCCGACCACCAAGGCGCCGGCCAACCGGGCCGGGTTGATCAACGTATCCCGGGTGGTTATCAACACCCGGCGGCCCGACTCCTGGGCCAAGCTGTTTGCCCCGAAGAAGCCCTCGATGAGCAACACCTACCGGCTGCCGAGCGGACCGGCGGTGCAGCTGAAGAAGAGCCGGAAGGGCTCGATCGCCTCGATCGAGGTGCGGGTAAAGAAGGTGGCCCGGGCGTCCTGGGCCTTCCGCGAGGTCGGGATCCCGGTCAGGAAGCGGATCGCCCGGCTCGGCACCTTGCGGCTTCGCTTCGTCGAGCACGGCTGAGGGTCGGGCGCCGGATGGGCGCGGCTGAGGCTGGGCGAGCGGTGAGGGCCGGCTAGCGCTTGCGCTTCAGGGGCAGCTTGCGGTTGACGGTGACCGCCTTGCCGGTGGTGGGGGTGAAGGTGGTGCGGAGGGTGAGCTTCAAGGCCCCCTTGCGAAGGGCGGAGCGGCCCTTCTTGCCGAGGTTGCACTTGATCGTGTAGGTGCCGGCCTGGGTCGCGGTCTTCGAGGCCCTGCACCAGGTCTTCGTCTTCTTGCCCTTTCCGGTGGTTGCACGTTGGGCGATCTTCCCAGCCCCATTGACTGTTGCCTTCGAGGAAACGAGAAGGGCCTTCTTCCTCACCTTTGCCTTGAGGGCCGAGAGTGCGAGCGAGGGAGTGGCCGGGTTGGGTCCGGGGTCTGGGCTGGGGGCCGCGGCAAAGCTGGCCCCCACCGATCTGTTCTGGTCGAGCGTCACCTGGCAGGCACCGGTTCCGGAACAGGCGCCCGTCCAGCCGGTGAACACCTGCCCCGCTGCCGGCGTCGCCTGGAGCTGGACCGCCAGGTCCTGGTAGTCGAGCCGGCTGACCGAACAGACGTTTCCGCAGTCGATCCCGGATCCGCTCACCGATCCCGAGCCGGACTTGTTCACGGTCAGGGTGGCCCTTTCGGCCAGCTTGACCTTGACCGCCTTGGCCGGATTAAGGGTGTAGGTGCCGACGTCCCCGAACTGGCCGTCGGGCGAGACGACGATCGAGGATGCAGAGTCTTTGCCGGTCCCCAGGGTGAGCGTGTCGTCCACCGTCATCGAAGAGAGGTTCACCCGCACCACCTTGCCCGGGGATGTTTCAGTGCCGAAGTACCCGTAGGTGCCGTCAGGCGAGATCGCCGCCGAAGCGGCGTTGGAGGCCCCGAGGGAGACCGCCGTACCGACTTGGCTCAAGTTGTCGAGATCGACCTTCACGACCTTGGCCGGGTTATTCCTGGTTGCGAAGTAGCCGTAGCGACCGTCAGGGGACATGACGCCGGAGCGGAAGAAACCGTTGGCGCTCAGGTCGATCGAGTCGACCCGGGTCATGGTCTGGAGATTTACTTTGACGATCCGACCCGAATCGCAGCCGAGGAAGGCGAACTGTCCACTGGGCTGGACCAGCACCGAGGTCGGCTTTAGGTCGGTCACGAGGAGGTTGGTTGTGGTCGGCGAGGCCATGCTCGCCAAATCCAGGCGGATCAGTTTGTTCTGCTCGCTGCCGACGACCTGCGTTTCGTCGTAGGTGGCGAAGTACCCGTAGTTGCCACTTGGCGAGATGCCCGCGCCTGTGGGTACCCCGACCGGCTGGCCCGAGAGTGGCACCGATGCCACCCGAGACATCGTCGCGAGGTCTACCTTGACCACTCCAGGCACCCGGTTACCTCCGCCCTGATCGTCAAGGGCTCCCCAGTAGCCGTAGGCCCCGTCGGGAGACCGGACCGCCGGAAACCAGAACCGTTCCGAGGCAAGGCCGGAGAGGTTGTCGCCCGAATAGGCGAGGGGGTCGGTCGCTAGCCGCAGGGCACTGCCTGGTCCCATCCCCGAGCCGAAGTAGACGTTCTGGCCATCCGGGGAGATCAGCGCGGAAACGAGGATCCCCTCGTCATTTCCAAAGGGGATGTTCGCCGTGCTCACCTCGGACATCGGCGAAGCCGCAGCGCTGGCCGACCCGACCGGCACGGCGCAGACGAATGCCAACACCAAAGACCCAACGACTATGCGGATGGAAATAAGTTCCCCCTTCCGTTCGTTAACCGTAACACCGAAAGTCCCTTTTGGGTGTGGGTTTATCGGTCGGTGGAGGGGAGAGCTAACGCTTGCGCTTTACGGTCAGCTTGCGGTTGACGGTGACCGCCTTGCTGGTAGTGGGGGTGAAGGTGGTGCGGAGGGTGAGCTTCAAGGCCCCCTTGCGAAGTGCGGAGCGGCCCTTCTTGCCGAGGTTGCACTTCAGGGTGTAGGTGCCGGCCTTGCCCACGTTCTTCGAGGCCCTACACCAGGTCTTCGTCTTCTTGCCCTTGCCGGTGGTCGTCCGCTGGGCGATCTTCCCGGCGCCCGACACCTTCACCTTCGAGGTGAGGAGGATCGAGTTTCGGGTGACCTTGGCCTTCGGTGCCATGACGGTTACCGTGGGCGGGGGGCCCTCGACAAAGGTGGCCGTCACGGAGCGGTTGCCCAGGACCGGCACCGTGCAGGTGGTCGAGCTGCCCGAGCAGGCCCCGCCCCAGCTGGAGAGGCTCGCGCCGCTGGTCGGGGTCGCGGTAAGTGTCACGCTGCGCGAGAGTGGGAACGAGGCGGTGCAGCTAGGCCCACAGGAGATTCCTGTCGGGGAGGAGGATACGGTGCCCGGTCCCTGGCTCTGGACGGCAAGCTGGTAGGAAGTCGCCGAGCTGCCCGTCCCCTGGACGATCGACTCCGACCCGTTGGACCTCTCCCACACCGCTGTGGCGGCCCCGTCGAGGCCGACTGCGACCTGCGGCCTCGCGGCGGCCTGCCCGCCAAGGGAGAGGTCCACCGGGCTCGTGTATGCGGCTTCTCCGGCTGGCCGGGTGGCAGTCCTGATGATCCCGGCCGAGGCCCAGACCACGGTCACCGCCCCATCGGGGGCGACTCCGAGCTGGGGGCCGCTGGCATTCTCGTTCACCGGCGCGAGGTCCTCCACGGGACCGAACACCGTCTGACCCGATTGCCGGGTGATCGTCTGGGGGATATAACCCAAGCCGTCGAACCGACGCCAGACGATCGTGGTCGAGCCATCGGCTCCTGTCGCCACCTGGGGCTCAAAGGCGTTCTCGTCGGCCTGGGACCGGTTCTCGGCGGGCTCGAAGGTTGCCTGCCCTGCCGGGCGGGTCGCCGACTGAATCACAGACTTGCTCCCGTCGTAGCGCTCCCAGACAGCGGTGACCGAGCCGTTGGGCGCTACCGCCACCTGGGGGACGTTTGCGTTGCGGCCGGCCTCGGGCAGGGAGAGGTTCTGGGGAGTTCCGAAGGAAGAGGCGACCCCGGCAGGGCGCGTTGCCGACTGGACTGTGTAGGTGGAGCCATCGTTCTGGCGCTGCCATACGGCGGTCGCCGATCCGTCGGGCGCGACCGCCACCTGAGGACGGGTGGCGAACTGTCCGGTTTCGGAGATCGTCTGGGCCGGGTCGAAGCTGGCCTGGCCCGCGGGCCTGACGGCTGCCTGGATCACGTTCTTGCCGGTTCCGTCGTTTCGCGTCCAGACCGCTACGGCACTTCCACTGGGACTAACCGCGACCTGGGGAAGACCGGCGTTCTGTCCGCCAAGCGAAAGGTCCTGAGGGGCGCCGAACGAGCTCTGCCCGGCCGGCCGGATGGCTGCCTGGATTATCAAGCGGGAG
>JBJTBP010000047.1:0-7828 GCA_046091385.1 Solirubrobacterales bacterium | reverse complement strand
TCCCCGAGCGGAGCCTGCCAGTCGGCGACCCGGTCGAGGAGCTCCGTAAGGAGAGCGACGAAGGCCTCGACCTGTTGCTGCTCGGCTCCCGCTCCTATGGGCCGGTCCGGCGGGTGCTGCTCGGCTCGGTCACCTCGAAGCTGGTCGCCGACGCCGGCTGTCCGATCATCGTCTCGCCCCGGACCGGGCTCGACCGCTAGGCCGCAGCGCCCGCTCCGTCGGCCTGCCTCGCGCCGAGCAGGTGGCGGCTCAGGAACTCAATCTGGTCCTCGGCCACTCCTTCGAACTGGGGCTCGAGGTAGACGTCGAAGTGGCCACAGCCGTAGGTCTTGAGCTCGCCCTTCGGGGCCGAGGCCGAGACCTTGATCGCCGGGTCGGGCGGGGTGTCGAGGTCGTTCCTCGCCACCTGGAAGAGGATCGGGCAGCGGATCTCCGGCGCCTTCTTTCCCGGGCGCCACCGGAGCGCCTCGACCGTGATCGCCGCGGCGACCTCGTCCCCGTGGCGCGATCCGGCCGGGGTGATCGCCTCGAACCCCGGCAGGGCGTCGGGGCTGGTCATCGCCGCAAGGGAGCCGGGGGGGTCCTGCGACCGGGACCATCACCCGCTCGCGGCCGCGCCTTCGGGCCGCGATGTCGGCCAGGGCCTTTGCGGTCAGCTTGGCAGCGTTCAGAGGGGGGACGGCGCCCAGCATCGAGGGGCCATCGACGAAGGGGACGAGGGCGATCGCGCAGGCGATCGCCCGGTTGGAGGCGGCGGTCTCGATCGCCAGGCCACCGCCGAAGGAGGCACCCCACAGCCCGATCCGGCTCGGGTCGACCCGGTCGAGCGAGCGGACGAAGGTGATCGCGCTGGCCACGTCCTCGAGTTCGCGCTCGATCGAGAGTACGAACCGCTCGTCGCCACCCGAATCACCGAACCCGCGGTAGTCGAGGGTCAGGGCGGCGATCCCTGCCTCGGCGAACCGTTCGGCGAACTGGGGGATACCGTCCTCGCGGGTACCGGTGAAGCCCTGGGCCAGGATCACCGCCGGGACGTCCTCCTCGGCCGGCTCGGCAGGGAAGAAGAGGGTGGCGGCGCACTCGTCCGCGCCGCTCCTGAAGGTCATCTCGTTCCGCTCCACAGCCACGAGCGGACTCTATCCAGAGCTCGGAATCGACCGTTCCCGAGGGTGGGTCGACCCGGGCACCATTATCGCCCTGACCGCGTAGTCGGATTTGGCCGAGATCCTCACCCAGCCATTGTTCCTTATTTCGCTTGTAAAACGAGTTCCAGCTGCCCGCTGAAGCCGCTTGACCGGGCTTCCGGGCTTACGGCGTCGGTCCCACCGCGACCGGGGCCCCGACCAGGCTGCCCCACTCGCTCCAGGAGCCGTCGTAGTTTCGGACGTCGTCCTGACCCAACAGCTCGTGAAGTACGAACCAGGTGTGGGCCGAGCGCTCGCCGATCCGGCAGTAGGCGATCACCGGGGTCTCGCCGTCGAGCACTCCCTTTTCCGTGTAGAGCTCGCGGAGCTCGTCGGCCGACTTGAAGGTGCCGTCTTCCTCGACCGCCGAGGCCCAGGGAACCGAGGCCGCGCCGGGGATGTGGCCCCCCACCTGGGCGCCCTCCTGCTCGTAGCCCTCCATCGCCAGGATCTCGCCGGCGTACTCGGCCGGGCTCCTTACGTCGACCAGCCGGGTATCGGCGTCGAGCGCATTCTTGACCTGGTCGCGGTAGGCCCGGATCGAGTCGTCGCCCGCCTTGGTGGTGAAGGTGGCCGCGGGGTAGGAGGGGGCTTCGGTGCTCGTCTCCCTGCCCTCGTCGATCCACTTCTCCCTCGGCCCGTTGACCAGCTTCACGTTGTCGTGGCCGTAGTAGCGGAAGTACCAGTAGGTGTAGGCCGCGAACCAGTTGTTCCGGTCCCCGTAGAGGACGACCGTGTGGTCGTTGGAGATCCCCCGCGAGCCCATCAGCTCGCCGAACGCCTCGGCATCGAGGAAGTCCCGCCGGACCGGATCCTGGAGGTCCTCCTTCCAGTCGAATCCGATCGCACCGGGGATGTGGGCCTCGGCGTAGAGGCCGGGGTTCTCGTCCACCTCGACGATCCGTATCGAATCGTCGTCCAGGTGCTCGGCCAGCCAGTCGGTCTCGACCAGCACGTCATTTGCGTATTCGCCCATCTCAGTCTCCGTTCTCTCTGTTTGGTGCCGGGCGGATCTAGGCGACCTCGCGCAGCCTTCCGGTCTCGACCTCGTAGATGAAGCCTCGGACCCTGTCTGTCTTCGGGATGTAGGGGCTCTCCTCGATCCGGCGGACCGAATCGCGAACGTCTGCCTCCAGGTCGGAGAACGAGCGCGCCTCCCACTCCGGGGCCTGGCCCGTGTCATCGGCCAACTGCTGGGAGAACTCCTCGTCGGTGAAGGTCAGCATCCCGCAGTCGGTGTGGTGGATCAGGATGATCTCCTCGGTCCCGAGCAATCGCTGGGAGATGGCCAGCGAGCGAATTTCGTCGTCGGTCACCACCCCTCCCGCGTTCCGGATCACGTGGCCATCGCCTTCTTCCAGGCCGAGGACCTTCTGGGGGTTCAGCCGTGCGTCCATGCAGGCGAGCACTGCGACCTTCCGGGCTGGGGGGAGCGGAAGCTCGCCCTTGTCAAAACCTTCTGCGTACTGCTCGGCATTTGCCAGCAGGTCGTCGGTGGTGCTCATTGCCTGTTGCCTTCCTGTCGTTTCCGATCGATCCGGCCTGTCCGGACCGGACGGGGGATAATACACAAAACCCAATCAGGAATAAGGTATTTACCCCGGTCCCACTGATGGATCGAAGTGGCGCCGCCTCGACCCGGCCCCTCCGATGGCGCCGGGCCCGACCCCGCGGTAGAGTCCCGATCGGACCGTGCTAGGCGGGGAGTTAGCGGTGCCTTGTCACCTGCAAGCCGCTTCAGCAGGGCCGAAAGCCGTTCTGAGGGTCCGGCCACCGGGGTCGGTACGCGATGGGAGGCGCTGACGGTCAGGTCCCGTGCGACGCAGGATCGCGAACCAGGTCAGGTCCGGAAGGAAGCAGCCTTAAGCGGAGACCACGGGTGCCACGGGGAAACCTGACCAGAGCCGAACTTCACGGATACGCCCGGTGACCGCAATTCGAAGGCGGCCGCACGGTCCATTCTTTTCCCCGGCCTAAGGAGCTGGCCCCGGCCCGGCCGAGACCGGGGGCGCCACCGGGCCGCACCGCCGGTAGAGCTCCCAGGACCGGTTCGCTGCAACCCGGGTGAAGCCCGGGGGAGGGGTGCTCGATACCCGGCCCGGGTCGCCCGGGTCGAGGATGAAGTTACGGATCGTGAACGGCCTGGCCGGGGCGAGGAAGTAGCCGGTCCGGGGCTCCTTGGCCTCGGCAGCGGCGCTGATCACCCGCGACGGCCGGATGTCCAGCCAGAGAGCAAGTCGCGGCACCGCCCGGTGGTTGGGGACCGAGATCGGCAGGCAGTCGGCCTCGCCGAGCGGCGAGAAGGCGCCCCGGTCGACCAGGGCCTCGAGGTCCCGCTCGACGATCCCCTGGTTGCCGAGGTCGCGGTCGACCGTCTTCAACAGGTCGATCTGGTTGGGCAGCCAGATCGCAAAGAGCGCCACCACCGCCACCGCCCCGAACTGCCACGGCCTTCGCCACGGATCGCCCGGCTCGAGCAGTCGCCAGCCGGTGATCGAGAGGGCGACGAAGACCGAGAGGATCGCCGCGGCGAGCATCGTGTAGCGGGGGATCACCGCCAGCCCGGCCGAGCCCATCAGGGCGAAGGCGAGGAGGGCCAGCACCGCGGCCGCGATCCCCAGCCGGGAGCGGTCCCTCAACTTGATCAACCCGAACACGACCCCGATCAGGCCACCGACCATCCCCGGCCACTGGAGCACCTCGCCCAGTCTCCTCGGGCCGTAGAGGACCACGTCCACCGGGCCGGTGTCTCGCTCGAGGGTCTCGACGTTCTCCCGGGTGCCGGTCAGGGAGTAGAGCAGGTCCCCGGTGGTGATCAGGTCGAACACGAGCCAGGCGATCGGGCCCGACGCGGCCAGCAGCACCAGCCCCACCGTCCGGCGGTCGATCCGGCCCCCGGCCAAAGCGATCCGGCGCCTCCCCCCTGCCTCGGGCTCGACCCTGAACAGCAGGTAGAGCAGGTAGGCAGCGGAGAAGATCCAGGCCTCGGGCCGGAGCAGCCCGGCTAGGGCCAGCAGCAGGAGGACCGGCCAGCCGGCCCTCGGTCGCTTGGTCTCGACCACCAGGGCGGCCAGGCAGAGGACGATGTAGGGGAGGTCGATGTAGGCCCGGAGCCCGTTGGAGAGGATCGGGGCCGAGGTCATGATCACCACCGCGGCCAGCACCCCGGTCGGCCGGTCGAACCAGAGGGAGCCCAGCCGGTAGACCAGCCAGGCCAGTGCCCCGAGGCTGAGGTAGGCCAGCACCATCGCGGCCGTGCTCGTCCCGTCCCCCAAGGGGGAGACGACGGCCCCGAAGAGCTCGTAGAGCGGGTGGGGGGTAGGGACCAGCGGAGGGGCCAGGTCGGGACTCATCCCCTCGGCCATCTCCTTCCCCCAGAGCAGGTAGTAGACCGAGTCGTAGTTGGGGAACCCGATCGGGAAGACGACCAGGAGCAGCAGGCAGACGAGGCCGATCACGACCGCCGGGAGGAGCAGGGCGAGGGGTCGCCCGGTGGTGCCCTGGGGAGGCATCGGCCCAAGGTACAACGGCCGCCCGGAGGCGCCGGGAGGAGCGGCTCGCCCGGTCCGGCTGTCCCGCTCCGGCTCTACACTCAAGTGACGATCCGATGAGCGAGGCGACCTCCCTATACCGACGCCACCGGCCCCATTCCTTCGACCAGGTGGTCGGCCAGGAACACGTGGTCCGGACCCTCTCCAACGCGATCGAGCGCGACCAGGTCCACCACGCCTACCTGTTCGTCGGCTCCCGCGGAACCGGCAAGACCTCGATGGCGAAGATCCTCGCCGCATCGCTCAACTGCGCTGAGGGAGGGCCGACCCTCACCCCGTGCGGGAAGTGCGAGTCCTGCCTGACCATCCAGGCCGGCAGCTCGGTCGACGTGATCGAGATGGACGCTGCCTCCAACCGCTCGGTCGAGGACATCCGCGAGCTACGCGAGCGGGTCGCCTTTGCCCCGACCGCCGGCAACTGGAAGGTCTACATCCTCGACGAGGCCCACATGCTGACCAAGGAAGCATGGAACGCCTTCCTCAAGACCCTCGAGGAGCCGCCGCCCAACACGATCTTCATCCTCGCCACGACCGAGGCCCACAAGGTGATGCCGACGATCGCCGACCGCTGCCAGCGCTTCGACTTCCACCGGCCGAGCCTCGACCAGCTGAACGAGGTGGTCGACCGGGTGGCCACGGCCGAAGGGATCGAGATAGACCAGGCGGCCAGCTCGATGATCGCTAGGGCCGCCTCGGGCAGCTTTCGCGATGCGCTCGGGACGCTCGACCAGCTGGTCGCCTTCAGCGGCAACCAGGTCGGGCTCGATCAGGTGCTGGAGCTGCTCGGTGCAGCTGATGCCGACCTCCTCTTCGGCACGGTCGACGCGATCATCGCCGCCGATGCGAAGAAGGTCCTCGAGCTCGTCGACCAGGTGACCGCGAGCGGCCGCGACCCGGCCCGCTTCGGCCACGACCTGCTCGACCACCTCCGGATCCTCCTGATGCTCCGGATGTCGGGGGAGATACCCGACACTTTCTCTTCCACCGCGGCCGACCCGGCCCGGCTCGCGGCCCAGGCTCAGGCGATCGGGCCGACCCACCTGGTCCAGACGATCGACGAGCTGGCCGATTCGCTAGGGGCGATCCGCCGCGGCGACGAGGCCCGGCTTGCCTTGGAGATCGCCCTCCTCAAGGCCGCCCGGCCCGACCTCGACCCCGGGGTCGGTGGGCTGGCCAAGCGGCTCGAGCGGCTCGAGACCGGGATGCCCCCGGCAGGCGAAGGCGGCGACCCGCCCCCGCCAGTGGCCGAGGTGCCGACGCCACCCGAGGAGGTAGTGGAGGTAGCCCCGGCCGCAGAGGAAGCGGTGGAGGTGGCAGAGGAGCCGACTCCCCAGCCACCGGCCGATCGACCCCCTGCCGAGTCGGCCGTGCCACCCCAGGCGGCAGCCCCGGAAGTCGCCGAGGTCCCACCCGAGCCGGCCCAGGCACCGCCCGCTCCGGCCGCGATGGAGCTCGACCAGGTGATCCAGGTCTGGCCGGCTGTTGTCGACTCGATCCGGGCCTCCGGGTCCGGCCCGGCAGCCTCCTACCTGGAGGGCACCCGTCCGGTCGCGGCCGAGGCCGGGACCCTGACCGTCGGCTTTCCGCCCGAGGCGGCCTTCAACCGCCGCAATGCAGAGAAGCCCGAGCGGGTCGCCCAGCTGGTCGAGGCAGTGGTCGAGGTGACCGGCTGGCGGCCGGAGGTCGCCTTCACCGACCTGGAGGGCGACCAGACCCTCTCCGAGCCCACTGCACCGGGCGCCCAGGGCAGGCGGATGGACGAGCGGGAGTTCGTCGAGCGGATCAAGTCGGAGTTCAACGCGGAGGAGGTCATCTGATGGCGGCAAAGGGGATGGGCGGACCGGGCGGCTTCGACATGAACGCGCTGCTCCAGCAGGCCCAGAAGATGCAGCAGGAGATGGTCGCCGCCCAGGAGGCGCTCAAGGACGAGGAGGTCGAGGCGAGCGCCGGCGGCGGGATGGTCAAGGTGAAGATGTCCGGTGACCTGAAGGTCACCTCGGTCGAGATCGACCCCGAGGTCGCCTCCGATCCCGACGCCGCCGAGATCCTTCCCGAACTGCTCCAGGCTGCGGTCAACGAGGCGATCCGCACGGCCCAGGAGCTGGCCGCCTCGAAGATGCCCGACCTGCCCGACATGGGCGGTGGACCACCGGGCATCCCCGGCCTGCCCGGTCAATGAGCGAGGGCCCGGCACCGCTGGCCAGGCTTACCGCCGAGCTTTCCCGACTGCCGGGGATCGGCCGAAGGACGGCCCAGCGGCTCGCCTTCCATATCCTCAGGGCCGACGACGAGGAGGTCCGCGACCTCGCCCAGGCGATCGTCGAGGTAAAGGAGAAGGTCGGCCTCTGCGAGGTCTGCTTCAACCTCTCGGAAGGGCCCCGCTGCCGGATCTGCGAGGACGAGGGTCGCGACCCCTCCCTGATCTGCGTGGTCGAGGAGCCGGCCGATGTGATTCCGATCGAGCGGACCCACGAGTACCGGGGCCTCTACCACGTGCTCGGCGGGGCACTCTCCCCACTGGACGGGGTCGATGAGGAGGACCTGAAGATCGCCGAGCTGGTCGACCGGGTCCGGGCCGGCGGGGTGGACGAGGTGATCCTCGCCACCAACCCGACCACCACCGGCGAGGCGACCGCGATGCGGGTGGCCGAACTGGTATCCGACTCGGCCAAGGTAACCCGCCTGGCAAGTGGCCTTCCGGTCGGGGCCGACCTCGAGCACGCCGACGAGGTAACCCTCGGCAAGGCGATGGCCGGCCGGCGGGCTTTGGGCTAGGGGCGCTTTCGGATCAGCGCCATCTGGCGGGATCGGGCGATCAGGGTGCCGTCCCTCGACCAGAGTTCGGCATCCTCGGTGAAGTGGCCCTCAGTCGCCTCGGCGGCATGGAGGTGGATCAGCATCCAGTCGGGCTGCTCCAGCCCCTCCGGTGGCAGCCTGCGGGGGAAGTGGACCGTGTACTCGAGGGTCGGGGCCGCGGTCGGTCCGTCCAGCAGCACGTAAGGGGCCGGGAACCAGACGTCGAGCACCGCTGCCGCCAGCTCGGCGGTGATCGGCCGGTCCTCCTTCAGCCGGATCCAGCCGGCCGTATCGGCC
>JBJTBP010000046.1:0-3798 GCA_046091385.1 Solirubrobacterales bacterium | reverse complement strand
AGGAGAGGGCCTTGAGCGGGGAGACGTAGACGAGCCGGACCCCCGGTTCGCGCTCGGGCTCGGAGGCGAGCCGGTCGATCCCCCAGAGGAAGGCGGCCAAAGTCTTGCCGGAGCCGGTGGGGGCCGAGATCAGGGTGTTCCGGCCGCTGGCGATCTCTGCCCAGCCCTCTCTCTGGGCGCGGGTCGCCCCTTCGAAGGAGGCCTCGAACCAGGTTCGGGTCCTTTCCCCGAACAGACTTAGGGATTCAGTGGGTGCTTTCGCGGGCATCGGTAAACCCCCGAGACTAAGCGAGGCCGGACCCGCCCACACCGCACCGTTCGCTAGGTGCGCCTGTTTCATTGGGTACCATCCGGCGCTGGCGCCGACTTATTTGGTGAAAGGACTCGGCAACCGGCGCCGAAAGGAGTCAAGGCCATCGCAGGATCGGTCAGGCGTTCGCACCGATCCACGGCAGGGGGATCTCATGGAGTCAGCCACATCAGGCGAAAACGAAGAGCGGGTGACCTCCCGGTCCGGTCCAGGCGGACCGAACCTCGGAAGCAGGCCCGATCCGGAAATCCGTTGGGTGAGCGACCGGATCCGAAGGGCGGCCCAGGTCCGGCGGTGGGGTCTTGCGGTAGCCGACATCGTCTCGATCGGCCTGGGGGTCCTGGCGGCCGTCCTCGTCGAGAAGGTAAACCCCGGCACCCCGGACTGGTCGCTGCTGCTGGTCCCGATCTGGATCATCACCGCCAAGCTTTACGGGCTCTACGACAACGACGACCGGCGCCTCTCGCACCACACCACCCAGGAGATTCCGAACCTGCTCGCGACCGCCGCGGTCTCGGTGGTCGTCTGGAAGGGCCTGACCATGGTTTTCGGGGCGACCCCTCCCATCTCCAGCGCCTCGGTGGTGATCATCGGAGGGACGGCCGCCGTGGCGTCACTCGTCCTCAGGTCCGGCGTTCGGACCGCCTGGAGATTCCGGGCGCCCCCTGACCGGACCTTGATCATCGGCTCCTCCAATAAGGCCGAGCTGGTGGCGAGCCGGCTCGACCGCCACCGCGATCAGGGTGGGAATATCGAAGTGATCGGCATCGTTTCCGATCGGGTACCCGAGGACGGAGATCTCCACCGGCACCCTTACCTGGGGCCGCTTTCGGACCTCTCCGAAGTGGTCCGAAGGGAGCGGGTGACCCGGGTGGTAATCGCCAAGGAGCCGGACGCCGCCTGGAAGGTGGGGCAGATCATCGACACCTGCCTCGCCGAGGATGTGGCAGCGACCCTGGTGCCGGCCGAGAGCGAGGTGCTGGGACCAGCGGCAGAGGTTGCCCGCCTGGCCGAGGTGCCGGTGATCGAGTTCCACTCATTCGGTATCCCTCGCTCTACCAGGTTCATGAAGCGAAGCCTGGACATCCTCATCTCGGCCCTCCTGTTGATCCCTGCCCTGCCGATCCTTCTGTTGTCCGTGATCGCGATCCGATTCACATCCAGGGGACGGGCCTTCTTCTTCCACGAGCGAGTCGGGATGTACGGCAAGCACTTCAAGGTGATCAAGCTGAGGACGATGTACGAAGGGTCCGAGAAGCGCCTGGAGGGAATGCTCGACGACAAGACCGACGATGACCCATCGTTCAAGGTGCCGGATGACCCGAGAGTCACCCCGGTGGGGAGGTTCCTCAGGGCGACCAGCATCGATGAGTTGCCCCAGCTGATCAACGTCTTCAAGGGGGATATGTCGCTGGTCGGCCCGCGGCCGAAGATCCCCAACGAGGCTTCGATGTACGAGGAGCGGGAAAGCCGCTACCTGTCCATCCGGCCGGGGCTGACCGGGCCGATGCAGGTCTCGGGCAGGGGGCTGCTCACATTCGAGGAGAGACTCGCGCTCGAACGGGACTACCTGGAAAGCATCTCCCTGGCCAGGGATCTGGAAATCCTGCTCCGAACGCCCGGGGCTGTACTTTCCGGTCGTGGCGCGCGGGACCTCTAGACCCGCCTCCTAAGCGAACCCCCAAGATCATTGGAATACGAACCCGACAGGGGCCAAGAAACGACCCCCGAACTAGAGGTAGTAATCGTCAGTCACGGTGCCTGGGATCTGCTCTCCCGTTGCCTCGGCTCCCTTCGCCGGCACCCTCCGTCCGTCAAGACGCAGGTAACGGTGGTCGACAGTGGCAGCACGGACGAGACGCCCGACCTAGTGGCAGCGCACTTTCCGGAGGTACGACTGGTCCGGCTCGGGAACGTCGGCTTCTCCGCTTCGAACAACGTGGCCCTGGAGGCCGGTGAGGCCCCGATGGTCCTCCTGCTGAATCCCGACACCGAGGTCCATGAGGGGTCGATCGACGCCTCGATCGAGGCGCTGGCGACTCACCCGGAGGCCGGAATGGTCGGGATCAAGCTGGTCACTCCAGACGGGTCGCTCGACCACGCCTGCAAGCGGTCCTTTCCGACCCCGCTGGCGGCGCTCGGCCACCTGACTGGGATCGGTCGGACGGACGAAGCCCCGTCGGCACTTTCCCAGTACCGCGCAACCGACCTTGGCGACGATGAGGCCGGGGAGGTGGACGCGATCAACGGTGCCTACATGCTGGTCAGACGCGAGGCAATCGACCAGGTCGGCCCGCTCGACGAGGGCTACTGGATGTACGGGGAGGATCTCGACTGGTGCCACCGTTTCTGGGACGCCGGTTGGCAGGTCCGCTACGAGCCGTCAGGAGTCGCCCTCCACGTGAAGGGAGGGACCAGCGACGGGATCAGGAGTCCTTCGCAGGAGATCGCCTTCCACCGAGCAATGGGCCGCTTCTACCGCCGCTACGAGGCACCCAACCGGTTCCTCGGCTTGAACCTGCTGGTCTACCTGGGGATCGGGCTGAGGCTGCTGACGAGACTGATTAGGGCTTCGGCTGCCGACCGTCGTTCAGGCGCCTGACCGGCTGCGCTCAGGCCCTGCCACCCGTGAACTTGACGAAAGCCTGCCATGCCGGTTTCGCCACCAGTTTCTCCCTGGCTTCAAAGAGCCCAATCGTCGTGCACATGTTGCAGGCCGGGACTCCCTCGGGCAGATCCTTCCAGGCGAACCAGTAAACGGAATCGATCCGGTACTTCTGCCGGTCGCGGATCAGCAGGGTGAAGGCCTCGGTCAGCTTCTTTGCCTGAGCCTGCTTGCTCCCGGTTGAAAAGGCATTGGTCTTCGGTCCAGAGGCCCAGCCGATCTCGGAAATCACCATCTTCTTCGACGAAAGTCCCTTTCTGCTCAGGGCACCCTTGAATTCCTCGAGAACCAGCTTCAGCTGGTTCAGCCCGGGGGTATAAGGGTGGAGCGCCACCAAGTCGAAAGAGGACTTCTTGGCCGTCTTCATCATCTGGTCGACGAACTTGGCTGCCGAAAGCGCCTTCTTCGGTGGTCCAAGCGGGCGGGCGAAGAGCCCTCCGATCATGATCTTTGCGGAGGAGTCAGCCTCCCGAATCGCGGTCGCCGACGCATTGAGTAGACGGCCATAATCGGTCGGGGAGACCGGGTCGGCGAAGTAGAAGAAGTTCGGCTCGTTCCAGATCATCCACCTCTGAACCGGAAGCTTCGGCAGAGGGTCAGTGGACTGAGGGCCGTGTTCCTTCCAGAAGTCTCCACTCCTTCCGTAGCGCTCGACTGCCGCGCGCACGAATGCCTGCCAGTCGGCGAGCGCACGATTGCTCTTGACCGGCAAGGTGGTCGGCTTGGAGGCGACCCACTTCGGGGTGTAGTAGAGGGACGGAAGGATCCTGATGCCATTACTGGCTGCTGCCTCGAACAGCAGGTCGAAGTAGCCCCAGTCGAA
>JBJTBP010000045.1:0-5667 GCA_046091385.1 Solirubrobacterales bacterium | reverse complement strand
CGAACAGGTCGTCGTCGATCGTGCT
Organism: Solirubrobacterales bacterium; assembly: GCA_046091385.1. GTDB lineage: Bacteria > Actinomycetota > Thermoleophilia > Solirubrobacterales > 70-9 > 67-14. The sequence continues at coordinate 5,642 of JBJTBP010000045.1, read as the reverse complement.
GTCCCGGTGAAGAGCTTCGGCCAGGGCGAATACGGCCGCTTCGTCGGGGGCCCAGACCGGATCCTCTGCGCTTCCGTTGACTGTCGATTCGATCTGCTCATCGGTGAAACCCAGAGGCCTGCCGAACCCCATGACATGGACGCCCCACTCGTACTCGGCTCCAGTCAGGGCACAGGTCCGGTGGATCATCACCTCGCGAAGGCGCGGCGGCACCAATCCCTTGCCGAGGATCCCGGCAGCCAGTGGACGCGATCGCGAAGCCAGGTCCTGGTGCCGCCCCAGGGTGCGGAACAGGGCGAGTGGCTCGACGCCGCTGTTCGGCGGCATCCACTTGGCGAGCATCGCCTCGATCTCGGGGTCGAACGGCGCCTCCAGCGGGAGGATGCGTGGCTCGGAGTTCATTGCCCCGACTCCCATGCCGACGGGGGCCATCCGGGGTTGTCGCGGCCGCCATCTTCCGGACGGAGCGAGGAGATGATCTGAGCGAAGTGCTCAGTCGTGAAGGTGAGGGGCTCGGCAAACTCCTCCATGGTGATCGCCTGCTCCCAGGTCATATCGGCCGCTTGGCGGAGCATCGGCTTGGCCATCTGGAGCGCGTGGCCGGGGAGTTCGGCAAAGCCACGGGCGCGGTCGAGACTGGCCTCGATCAGCTCCTGGTGGGGAACGCAGCGCTGGGCCAGACCGATCTCTACCGCCTTCTCTCCGTCTACCACCTCGCCGCTGGTGTAGAGGTCGAGCGCACCTTGGTAGCCGAGTCGCCGGGTCAAGAGCCAACTCGTTCCGACCTCCGGAACCAGCCCGAGCCGACTGAAGGCCGGGACGATCTTCGCCCTGTCCGAACAGATGATGTGGTCGGAGGCGAGGGTGAAGGCCCAGCCGACTCCGGCTGTCTCGCCGTTGACCGCGGCGATGAATGCCTGGTCGGACCGAACGATCCTCCTCGCAATACCACCGAACAGGTACCTGATGAAGCGCCATATCCCCACCGCTCCCTCCGGAACCGGAATCCGCATCGCGTCGATCGCGGTCTGCATGACCCTGAAGTCACCACCAACGCAGAAGCCGGGGTCGGTCCCGGTAAGGATTATCGACCGGAGTTCAGGGTCGGCCGTCAGATCGTCGATGTTGTCGATCAGCTGGATGAGGAGCGGCGGCGAAAGCGGGTTCATGAGGTCGGGTTCGATCAGCCTGATCACCGCGGACCGAACATCGGGATGCCGCTCGACCTCGATGAACCTGCCCGGGTGACTCCTGGCCGCCTCGACCACCTCCCGGTAGGGCATCCCGGTCGACTCCGCCATCAGGAACCTCCCTGACCGGCACCGTTGCCGGCCCCGACGTCGTCCCTGTGCTCGGCAACCCGCCCGGCGATCTCGTCGAGATCCTCGCCCGGTGTGAGGCCGGCCAACGTCCTGTCGAATGCGTCATCGTGCTCGGCGACGAAGCTCGCTTCGAAGTCCCTTCCCCCGGTGGTCGTCATGTAGCCCTTGGTCAGTGCAAGCACGTGCGCCGGGATCTCCCCCAGGCTCCCGGCCGTCGCGACTGCCTCGTCGAGCAGCGCCTCGGGTTCGACCACGCGGGATACGAGTCCGATCGATTCGGCTTCCTCGGCGTCGATCGTCCGGCCGGTCAGGCAGAGGTCGCGGGCCCGCCCGTCGCCGATGATCCAGCGGAGCGGGGTGAACAGCGGGGCGGCGCCGAACCGGATCTCGGGGTGGCCGAACGAGGCGGCAGTCGAGGCGAAGCGGAGGTCGGCGAGCAAGGTCAGATCGAACCCCCCGGCCCGGGCCGGACCGTTGACGGCGCAGACGACCGGCTTCGGGAACGACCAGACGGCCCGGTGATAGGAGGAGGAAGCGTCCCGGATCGACTGGAGCAGCTCGGGATCGGACATCTCGGTCAGGTCGAACCCGGCGCAGAAGACGGGAGGGCTGCCGGTCAGGACGACGGAGAGGACCTCGGGATCGGTCGCCAGTTGCCCGAACGCATCCTCGATTGCCGCCAGGAGTTCGAGTGAAAGCGCATTGCGGCGCTCGGGCCGGTCGAGCGTCAGAACTGTTACGCCGCTCCCGGCATGCTCTTTGGCGAGGACGCTCATCGCGTGAACACGATCTTGATTGCGTCTTCTGTCATCGCCTCGGCAGCGTCTTCGAAGGGGACCGTCCTGGTGATCATGGCGCCCGGATCGAGCCGGCCTTCGGTCACCAGGTCAATCACGGCCGGGGCGGTGGACCGGGCGTGGACCCGGCTCACGTCGTAGGTGATCCCTTTCGCGTACATCCGGGCGAGCGGCAACTCGGAGGTCGGGGTCGGCCCGCCCGAGACGCTGGTGCAGTGGCCGCAGGCCGAGGCTGAATTGAGCGCGAGGTTCCGGCCCGGTGGCAGGGCACAGGCGTCCACCGTGACCGGGAAACGCTCATCCCAGTTGAACTCGACCAACTCGTCGAAGGTCACCGCGATCGCCTCGGCACCGAGTCCCCGGGCGACCTCGGCCCGGTGTTCGTCGAAGTCGACGTAGACGACCCGCTCCGAACCGAGTGCGATCGCGGCCGCAACGGCATACAGGCCGACCGACTGGGCGGGACCACCTGCGACCAGCACCGGGGCCCCGGGGTTGGCGGCGAGCGGACCGGCCACCGTTCGGTAGCCGTCGGAGACGTTGTCCGGGATGCCGCCGGCCACCTCCGGGGCGATCGAGTCCGGCAGCGGCCGCAGCATGTGGTCGGACCACGGGATCCGGATCAGGTCCGACAGCGCCCCGCCAAAGTCCCTCCCCTCCCGGATCGCCAGGCCGAAAGACGCCCCGAGAGGCACCGACTCGCAGGCGTTGGTCAACCCGCGCCGGCACATCGCGCATTGCCCGCAGCTGATCTGGAACGGAACGATCACCCGGTCGCCCGGCTTCCAGTCGCCGGCCCGGTCGCCTGCATCGACCACCTCGCCGACCATCTCGTGGCCCATCGTGAAAGGCGGCTGCATCGGGTAGAGACCGGTCGCGATCGCGGTGTCGAGGTCGCACCTCGCAACCGCGATCGGCCTGACCAGCGCGTCGCGGTCGTCCTCGATTACCGGCGCCTCGGTCTCCTCCCAACCGAGCTCTCCTACCCCTCTGAACAGCAAGTGCTGCAACGCCACTCCTCCATCGAAGTCGTCTAAGACGGCCGGCATAGTAACACCGTTCTATGCTGTGCGTCATAGTCAATGACTGAGAAGACCCGGGAAAAGATGATCGGAGGGGCCGCCTCGCTCCTCTCCCAGCGAGGCCTCCAGGGCACCTCGTTCTCCGAGGTGCTGGAGCTGACCGATACCCCGCGCGGTTCGATCTACCATCACTTCCCCGGCGGCAAGGACGAACTGGTCGCCGAGGCGATCGCACTCCTCGGCTCGGTAGTCGCCCAGAGGATCAGGGAGACCGAGGCCGACCGGCCCGAGCAGGTCGCCGAGGCCTTTGCCCAGGGGTGGCGCGAGTTCGTCCAGGCAACCGACCTGAAGTCGGTCTGCGTGATGTCAGCGGTGACGGTCGGGGCCGGGGCCGACTCGGAGGAGCTCCTGCCGGCGGTGGCCGCCGCCTTCGCCTCCTGGCGGGATGCCCTCGCCGACGCCTACGGGAAGGCAGGCCTCGGCAAGGCCGACAGCAGACGACTCGCCCTGACCAGCGTCGCCGCACTGGAGGGGGCGATGATCGTGGCCCGGGCCGAGCAGAGCATGGAGCCCTTCGACGCGGTCCAGGAAGACCTCGTTGCCCTGGCCCCTGCGGCCCAGGCCAACCGTAAGTAGCACCCCTTCCGGGGCCTGGCTAAACGGGTGCCCTAGCGGGAAGCGATCTCGTCCAGCAGTTCGGCAAGCTCTGCTGGCGCAGTGACCATCGCTTCGTGGCCGGTGGCGATCTCACGCATCTCCATTCCCTCCGCCTGGGCCCTCTCGGTTGATGTGACGACGCCCGGGTTCTTCGGGTCGGTCAGGTCGATGAAGCTCCGTGGCAACCGGCCGACCGCCCCAAGTGGGGCCTCGACCAGATCGGTACTCACCTTGAGTGGCATGTCGGTCAGGCGCTCCCAGACCCACTCGCGATCGGCCGGATCATTGAGGCCCCAGCGCTCCAAGGCTTGCCTTTGCGGAGGGATTCGCCAGCCATCACCCTGATCGCGGGCGATGGCGAGGAAGGCTTCCCGCGAGTCCGGAGGCTCTACGTCCATCAAGGACTCGCCGTCGTGGATCACGAAGGCGTCCAGGTAAACCAACCCTTTCAACCGGCCCTCGCAGTGATCGGCAACCCCGGGGAGTACCGAACCACCGGCACTGTGCCCGACTAGGACCACGGACTCGAGATCCTCTCCCTCCAGCAGTCCAACGATGTCATCGACGTGATCTGGGAGACCGACCTCCGGAGTCAACTCGTCGGCACGCTCGGCCAGCCCCTTGAGGGTCGGGGTGTGAACCTCGTAGCTGGCTGCTTCCAGCAGCGGAACCACCCGCTCCCAACACCAACCGCCATGGTTGGAGCCGTGGACCAGGACTATCGTGGCTCGGGGTTCGGGCAGTGGGAGCCTTAACACGACGTCGGGGGGGCCGCCCCGATCTGCTGCATCAACCGGAGCAGGTCGAGGACGCCGTCGTAGCGCGTTATCTGGCCATCACAGACAGTGAGGATCGCGGTCGACTCGAAGTCGATCCCCTTCCCGGTCGGGCCGACGCCCTGGAAATCTCCCCGGTGGGTGCCGGTCCACCTGCGATGGACAGCGACCCTGTCCCCGGCGGAGAAGATCTCCACGACTTCGGTTTGGAGGTCGGGAAACGCGGCGAAGAACTCTTCGTAAACGCGGCGCTGGCCGTCCCGGCCACGCTCTCCACCGTTGTGGCTGAAATCCTCGGCCAACAGCTCATCGATCACCTCGAGCAGGCGTTCGTTCACCACCTCCCGGTAGAAGCGCTCGACCAGCTCCCGATTCTCATCACCAGCCATGGGACAACCCTAGCCGTGGGAGAAGGATCGGCCAACGGTGAAGTTCTCCGATGCCCCGTTGAGCGGTTGTTTCGAGGGCTTTCCGAGGGGGTCTTTTCAGGCGATTGATCGCTCGATCGGTCTGCTTGGGCTGTCCGCTCGGTGCTGGAAACCTAGTGGTCTCCAAGGATTAGGTCCGCCCCTGATCCGGGAGCGTGGAAAGCCTCTGGCTCGAGCGGGGAACTCTCAAGCCGGGGAGCCGTAGGAGCATTCGGTTGCGAGGTTGATGCGCCCCTTGTAGTAAATGAGCGACAAAGACACGTTGAAGAAGAAATCGATCTCGCTCCAGCTCGTGTCCGGAGTTCCCTTGCGGGCCGAGACGAAGGGCAGCAGCCAGCAGCTGTCCATTCCCCTGCCTGTCTTCCACGTCGGTGAGTATTGCTTCGTCGCCCCCTCGGCCAGGATGGCATCCCACGACTGTGACCTCTGCGGGATCTTCAGGCGCGCCGTGCCAAGACGCCCACCTGATTGCTCGAGGAACTCCATCGTCCAGTTGCGGGTGGTGTACTTCACTGGCTGCAGGGTGAAGTTCTGCGTCTCGCCCGGCAGGATGACCTTGCCCGTATAGGTCCTGCCAGGGGTGGAGACACCGTCCCAGTCATTGCAGTCGTAGTCGCGGGCGAGGAGCCTTACCGGGAAG
>JBJTBP010000044.1:0-6628 GCA_046091385.1 Solirubrobacterales bacterium | reverse complement strand
CACCTGGCTGTCGAGTTCCTCGATCTCGAGGGAGACGGGGTGCCTCGGGTAGATGTCGCCAAGTCGTTCCCCGACCTGGGACCGCGCCGTAACCGCCACCAGCTCGAGTCCGGGATGCCGATCCACCAGCCGCGCGGCGAGCGCGCCGGTGTACCCGGTCGCTCCTGCGACCAGGACCCGCGGCCTCTCCCCGGCATCGGTCAGTTCGGTGATCGGCTCAGCCACGGATCGTCCCCCCGATCGATTCGACCGACTCGACGATCTTGTCCCAGAGGGGATCGACCTCCTCATCCGACAGGGTCCGGTCAGGCGCACGGAACCTCAAGCTGAAGGCGAGCGAACACATCCCGTCACCGACCTGCTCGCCCATATAGCGATCGAACAGGACCACCTGTTCGAGGAGGTCACCCCCGCCCGTTCGCAGGGCTGACTCGATCTCTGACGCCGCGACCGTGTCCGGGATGACGATCGCCAGGTCCCGCTCGATCGGGGGGAAGCTCGGAACCTCGACGAAGTCCTCCTGACCTGCCGGCGAGGCCGCAACGAGTCGCTCGAGTCCGACCTCGAAGGCAACCGAAGGGCCAAGTCCGAAGGCCGAGGCAACTGAGGGGTGGAGCTCGCCGATCCAGCCGAGGTCGTGACCGTCGACCAGGACGCGACCGGCCTTGCCCGGGTGCAGGAACGGCTCCGTGCCAGCGATGACCTCGATCGAAACGCCACTCGCGCCCGCCACCTGCTCGAGGACCCCCTTCAAGGAGAAGAAGTCTGCCGGTACGCCGTCACCTCGCCAATCCCCCGGCACCAGGTCACCGCTTGCCAGGGCTCCGAGTACCAGCGGTTCAAGCGCCGGGGCGGGGCGATCGCCGGGGAACCTGCCACCGACCTCATCACTCTCGACTGCCGGTAGATAGACCCGACCCGACTCGAAGAGGCGCACCCCTCCGGTACCCCGGGCGAGGTTCCTAGAGGCCGCGTCCACGAGCGATGTGAGCAGGGTCGTACGCATCACGGCCTGTTCCTCCGAAAGGGGATTCGAGATCGCCACTGGCCGGGCCCGGGGATCGCCGGTCGGATCCAGGCCCAGGGTCGTGATCGAGTCCGCCGAGGTAAAGCTCCAGGAGACTGTCTCGTCGAAACCGGCCGCGACCATTGAGTCCTCCGCAGTTCGTCTCAGGGCCTGCTCGCGCGAGAGGCCGCCCCCGGACGTAGCAGGGAGGGTCGCCGGGAGCTCTGCGTCGAGATCCGCCACCCGAGCCACCTCCTCGACCAGGTCGATCTCCCTGGTGACATCGAAGGCCCGGTCCGGCGGCACGAGGACAGAGAAGCCTCCGTCGCCGGCCTCGACTCCGAACCCGAGGCGCTCCAGGGATTCCTCCTGGGTCGCAGCGGGTATCTCCATACCCAAGACGCGGGCCGCAGTCCCGGCACCGAGCCTGACCGGTCCTTCCTCGGGGATCCCGGTGCCCTCGTCGACCATGCCCGGAACCGCCTCGCCCCCGCACACCTCGACCAACAGCTTCGAGGCGATCGCCTGGGCCCGCGAGGCAAGGGCCGGGTGGAGACCCTTCTCGAACCGGTTCGATGCCTCCGAGCGGAGCCCGAGCTCCCTGGAGGACTTGAGGATCCCCGGTCCATCCCAGGTCGCTACCTCGAGGAGGACGGAGGTTGTCTCGCTGGAGACCTCGGATGAAGCCCCACCCATGATTCCGGCGATCGCAGTCGGGCCGTCGCGGTCGCAGACGACGACGGTTCCTTCGGGGAGCTCCCGCTCGACCCCGTCGAGGGTCTCGACCTTCTCTCCCTCGGTCGCAGCCCTGACGACGAGCTCACCACCTGGAACCCGATCGAGGTCGAAAGCATGGAGCGGCTGGCCGGTGAGCAGCATCACGTAGTTGGTCACGTCGACTACGTTGTTGATCGGCCTCTGCCCCGCGGATACCAGTCGATTCCTGAGCCAGGCGGGTGACTCCCCCACTTCGACCCCGGTGAACACCCGAAGGGTGAACCGTGGGCAGAGCCCGGGATCGTCTATTCGGACCGAGGCCAGGTCCGAAACCTCTTCCGGGTCCGGGTCAGTCCATCCGTCCCACGGCGGATCGACGAGTTCGGCCCCAGTGATCGCGTGTACCTCCCTGGCCACCCCGTAGATCGAGAGGGAGTCGGGGCGATTCGGCGTGACCTCAAGTTCGAGCACCGGCTCATCCAGCGGAAGGATTTCGGCCGCCGGAGTTCCTGGCTCCGGGCCGTCCTCGAGCACGAGGATCCCGTCGTCCTCATCGCCCAGTCCCAGCTCCTCCTCGGAACAGATCATCCCGCTCGAGAGCACTCCCCGGAGCTTCGCCTCGCCGATCTCCATTCCGCCGGGCATGACTGCGCCTGGGAGCGCGACGACGACGGTCTGACCGGCCGCCACGTTCGGGGCTCCACAGACGATCGTCCTTGTGCCAGTTCCATCGTCCACCTCGCAGACGCTCAAGCGATCGGCATCGGGATGAGGACCGACCTCGACGGTCTTCCCGATCACGAAGCGCCCGGGGTCACCGCTCATCCTTCCGGTAACCCGCTCGACCTCGGTGCCGGTCATCGCGAGGCGACGGGCGAGGTCCGCGGGGTCGATTCCGGGATCGCAGTACTCGACCAGCCATGAAACCGGGACCTTCATGAGAACTGCTCCAGCATCCTGACATCGTTCTCGAACAGGAAACGGAGGTCGCCCATCCCGTGGCGGAGCATCGCGATCCGTTCGACCCCGAAGCCAAAGGCGAAGCCGGTGACCGAGTCTGGGTCGTAGCCATGCTCCGAGACGAACCCAAAGACGTTCGGGTCGACCATGCCGGCACCACCGAGCTCTATCCAGCCGATTCCCTTGCAGAGTCCGCACCTCTCGCCGCCGTCGAGCTCGCCCTGTCCGCCACACCGGAAGCAGGAGACGTCGAACTCGACCGAGGGTTCGGTGAAGGGGAAGAAGTGGGGTCGCATGCGGACGTCGCGGTCGGGACCGAACAGCGCCCTTAGGAGCTCCAGCAAGGTGCCCTTGAGGTCGGCGAGGGTCAGGCCCTCCCCGACGGCGAGACCCTCGACCTGGTGGAACATCGGACTGTGGGTCGCATCAGAGTCCCGACGGTAGGTCTTTCCCGGAACGATCACGAACAGTGGCGGTGGTGAGTCCTCCATCGCCCGGACCTGCATCGGCGAGGTGTGGGTGCGGAGCAGGACATCCATCGGACCTCCACCGCAGGAGGAGTCGAGGTCCTCGGATGGTTCGACGTAGAAGGTGTCCTGGAGCATCCGGGCCGGGTGGCCCTCGGAGTGGTTTAGCGCGGTGAAGTTGTAGTAGTCGTGCTCTACCTCGGGGCCCTCGACCACGCGATACCCGAGTCCGACGAGGACGTCCTCGATCAGCCGACGTGTTCTGGTCACGGGATGGAGGTGGCCCACCGGCCGAGGCGGGCTGCCCGGCAGGGTCACGTCGAGCCGCTCGGTCTCGAGTGACGGTCCCAACTCCTCCCGTTCGAGTGCGGTCACGCGCCGAGCCACAAGAGCCTCAATCGTTTCCCTGGCGCTGTTCGCGGCCGAACCGACCTCGCCCCGCTCCGACGGATCGAGCTCCGTGATTCCGCGGAGGATGCCGGTCAGCTCGGCCTTCCGTCCGAGGAACCTGACCCGGGTTTCATCGAGTTCGACTGCGTCGCCGGCGCCAGCGATCGCCGCCGCTGCCTCCTCCTCGATCTCACCTATTCGCTCGACGCTCAACCGATTCCTCCTCCTGCCATCTCCGCCGGGGTCGAGATGGTCCTCAGCCGATCACAGGCGATTGCGGCTGCGGCTGCAACGTTCAGTGAGCCAGCTGCGCCACCCCGCATCGGGATGGTCCACCTTTCATCACATTGATTCAAGACCTCGGGGTCCAGCCCTTCCCTCTCCGATCCCAGGCAGAGGGTTGCCGGACCCGATGGAGGATCTGGATCGGTTCCCCCTTCGGCTACCAGCCCGATCCGGGGGGTCGGGGTCATTCCGACCTCACCTCGAGCCACGGCCTGGCTGAAGATCGCTCCCATGCTGGCCCTGACCGCCGCCGGCGAAAAGGGGTCGGCTCCGTTCGGCCCGATGACCACGGTTGCTTCGAGCAGGGCGTCGGTCGTCCGGATGATTGCCCCGGTGTTGCCCGGGTCGGAAAGCCCAGCCAGGAAGATGCAGGTCCCCGCTTCCACCTCTGACCACCGAACCGGCCAGACGGCGATCGCCCTCGTTCCGGAGCCGAGCGAGGATGCTGCGTCGAGGAGCACGGGGTCGGTCTCCTCCCCGTCGAGGCCCGATCCCGAAGCAACGAGGGCGAACTCCGGCGCCCAACCGGCGGCCAGCCCGGCTTCCAGGAGGTCCTCGCCCTCGGTCAGGAAGAGGCCCTCCTTCTCACGGCCCTTCCTCCGCCTCAGCTTGGCGACCAACTTCAGCTTGTCGTTGTCGGAACTGGTGATCATCTCCATCCCCGGAATCCTCGGGCACCGGCAAGAAAAAGGGCGGTCCGCCTCCGCGGTACCGCCCGGGCTCCCTGGGTGCCGGCTTCGGTCAGCCGGAGGCACCCTCCCGGGCAAGCTCCACGAATCGCCGGAAACCGTCGGGGTCGTTGACCGCGATGTCGGCGAGCATCCTCCTGTTCACCTCGACACCGGCTGCGCTGAGCCCGTTCATGAATTCCGAGTACTTCATACCCTCGGCCCTGGCCGCTGCGTTGATTCTGGTGATCCAGAGCCGACGGAAATCCCTCTTCCGGACCCGCCTGTCGCGGTAGGCGTAGGCACCGGAGCGCATCAACTGCTCCTTCGCCAGCTTGTAAGAGCTGTTCCTGCGGCCGTAGTAGCCCTTGGCCTGCGCGAGTGCCTTGCGGCGCTTCTTGCGGGCGTTCACAGAACGCTTTACCCGTGGCATGGCTCAGCCTCCGAGCATCTTTCTGACCCGACGCCTGTCAGGCCTCTTGATCTCCGCCGGGCGGGCCAGTCCGCGCTTGCGCTTGGGCGACTTCTTCTCGAGGATGTGGCTCGAGAAGGCATGCCTGCCCCGCAGTTTGCCCTTCGCGGTCTTGCGGAACCGCTTCTTGGCTCCGGAGTGGGTTTTCATCTTCGGCATGGGCCGTCCATCTAATCAGAATCGGAAATCCCGGTGTACGGGTCCCGGCCCGGGCAAGGGAGCCTCCGCCCTCTGGGGATACCCTGCCTGACCGATGGCACCATCAAAAGTGCTGCACGTCCTCGGCACCAGACCGAACTTCATCAAGATGGCCCCGGTGGTCGAGGGGATCGCCGAGGTACTTCCGGGGACCGAGCAGGTGGTGGTCCACACCGGGCAGCACTACGACAGGATGATGTCCGAGGTCTTTTTCAAGGAGCTCGGAATGCCGCAGCCCGACCACACGCTCGAAGTCGGATCCGGGAGCCATGCGCTTCAGACCGCGAGGGTGATGGAGCGGCTCGAGCCGGTACTGGAAACCGAGGCACCGGACCTCGTCCTCGTCCCGGGGGACGTCAACTCGACCGTGGCCGCGGCCCTGACCGCATCAAAGATGGGGATTCCGGTTGGCCACGTCGAATCCGGCCTGAGGAGCGACGACCGTGCGATGCCGGAGGAACTCAATCGGATCCTCACCGACCATCTGGCCGAGGTCCTGTTCACCCACTCCGAGGACGCCGATCGGAACCTTGCGGAGGAGGGAATCGATCCCGGTTGGGTCCACCTGGTCGGCAACACGATGATCGACACACTGGTCCGGCTGGAGGAACGCTTCCGGGCCATCGGGAAGGCCGACTCCCTCGGTCTCGAGCCGGGCAACTTCCTGCTGGTGACCCTGCACCGTCCGGCCCTGGTCGACGGTCCGCTGCTTGGCGAGGCCATCGAGGCGCTCGACTCCGTCGCAAGAGAGCTGCCCGTGGTCTTCCCGGTCCACCCGCGGACCAGGGCGATGATCGCGGAACTGGGTGCCGAGCCCGAGGGGATCCTGCTGACCGAGCCGGTCGGCTACCTCGATTTCCTTTCGCTCGAGGCAGACGCCGCCGCGGTGCTGACCGACTCGGGCGGGATCCAGGAGGAGACCACCTACCTGGGCGTGCCTTGCTTCACCCTCAGGGACAACACAGAGCGACCGGTGACCGTCGAGCGGGGGACCAACACCCTGCTCGGGCTCGACCCCGAGAAGATCCTCAGGATTCCCGAACTACTGGCCTCCAGGGGCGACCAAATGGTGAGTCCGCCGCCGCTTTGGGACGGGCGGGCCGGTCTTCGTGCCGCCGAGGTACTCGCCGAGGGCTAACCGGCAGCCGCTTCGTCGGGAGCATCCTCGACGACCTCTTCGGTCGCGGGTGCACCGGCGTCGGGCGGGCTTTCATCCTCCGAGCCGTCCGACGGAGAGTCGGCCCGGGCCTGCCGGAGGGCCTCCTTCGATGGACCGACCAGCATGCTCATGTTCCGGCCTTCCTGGAGTGGTGAACTCTCGACCTCGGCGAGGTCTCCGAGGTCCTCGACCAGGCGGTCAAGCAGGTCGCGCCCGCGCTGGGGGTGGGCCTGCTCCCGGCCGCGGAACATGATCGTCACCTTCACCTTGTCGCCCTGACGGAGGAAACGCTCGACGTGGCCCCGC
>JBJTBP010000043.1:0-26743 GCA_046091385.1 Solirubrobacterales bacterium | reverse complement strand
ACCCGAGAGGAAGCCACGCAGCAGGAACTCGGCCTCCTCGTCGTTGAAGGTCTCCTTCGTCTCCCTGTCCTTGACCAGCTCGATCGCCTGGAAGAACCCGGTACCCCGGACGTCACCGACGATCGGCAGGTCGGAGAGGCTCTCCAGCATCCCGCGGAACTCCCCTTCCTTCTCGCGGACGTGCTCGCAGAGGCCATCGCGCTCGAACACCTCGATGTTGGCCAGGGCGACCGCGGAGGCGATCGGGTGGCCGGCGAAGGTGTAGCCGTGGGCGAACATCTCGTTACCCGGCTTCATGAAGGGCTCGGCAACCCGGTCGGAGACGATCATCACCCCCATCGGGACGTAGGCCGAGGTAATCGACTTGGCCGTGGTGATGATGTCCGGCTGGTAATCGAATCTCTCGCAGCCGAAGAAGTGACCGAGCCTCCCCCAGGCGCAGATCGTCTCGTCGGAGATGAAGAGGACGTTGTACCGGTCGCAGATCTCCCTGACCCGCTGGAAGTAGCCGTCAGGCGGGACGAAGCAGCCGCCGGCATTCTGAACCGGCTCGAGGATCACCGCGCCAACCGTCTCGGGGCCTTCGAACAGGATCGCCTCCTCGATCGCATCGGCCAGCTGGAGCGGGTCGCGATCCTCCGGCCAGCGATACATGTTCGTGTTCGCAACGTGGATCGCCCCCGGGGCGACCGGCTCGAACTGGGCCTTCATCTCGGTAATCCCGGTCGCGGAGAGTGCGCCCAGGGTCGTCCCGTGGTAGGCGATCTGGCGGGCGATCACCTTCGTCTTCTGTCCGTGGCCGTGCATCCGGTGGTAGTTGCGGGCGAGCTTCAGGGCCGACTCGACCGACTCTGCCCCGCCGTTGGTGAAGAAGACCCTGTTGAGGTCGCCGGGAGCCAGCGATGCGATCTTGGCCGCCAGCTCGATCGCCCGGGGATGGGCGTAACTCCAGAGGACGTAGAACTCGAGTTCCTCGAACTGGCGGGCGGCTGCCTCGGCCAGCTCGGGCCGTCCGTGGCCCGCGTTCACGCAGAAGAGCCCCGAAAGCCCGTCCAGGTACTTCTTGCCGTGGGCATCCCAGACGTAGGCACCTTCACCGCGGGCAATGATCGGGATTTCGTGCTCGGCGTCATACGAGCCCATCCGGGAGAAGTGCATCCAGAGGTGCCGGCGGGCCTCCTCCTGGAGGCGTTCCACGTCGAGTTCGGTCTCGGTGACGGCGGTCGGTTCCATCGTTCCTCCTCGTGGGTGGTGTCCCACTTAGGGTTGCACTCAAGATTAGCCGACGGGACCGGAAACCCTGCCGAGGAGCGGCTTTTCCCAGGAACTGCGATCCGGGACTGGGCGATCGTCCGGGCCTCCGGGCGTGACTTGCTCCGGCGCCAAGTGACAACGGTCACGCTTTTCCCCTAGATTCTGCCTTTCCTGAGGGTCCGAAGAGGGAAGGTCCCCGGGGTTCGAACCGTCCGATCGCCTGGACGGGAAGGAGAGACCGGAGAGAGTGGAGAACGAGCCGGAGAACGTGGACACCGCCGATACCGCCGAAGGAAATTCGGATGGGTCTGGTGATGTCAGCCTTCGGGGGGTGACCAAAAATTTCGGGTCCTTCACTGCGGTCGACAACATCGACCTCGACATCGGCGATGGCGAGTTCTTCACGATGCTCGGGCCGAGCGGTTGCGGTAAGACGACGACCCTCCGGATGATTGCGGGCTTCGAGCAGCCGACTGCGGGCAAGGTCCTGATCGACGGCAAGGACGTCGCCGGCGAGCCCCCTTACAAGCGCCCGACCAACACGGTCTTCCAGAACTACGCACTGTTCCCCCACATGACGCTCGAGGAGAACGTTGCCTTTGGCCTCAAGCGAAAGAAGGTCCCCAAGGCCGAAATCAAGCGGAGGGTCTCGGAGGAGCTCGAACGGGTCGGCCTCGGTCGCGAGGCGAAGCGGAAACCGGCCCAGCTCTCGGGTGGGCAGCAGCAGCGGGTCGCCCTTGCCCGGGCACTGGTGAACCTGCCGAAGGTGCTGCTGCTCGACGAGCCACTGGGCGCGCTCGACCTCAAGCTCCGGAAGGGCCTCCAGGTCGAACTGAAACGGATCCAGGAAGAGGTGGGGATCACCTTCGTCTACGTCACCCATGATCAGGAAGAGGCGCTGACCATGTCCGACCGGATCGCGGTCATGAACCAGGGCCGAATCGAGCAGTGCGCCGACCCCGAGCAGGTCTACGAAAAGCCCGCCACCACCTTTGTCGCCGGCTTCATCGGGGTATCGAACCTCCTCCCCGCCGAGATCCGCGGGGGGAACGAGGTCTCGATCGTCGATGGCCCGACCGTTTCAACCCCCGACGCGGAGCGTTTTCCGGCCGGGGAGAACCTCTTCGCAGTCGTCCGCCCGGAGAAGCTCGATGTCTCGAGCCCCGGGGAAGGCCCAGCCGACCGGCCCGGGATAGAGGGGATCGTCGAGAGCTCCCTCTTCCTCGGCACGGCTACCCAACTCGGGGTCAAGGTCGCCGACGACTCGAAACTGACCGTACTGGTACCGAACGCCAGCGAAGAGGAGCGCCATCGCCTCCCGGGGGGAGGGGCGAAGGTGCACCTGAGCTGGGAACCGGAGCACATGCACCTGGTGACCGAGAGCCCGAACGGGGCCGGTCCGAACGGTGCGGGCCCCGGCGCAGTCTCGATAAGTGAAGAACAACAGCAAGGGGAGGAAGCAAAGTGACCGATTCGAACTGGAAGCGACCGGTGACGAGGCTGGCGATCGCAGCTGCCGGACTTGCCGCCGCCCTGACCGTGGTCGCCTGTGGCAGCACGGGCGGAAGCGACAACACGGATGTTCCGACGGCGCCCGGTGGCAAGGCCAGCGGGACCCTGAACATCTCCCAGTGGCCCCTCTACATCGACGACCAGACGATCTCGGACTTCGAGAAGAAGACCGGTATCAAGGTCAACTACACCGAGGACGTCAACTCCAACACCGACTTCTTCGGCAAGGTCCAGCCGCTCCTTGCCAACGGTGACTCCGGAGGCCGGAGCATCCTGACCGTGACCGACTGGATGTCGAAGAAGATGTACGACCTCGGCTACCTCCAGAAGCTGAACCCCGACGACCTGAAGACGGTGCTCGACCACCTGATCCCGAGCCTCCAGGACCCGGCATTCGATCCCGGTCGCACCTACTCGATCCCGTGGCAGTCGGGGATGACCGGTCTGGTCGTCCGGACCGACCTCGCACCGGACATCAAGTCGGTGAACGACCTGTTCGATCCGAAGTACAAGGGCAAGGTGACGATGCTCGACGAGCTGCGCGACACCGCCGCCCTCGTCATGAAAGGCGATGGAGTCGAGCCGTCCGAGGCCTCGACCGAGGAGTGGCTGGCAGCCGTCGACAAGGTAAAGGGGGCCAAGGAGAGCGGCCAGATCAGGCGCTTCACCGGCAACGATTACGTCCAGGACCTCGCCAAGGGCGACGTCGTGGCGGCAGTCGGCTGGTCGGGCGATGCGGTCCAAGCCCAGGCCGACAACCCGAACATCGAGTACATCCAGCCGGAACAGGGGTGCGTCCTGTGGTCGGACAACATGTCGATCCCGGTGGGGGCGCCCAACTCGCCGGCCGCCTACGAGTTCATGAACTACGTATACGAGCCCGAGAACCAGGCCCAGATCGTCGAGTACGTGAACTTCATAAGCCCGGTTACGGGTGTCAAGGAGATCCTGACCAAGAAGGATCCCTCGCTTGCAAACAACGAGCTGATCTTCCCTTCGGAGAAGTTCCTGAGCAAGTGCTCCAACCAGGTCTCGCCGCCTGGCGATGACGCCCAGCAGAAGGAAGTGGAGAACGCCTGGCTGTCGGTGGTCGAGGGCTGACGCCCGACCACACTGACGGGGGCTGGCGGAGCGATTCGATCGAGGTGAGGGGAAGACCTTGACGACGCTCCGCCCGCGCCTCGTGCCTTATGGGCGGATGAGCCCGGGCCTGCTCTGGCTGGCCCTTTTCTTCGTAGTGCCCATGTTCTTCATGGCCTGGTTCTCGGTGAGCAGTGGCTCGCTCGAGGCCGGCTGGTCGCTCACCTGGACCTTCTCCAACTACACCGATGCGATCTCCAACTACACGACCCAGTTCGGCAGGTCGTTCCTCTACGCCGGGGCCGCCACGATCTTCTGCCTGCTGCTCGGCTATCCGCTCGCCTACGCGATCGCATTCAAGGCCGGTCGGTGGCAGAACCTGATGCTGTTCGCGGTGATCGCGCCGTTCTTCACCACTTACCTGATCAGGACGATCGCCTGGAAGACGATCCTCGAGGACTCGAGTCCGGTGGTCAGCTTCCTCAAGACGATCCAGGTCCTGCCGAGCGACGGCAGGGTGCTGGCGACCTCGGCGGCCGTGATCGCCGGACTGACCTACAACTTCCTCCCCTTCATGGTCCTGCCGCTCTACGCCTCGCTCGAGCGACTCGACCTGAGGCTGCTCGAGGCGAGCAAGGACCTCTACGCCTCGGCCACCCAGACCTTCTTCCGGGTGACCCTGCCACTCACCGCACCCGGGATCATCGCCGGGGTCCTGCTGACCTTCATCCCCGCAGTCGGCGACTACGTCAACGCGACCTTCCTCGGCGGCGTCAACCAGTCGATGATCGGCAACGTGATCCAGGCCCAGTACCTGGTCATCAACGACTACCCGACGGCGGCCGCGCTCTCGTTCACCCTGATGATCATCATCCTGATCGCGGTGACGCTCTACATCAGGTTCGCCGGCACCGAGGCCCTGATGGGTGACGAGGAGGAGGCCAGCTCCTGATGGGCCTCTGGCAGCGACTCAAGGACAACGCCACCCTCTTCCTAGGGCTTCTGGTCGTCTTCTACATGCTGGCCCCGATCGCGGTCATCGCACTCTTCTCCTTCAACGACCCGACCGGCAAGTTCAACTTCGAGTGGGTCGGGTTCACCACCGAGTACTGGGCGAACGCCTTCGATAACCAGGAGATCAACGCCTCACTCTGGCTGAGCATCCGGCTGGCCTTCTTCACCTCGCTTGGAGCGACGATCCTCGGTACCCTGATCGCTCTCGCCCTGGTCCGGTACGAGTTCTTCGGACGCAAGGCGGCCAACCTGCTGATCGTAATCCCGATCGCGACCCCCGAGGTGGTGATCGGAGCCGCCCTGCTTTCGCTCTTCGTCTACGCCTCGGCCTCGCTCGGGTTCACGACCCTGCTGATCGCCCACATCATGTTCTCGATCAGCTTCGCGGTGATCGTCGTCCGTTCCCGACTGATCGGCTTCGACCGAAGGCTGGAGGAAGCTGCCGCCGACCTGGGCGCCTCCCCCCTGACCACCTTCTTCAAGGTGACCTTGCCTCTTCTCCTCCCGGGCATCGCCGGTGCCCTGATGCTGACCTTCGCCCTCTCGGTCGATGACTTCGTCATCTCGAACTTCAATGCGGGCAGTTCGGTCACCTTCCCGCTCTACATTTTCGGTGCGAACCAGCGGGGAATCCCGGTCCAGGTGAACGTGATCGCGACGATGCTGTTCCTGGTCGCGGTGATCGCGATCACCTTCGTGATCCTCCAGCAGCGCCGGGCCGAGAAGCTGGTCGAGAAACGGGCCGACGACGACAACAAGGCGTCCGTCGCAATCCCGATCTGAGGCAGTGGTGGGCGAGCCGACTACCGACCTGTTGATCGCCGGTCGTCCCGTCCCGGGCGAGGGTGCCCCGATAGAGGTCGAGAACCCGGCGACCGAGCAGGTCGCTGCAACGGTCGCCTCGGCCTCGCCCGGGCAAGTGGACCGGGCCATTGCCGCAGCCGGCGAGGCCTTCGAGGACTGGTCGAGGATGCCGGCGATCGACCGGGCGCCGCTCCTCCGACAGGTCGCCGACGCCCTGCGGGACCACACCGAAGAGCTCGCCCTGTTGATGACTACCGAGATCGGTCGACCGTTGACCGAGTCGCGGGACGAGGTCGAGTGGTGCGCCTCCTGCCTCGAGTTCTACGCCGAGCTTGCCCGGTCCGAGATCGGGCGGGTGATCCCGCCGATCGAGTCCTCCCAGTTCGCGGTCGTGGTCAAGGAGCCCCACGGCGTGGTCGGCTGCATCGTCCCCTGGAACTACCCGCTGCTCCTCCTCTTCTGGAAGCTAGCCCCGGCACTCGCTGCCGGCAACACGGTCGTCGCCAAGCCCTCCGAACTCACCCCTCTCTCCACCCTCGCCCTCGCCCCGGTCTTCGACTGCCTGCCCGATGGCGTGGTCAACCTGGTTGCCGGCGACGGAGCCATCGGCGCCCAGATCGCCGAGCACGAAGGAGTCGAGTGCGTTGCCTTCACCGGCTCGGTCGCGACGGGACAGAAGGTCGGCGTTGCCTGCGCCGCCCGAAACGCGAGGGCGAATCTGGAGATGGGCGGCAAGGACGCCTTCATCGTCTGCTCCGACATCGCCGACGAGGCGATCGGGGTCGCCGCCCGCGGAGGGGCATGGGCGGCCTTCCTCAATGCCGGCCAGGTCTGCACCTCCTCCGAGCGGTTCTTCGTGGTCGAGGACGTCTACGACGCCTACGTCGAGGCCTTCGTCGACCACACGAAGTCTCTGGTGGTCGGCGACCCGATGGACGTGAAGACCGACATCGGTCCGATGGTTTCGGCGGCCCAGCGGGGCAAGGCGGCCGATCAGGTCGAGGCCGCTCTGGGCGTCGGGGCGACGGTCCTGGCCGGTGGCGATGCCGGCGGTCGGGAGACCGGCCACTTCCTCGAGCCGACCGTGGTGGTCGACGTGCCCGGGGACGCTGCGCTGATGACCGAGGAGACCTTTGGACCGGTGGCCCCGATCGTCCCGGTCTCCTCGCTCGACGAGGCGATCGAGCGGGCCAACTCGCTCCGATATGGCCTCGGGGCGATCATCTACACCCGGGATCTCGCCAATGCGGTCAAATGCCTCAAGGAAGTGCGGGCCGGATCGGTCTGGATCAACGACCCCCTGACCGACAACGACGCCGGACCGTTCGGGGGATTCAAAAATTCAGGGATCGGTCGCGAGCTGGGGGCCGAGGGACTCGACGCCTTCCGCGAGGCCAAGCACGTTCACATCGAGACCGAGATCGAAGTCAAGGACTGGTGGTTCCCCTACGGCTGAGCCCGTCCCTGGGTCAGGTCTGAACAGGTCCGCTTGCGCAGTCGTCCAGGTCGTAGGCCCGGGCGGCCCGACCCAGCTTTGCCTCCAGGTCCTCGCCCTCGGCCGAGAGGTCCTCGAGTTCGGCCAGGTCGCCCGCCTCGATCGCCGCGGCGAGGTCCGGCAGCAGGTCGGCCTGCTGGCTTCCGACCGTAAGGAACCGGTCGATCGCCTTCCGATCGGCATCGTCATCCGGTGCCTCGAGCGAGTCGATCTTCTTCAGGGTGCGGTCGAAGCGTCTCTCGTACTCGATCAGGAGCGCTGCGGCAGCGCCCTCATCCCCGGTTGCGAGCGCGTCCCGGAAGGACTCCTGTTTTCCGGCCGACCAGGTCGAGAACGAGGCGCAGACTTCATTCGCGTCGGCGGCGAAGTCCTCCTGGCTGACCCCTCCACAGCCGAGGAGTGCGGTCGCAAGCACCGAGCCGACCAGGAGGCCCGGAAGGATTCTTCGGGCAGCTGAGGGAAGGCGCCGGGAAGGTGACGTTCGAACGGGCAACGAGGCCACCTTAACCGTGGAGCGGGCGCAACCCGGTCCAGGCCGTCGGCTCTACACTCGCCCGGTGCCCGACCAGGATCGAACGCCTTACGTAGACGCTTTGCTGGCCTACGCCCGGAGCGACCCGGGACGGTTCAACGTTCCGGGGCACCAGGGAGGGGTCGGGGCAGACGATTCCCTCCGGCTGCTGGCCGGTCAGACGGCACTGACCGATGACATTCCGGCCCTGATCAAGGGAATCGATGTAGGCGATCCAAACCCATTCCAGGAGGCCCAGGAGCTGGCGGCCGATGCCTGGGGGGCCGAGCGGACCTGGTTCCTCCTCAACGGTGCCTCCCAGGGAAACCAGGCGATGTGCCTCGCCGTCGCCCACTCCGGAAAGTCCCTGGTCGCCCAGCGAAACGTCCACTCCTCGGTCATCGACGGGATGATCATGGCCGGGCTCGTACCCCACTTTGCCGCCCCCGAGATCGATCCGGAGCTGGGGGTAGCCCACTGCCTGAGGCCTGAAGACCTGGAGCGCGCACTTGAGGAACAGCCCGAGGCGGCCGCCGCGATCATCGTTTCACCCACCTATTTCGGGGCCGCGGCCGACGTCGCCTCGCTGGCCGAAGTCGCCCACTCCCGGGGCGTCCCGCTGGTAGTCGACGAAGCCTGGGGGGCCCACCTCCGGTTCCACCCGGCCCTGCCGCGCGACGCGCTCGACTCGGGCGCCGACCTGGTCATCTCCTCGACCCACAAGATCGTCGGCTCGATCGGCCAGTCGGCGATGCTCCACCTGGGTAGCGATCGTTTCGACCAGGAGATCATCGACCGGTGCGTCTCGATGACCGAGACGACCTCCCCCAACTCGCTCCTCTGCGGGTCACTCGATGCAGCCCGGCGCCAGGCGGCCGTCCACGGTGAAGAGCTCCTCGGGGAGACGATTGCCGTACTCGACGAAGCCCGTACCGAGCTCGATGGAATGCCCGGGATCGAGGTGATCGGAACCAGGCTCCTCGAGCGCGAGAGCGTCCATGCCTGGGATCCTCTCCGGCTGACGATCGACGTCCGCGGAACCGGGATGACCGGCTACCGAATGGCCGAGGGCCTGCGGGATATCGCCAACGTCCACGTCGAGCTTGCTGCAGACACGGTGATCGTCGCGGTATTCGGGATGGGCACCGGTACCCCGGCAAGGGCCCGCCGGCTGCTCGACGGGATCGAGACCACCCTGATCGACCTGGGAGTCGAGGAGCCCGAAGTGATCCCCGAATTCGCGCCTCCGCCACCGTGGGGCGAGCCCCGGATGACTCCGCGCGAGGCCTTCCTGGCCCCCCAGGACGTCGTCGCCTTCGACGACGCCGAAGGTCGAATCGGGGCGGAGCCCCTCGCCACCTACCCGCCGGGGATTCCGAACGTCCTGCCCGGAGAGGTGCTGACCCGAGAGACCCTCGACTACGTACGGGAAGCGGTCGAAGGGGGAGGCTACGTCCGCGGGGCGACCGACCGGGAGCTGACCACCCTGCGGGTGGTGGCCGAGGGGATCTAGCCGCTCTTTTCGATCAGCTCGACCCGGTAGCCGTCGGGATCCTGGACGAAGCAGAGCCTCGAACCACCATCCGAGACCGTGTAGGGCGGTTTCTCCGGCTCAATCCCGGCGAGGGAGAGCTTCTCGAGAACCGCATCGAGGTCCTCGACGGTGATCGCTACATGCCCGTAGCCGGTGCCGATCTCGTAGGGCTCCGTCCGTCCCAGATTGAAGGTGAGCTCGAGCCTCGGCCCGTCCCCCTCGAACCCCATGAAGACGTTGATCGCCTCGTCACGGATGTTCATCCGCCCCATCTCGACCAGGCCGAGTTCCTCGTAGAACGTCACCGACCGCTCGACGTCGAAGACCCGGTAACAGGTGTGGATCAGCTCGGACATGGTTCAAGCGCCTCCTATTCCCTCATCGTCTTCAGGGCTTCGGCCCACTTCGCCAGTGAATCCAGCAGGTTAGTCGCGCCGTGCTCGACCGCCTCGGTCGGGTGGAAGGCACCATCGTCGCCGATCATCGAGTCGACGAACGGAATGACCACTCCCTCGGGAACCGGCATCATCGAGAACTGGAGCAGGTTCGGCTTGAAGGCCTGGACGCCGCGCATGCCGCCCGATACACCTCCGTAGCTGACGAACCCGACCGGCTTGTAGCTCCACTCGTGGTAGAGGTAATCGAAGGCGTTCTTCAGCGCCGGAGAGGGGCCTGCGTTGTACTCGGGTGAGACGAGTGCGAAGGCATCGGCCGGCTCGACCAGGGCACTCCACTCCTTGGTGTGCTCGTTCTCGTACTTGCGCCGACCCGGCATCTCGGGTTCGTCCATCAACGGCAGGTCGAGTTCGGCCAGGTCGAGCATGGTCGCCTCGAACCTGCCGTCCGACTGGGCGAGGCCCTCGAACCATGTCCCGACCGCGAGACCGACCCGGCCGGGCCTCACGCTCCCCACGATCACCCTCAAGTCGATCACCGCTCAAACACTCCCCTCGACTCCATCGTTCCGCTTTCCAATCGACTGCTACGGGAGTGACGGGACTCGAACCCGCGGCCTCTGGCGTGACAGGCCAGCGCTCTAACCAACTGAGCTACACCCCCGGGATCCGGTCGCCCCGGGCCGGCCCTGGGACCGGCCGAGTGATTATCGCAATCCCCGCCCCGGCCGCGTAACCTCCCGCCGGTGAAGCTCGCGACTTACTCGAGCGAAGGCGCCATGAGGGCAGGGGTCTTCGATGGGGATGCCCTGTTCGACGCATGGGAACTACTCGGCTACGGCGAACGGACGAGCCTGCGGGAGCTGATCGCCCTCGACCGGGTCGGGGAGCTCGCTCGGCTCCTCGCCGGGGACCACGGAGGGAGTCCGGTCGGGGGGTCCTGGACGCTCGGGCCGCCGATCCCCGATCCGGACAAGGTCATCTGCATCGGGCTGAACTACCGGGCCCACGCCGAGGAGTTCGAGCTCGATATCCCCGAGGCGCCGACCGTCTTCGCAAAGTTCCCGAACGCCCTGGTCGGTACCGGCGCCACCGTGGCCCTGCCCCGAACCAGCGACAAGGTCGACTTCGAGGCCGAAGTCGCCTTCGTGATCGGCCGCCGGGCGAAGGACGTGTCGGTCGAGGATGCTCTCGACCACGTCGCCGGTTACACCCTGCTCGACGACCTCTCGGCGCGCGACCTCCAGTTCCTCACCCCCCAATGGATGCCGGGGAAGGTCTTCGACGGTTCGGCTCCGTGCGGACCCTGGCTGGTTACCCCCGACGAGGTGGGACCACCCGACGGGATAGACCTCTCCCTGACGCTGAACGGCGAGTAGATGCAGTCCTCGACCACCGCCGACCTGATCTTTTCCGTGCCGGAGCTGGTTTCCCGGCTCTCTTCCTGGATGACCCTCGAGCCGGGTGACATCGTCTCGACCGGGACGCCCTCGGGGGTCGGCAGCGGTCGTGATCCCCGGGTCTGGCTGAAGGACGGCGACAGGGTGGTGGTCGGCTCCTCGAAGATCGGGGAGCTCGAGACGACGCTGGTTTCCGCCTAGGTCCTAGCGGCCTGGGGCGCCGGCCAGCTCGTTACGGACCGGCGGGATGCTGGCCGAGAGCGGCGCAGACGCGCCCGACGAGCGGGAGTTACGGCCACCGGCCGCGCGGGCCGCTCCCCAGAGAACCCGGACAGGCGTCACCTTGAGCAGCTCCCGCCAGGTGCCCCCGCCAACCACGCCGTCGGAATTGAGCCCCCTCGACTCCTGGAACTCACGGACCGCACTCCTGGTCTTGGTGCCGAAGATCCCGCTGATCGGCGACTTGAGGCCGGCACCGACCAGATGCTGCTGCATCCAGACGACCTGATCGCCGGCGCTTCCCTTGCGGAGGGTCGGAAATGAAGTGATCGGCTCGTAGTTGGCCGGGGCGCTCCGGACGGCCAGCCCCAGGCGACTCCACTCGGCGCCGTTGGTCTCCTGCCAGGACCACCAGCTGGGGATCGCGTCGTAGGCGAGCATCAGCCGGCGGAACTCGGTCAGTTCGTCGAGCGGCGGGTTCTCGTAGGTCTGGCCGAGAGGCCGGATCGGCCGCTTGTAGAGGCGGTTCTGGTACCAGGTGATCCCGACCGACTCCCTGACCGAGTCACCGATCGTGTGCCAGTAGATCTGGGGCAGGTTCCAGGTCGCAGCGCGAGGCCCCATGAAGACCGAATAGGGGAAGGCCTGGTGGTAATGGACGTACGGGAAGGTGCTCAGGCCCAGTGGGAAGGAGTTACCAACCAGCTGCCTCAGCTTGCGGATGTAGAGGTCCGCCCCGGCGTAGTTCCCTTCGTACTCGGTCTCGGCATCGATGACGAAACAGTCGGCCCCACGTTGTTTTGCGACCGCGGCCGCCCTGGCCTCCCCGATCGGACTCCTGCCGTAGACGTACTGCCACCCACAGACGCTCAGCCCGGCCGCCTTGAGCTGGGAGACCAGCGACTTGGTGAACTGGCTCCAGGTGCCGGTCCCGTCGGCCGACTTGATGTAGACCGTGCCGATCCTCGAGGCCCTGGCCCTGCGAACGATCCGGGCGACCGAGCCTCCCTGGGAGTCGTCGACGTACCAGATCCACATCCCGGCCCGTTCGAACGGAGAGGTCTCGGCACTCGCCCCCGAAGAAGGCACGAGCAGGGTCAGGGCAGCCAGAACCCCGGCCATCAAAGCCGCGAAGGCGCGGAATTGGGTTTTCTGCCTGTTCGTCTCCATACGACTCGAATCTCGTCTCCCTGGCTCCAACACAGCGGCTCAGTGAACGGTGCTGTCTGGCTATCCGGGGCGACCCTCCACTCTGCCAAACCGATGACCCCGGGCATCGGATTGCCCGGGTTGAGGCAAGAGACCTCCCAGAACCCATATCTAGCGCGGACCCCGTGATACTTTAGGTCGGAGGAAGGCTGGAATTGCGCAGGTCGAAGGGAAAGCTCGTCGGGGTCTTGTTCGCGGCGCTCATTGGGGCCGTCGCCTTGGCCGGATCCACGGCTCAGGCGGCCAAGGTTGGGGTCAGGATCGTCGATGCCGACCAGAAGTCGGCTATCGGCAGTGGGCTCACCGTCGAGGTCCGCGCTCCCGCCGCCGCCAGGGTGTCACTCACGGCTTTTTCTAGGACCTTCGATCAGGGACTGACTCGGTCCTCTGCCCCCAGGAGGGTCCTCGTCGGCCCGTCGGGCCGGGCCATCGCGAGGGTCCGCCTGACCGGGAAGGCCAGGAGGGGTGCGAGAGAATGTGGAGCTCGGACCTTCGTGATCAAGGCCAGGGGGGCCGGTCGGGGCTCGACCCAGGCCGAGATGGAGCGAAACCTCTCCGACTGTCGCCTCCCACCGGTCGACTTGTCCCGGGCGAAGGACTGCGACTTCATCGCCCGACCGAGCGACGACACCTGCCTGCTCCCCTTCCCAAACGACTTTTACACCCGCAACGACGAGACTTCTCCCACCGGCAAGCGGATCGCCCTGACCGACGGGGCGATGCCCCAAAACGAGTCAGGCAAGCCGATCGCGGCGGCCGACTACCTCCTCTCTGACGGCTTCAGCCACGGCCAGCCGATCATGCTGAAGGTTCCGGGGGTCGACTCCGAAGAGGCTGTGAAGAAGAACGGCTTCGTCGGGCTCGCTGCGCTCAGCCGTTACTCGAAAACGGGCCAGAAGGCAGTGGTGATCGACGCGAAGACTGGCAAGAGGTGGCCGATCTGGGTCGAGGTCGATGCCAACGCCTCGACCGATGCAGAGCGGGCGATGATCATCAGCCCCGCAGTCAACTTCGAGCCGGACCGAAGGTACGTCGTCGCGCTTATGAACCTCGTCAACGCGAAGGGTCGAAAGCTCGAAGCACCCTCCGCCTTCCGTTACTTCCGGGACTCCATTCCTTCGGGACAACGGGCGGTCAACCAGCGTCGCAGGCACTTCGAAAACATCTTCCGCGTCCTTCGCCGGGCGAAAGTGGAACGCTCGAGCCTCTCCCTCGCCTGGGATTTCACCACGGCCAGCAACGCGAACAACTACGGCCGGGCACTCAGCATGCGCAACCGCGCCTTCGCCTAGCTCGGCGACGCCGACCTCGCCAACGGCGTAGTCGAGGGAGTGGCTCCATCATTCAACGTGACTTCCGTCTCGGGGGACTCAAACCCGGCGATCGCCCGGCGAATCCAGGGGACCTTCACCGTCCCCTGCTTCATGGAGCCAGGCTGCTTCACCACGGGTAAGTTCGATCTGGGTGACGATGGGCTCCCGACCCGGAATGGGAACTGGCAGGCAAACTTCCAGTGCATAATCCCGACCTCCGGCCTCGCCCCCGGAGCGGCAACCCTCCGACCCTACGTCTACGGACACGGTCTGGCCGGGTCGGCGAACGAGGTCAGGGGAGGGGTCAATCCGAGCCTCGCCAACAGTCACGGGATGCTGGCCTGCGCGACCGACGAGATAGGGATGTCCTCCGGGGATCTCGGAACGATCGCGATCGCCCTACGGGATCTCTCGAACTTCCACTGGGTGGCTGACCGGCTCCAGCAGGGACTCCTCAACGAACTCTTCCTGGCCCGCCTGCTCGTTCACCCGAGCGGCTTTTCTTCTCACCCGGCATTCCAGGATGGTGACGGGAGCACTCCGGGAGACCCGGTCATCCGCCCGAACGAGGTCTATTACGTGGGGGCAAGCCAGGGAGGGATCATGGGTGGACCCTTGACTGCACTTTCGCCCGACTTCACCCGGTCCGCGCTCGTCGTGGGCGCGATGAACTATTCGACCCTGCTGGCCCGTTCATCGGACTGGCCCGACTATGCCGAGATCATGTACGAGGCCTACCGGGACGAACTGATGAGGCCGCTCGTCCTCAGCCTGATCCAGATGCTCTGGGACCGGGGGGAGCCGAACGGCTACTCCCACGTGATGACTAACGACCCGCCGCCCGGTACACCCGTCCACACCGTCTCGATGCACGTAGCGCTAGGCGACCACCAGGTCACCAACTTCGCGAGTGACGTCCAGGCCCGGACAATCGGGGCGTCGACCAATGCGGTGCCGATCGATCCGAGACGTTGGCCGAACTACGAGGCACTCTGGAACGTGCCTCGGCTGACGGCTGGGCAGTTCCCGTTCTCGGGCAACTCGATCATCTACTGGGACGGTGGGCCGCCGAGGCCGAACCCCGCGAATCCGAGCCAGCTGATCGGAACCGGTACACCCCCCTACGCCAACGTCCCCCCCAATTCGGCCTGGGAGGACCCGCACGGAGCACCGCGAGGTGCCACGGGGCCGGCCGCGATGATCTCGACCTTTCTCCAGCCGAACGGGTTCATCGACCCGACGGTGGTCTGCGGAGGCGCTCCCTGCCTGGGCGACGGCTGGGACGGGAACTACTCCGCCCTCCCCTAGGGGTTCGTTCCCCGGAACCAAAGGTAAGCGCACAGCGAGGGCGCCAGATCGTCTTGTTGCCGAGCAGCTTCGAGACCGTGACCGGTTTGAGTCCCCTGCGCTTCAGCGACGAAATGATCGAGGGCAGGGCCGCCACCGTCTGACCCCTCGGGCCCCCTCCGTCGTGCATCAGGACGATCGAGCCGGCCCGGGCACTACCGGCCACCGAGGCGATCGAGCCTGAGCCCGGAGTCCGCCAGTCGACCGTGTCGACGTTCCAGAGGATCGTCTTCATCCGCTCTTCGCCTGAGTCCCGGGCGAGCCTCGAATCGAGCGCGCCGTACGGGGGGCGGAAGAGGCACGGCCTGAACCGGGTGGTCTTCCGGATCACCCCGTTGGTGCTGACCAACTCCGACCTGGACGGGAGGATCGGGTGGGAGTAGGAGTGGTTGGCGATCTCGTGGCCTTCGGCGACGATCCGCCGGGCCGTCCCCGGGTCGGCCGCAACCATGCTTCCGACCACGAAGAAGGTCGCCTTGACCCGGAACCGTTCGAGGATCGAAAGGACCTGGGGTGTGTAGGAGCTCGGGCCATCATCGAAGGTCAATGCCACCCGTCGTTTGGCCGACGGCCCGCTCCGGACGACCTGTCCATTCCCGCCGCTACAACCGACCGGGTCGACCGGCCGTACCCGGTACTTGGCGAAGCTCTTCTCGGGCAGGGCGTAGCCGCAGGAGGACGCGCCCTCTTCACACTCTCCGTCGGAGTAGATCGCTCGCCACCGGTAGCGCCCGGGAGTGAGCCCGGCATCACCCGGCACCAGGGCGACCGTGATCCGGTGCGGGGTCTCCCGCAGGACCGTAGCCGGGACGGTCTGCTCATCACTCACCTTGCCCGAGGGTGAGACGAGGCCGAGGCCGACGAAGCGCTTCCGGTCCTTCTCCCCACCGATGCAGATCCTCTTGGTCAGACCGCCCTTCAGGGCGTCGAGCTCGGCGCAGAGGTAAACGGCCGAGCGCTGGGTGACATCGGGGAACCGCTGGAAGGAGGAGACCGCAACCTCGGGCCGGGTCTTTACCTCGAGGATCAGCTTTCGACCCTTCTGGGAGAGCTCGGCCGCCTTCAGCGGATTCTCGGGCGGGCCGCCCTGGCTGGTCCCGACCGCGAGTCCGGTGACCAGGATGAGGACGAGGGCGGCGAGGGTGAAGCGGGGGGCCTCTTCCCTCTCCCGATCGACTCTGGCACCAGCGCCCTTCTTCCAAGCCTCACCTGGCACCGGTCGAGTATAGGTTGGGGTTCGGCATGGACGAACGGGAATCCGGATTCGACGGGCGAACGATGGCCAAGGCCTTCCTGGTCCAGCTGCTGCTGGTCGCGGTGGTCTCGGTCATCCTCGCCCTGCTCCTGCCCCACTCCTTCTTCGAGGACTGGGGCTGGCTCTCGGGCCCCGTGGCCTGGCTCGCCTGCGCCTGGGGCACCTCGCGGATCCTCTCCCTGCCGACCCTGAGGACCCTGATCGGGGCGATCCTGGTCGGAATCCCAAGCATCCTCTTCGTTGTGCTGGGGCTCCACTGGCTGGGCGCGCTCGTGGCGGCCGTCCTGTTCGGGGCCTGGTGCGCCTACCGGCCCACCGAACCCACCCCTGCCTGAATCAGCCGGCCTGCCGCAAGGCCGAAGTGGCGAGTTCGACACCTTCGGCCGTGAGGATCTTCACCTTTCGCTCGACACCCCACCGGTAGCCACCGAGGGACCCGTCCGAGGCAACGACCCGGTGGCACGGAATCAGCAAAGCCACCGGGTTTGCCCCGCAGGCCGAACCGACCGCCCGGACCGCATTCGGCCTGCCGATCCGGAGGGCGACCTCGGAGTAGGTGAGGACCTCCCCCCTGGGAATCTCGGTCAACTCCTCCCAGACCGCCTCCTGGAACGGGGTCCCGGAAGCGTCGACCGGAATCCCCTCGAAGCCCTCGCCCACCTCGATCCGCCGGGCTACCTCCTCGGCGAGGTCTGCGGCCGGACCGTGCTCCCCCGACCCCACGTCTGCTCGATCGAACCCGGCACTCAACCCACCAGGCCCGTCTGCGAACTCGATCCCGAGCACCACGCCACCGCGCTCGACCAGACCGAGCGTGCCCCAATCCGTCTCGACCGTGGCGCTCCGGGTGTCGAGGCTCACTCGACCCGCCCGGTCATCCTCTGGCTGAACAGGACCAGGCCGACAGTGATCAAGCCGGCAAGGGCCATCACCCCCATCCCCCAGAAGAAACCGACGGCCGCAGCCGGGAGGATCAGGAGGGGCGCTGCGGCTCCCCCGAGGTGGCCGAGCCCGTCCCCGATCGCCACCCCACGGGCCCGGGTCTGGATCGGGTACTCCTCGGCCGTCAGCACGTACATCAGCGGCACGGCGAAGCCGATGGTGAACGAGACGATGAAGCCGAAGGCCATGATCACCGGGCCTTCAGGGAACAGCCCGATCACCGCCAGGCTCAACGCAAAGACGACCAGGCTGATCGCGATCGAGAACTTCCGCTCGAACCTCTCGCTGTAGCGGACCGCTGCCGCGGCACCGACCACGAAGCCGATCCCGGTCACGCAGAGGAAGGTGAGGCTGGTGCTCAAGGTGAAGCCCTGGTCGGTCAGAAGGGTCGGTGCGAGGGTCAACCAGCCGTAGTTGGCGACGTAATAGATCAACCAGATCGCGAAGAAGAGCAGGGCGGTCACCTTGAAGGGACGGAGCTTCACGGCCGGTTTCAACTCCTGCGGGGCCGAAGGCTCGGGCTGACTGGCTGCATACTCCTCGGCTTCCTCGACCAGCCGAAGCGCCTCGTCGTCCCGTCCCTCTGCAATCAGCCAGCGGGGTGACTCGGGCAGCCTCCTCCTCATCGGCAGGACGATCAACCCGCCTACCGCAGCGATCAGGAAGAGGACGCGCCACCCGTCGGTGAAGTTCGGGACGAGGGCAAGGGCGACGAAGGGCGTGACCGCAATCCCGATGTAACCCCAGAGAACCGCTCGTGACCCGGCCTGACCCCGCAACCGGGAGGGCGCGATGCCGTTCAGGTAGGCAGCGGCCGAGGCGATCTCGGCACCGATCCCCATCCCCGAGATGAACCGGCCGATCAAGAGCATCGTGAATGACTCGCTGAAGGCGGTGATCAGGGCCCCGATCACCACCATGACGACCGAGAGGGTCAGGGCCAGCCGTCTTCCAAGACGATCGGAGACGAACGAGTCCGCGAGCGAGCCGACCACATACCCGAGCAAGCCAATGCTGATTGCCTGGGCCGAGGTCGCCGAGCTGACGTCGAACTGCCTGGCGATTTCAGGCAGCGCATCGCCGATATTGACCACGTCGTAGAAGGCGAAGAAGTAGGCGGCACCCAGGGCGATCAGCACCCGGCGCGGCCACGGCCAGACGCGGATCGCGTCGAGCCGGTCGATGATCTTGCTGCCCCCCGAATCGATGTCGGCCAGCCTAGCGACGGACCACGGACGAAGCAGTTCCCGGCCCGCCTGGACCTGCCATCATCCTGGGCCGGGGGCGGTTAGCTCAGTTGGTAGAGCATCTGCTTTACACGCAGAGGGCCGCAGGTTCGAGCCCTGCACCGCCCACTATCGCTGGCGCCCGTCCCTGAGCGCGGCAGCCTTCCGTCTGATTCCGCCCGCTGACGGCGGCTTTTTTCTCCATTCGGCAGACTCTTGCCCTCATGGGTGGTGATTCAGCCATGGAGGGAGAATCGATCGATTCACCCGAAGACCTGCTGGCCGAGGCGCGTGAGCGGACCCTCGCGGTGGTCGACGGACTCTCCGAGTCCGACGTCGACCGGATGATCGACCCGATCATGTCGCCGATCGCCTGGGACCTCGGGCACATCGCCGCCTTCGAGGACCTCTGGCTGGTCCACAACGCGACCGGGACGCCGTTGCTCCGGGAGGAGCTGGCCGATGTTTACGACGCTTCGGCGACCCCCAGGCGGGAAAGGCCCGACCTGCCGTGGCTCAGGTCCGACACCGCGAGGGCCTACCTCGAGCAGGTCCGGGAAAGGAGCCTCGAGGCGCTCTACGGTCCCAATCCGCCGAGCGGCGAAATCGTCGACCTGGTGCTCCGTCACGAGCACCAGCACTCCGAGACCATCCTGCAGACGGTCCAGCTCGGCCGGGTCGAGTGGGAGCCAACCCTTCCCGAGCCGCCTGAAGAGACCACCCCAGGGGAGGCAGCCGGAGGGGGGCTCGACTTCCTCGAGACCGAGGGTGGCACCTTCGAGATGGGGGCAGGCCCGGAAGGGTTTGCCTACGACAACGAACGGCCCCGGCACGAGGTCACCGTCGATCCGTTCATGATCGGGCGGACTCCGGTGCTGAACGGCGAGTGGCAGGAGTTCATCGACGAGGGCGGCTACGAACGGAAGGAACTTTGGTCCGATGGGGGCCTGGACTGGCTCGAGGAGAGCGGGGTCCGGGCCCCCGATAGCTGGGATGAAGAGGGCGAGTGGCGGGCCGGACGCCTCGAGCCGCTCGACCCGATGCGGCCGGTCGTCCACATCTGCCTTCATGAAGCCGAGGCCTTCGCCCGGATGCACGACGCCCGCCTGCCGACCGAGGTCGAGTGGGAGTTCGCCGCCACCGAACTGGCCGACCACTCGATCGAGGCGAACCTCGACACGCTCGCCGGGGGAACCAGGCGGCTTGCCCCGGGCGACGGACCGCTCGGGATGGTCGGGGACGTATGGGAGTGGACGGCATCCGACTTCGACCCTTACCCGGATTTCCGCTGGCACCCCTACCGCGAGTACTCCGAACCCCACTTCGGCCCGGAGCATCGGGTGTTGCGAGGTAGCTCCTGGGCGACCCGGGAGCGAGTTGCCACCCCGACCTTCCGCAACTGGGACCTGCCGGTCAGACGACAGATCTTCGCCGGGGTCAGGCTCGCGAGGGACCGTGAGTAGCGACCTTCCGGGGAGTCCGCCCGGCATCGAGATGACCCGCCACATCCCGGAAGGGGAGCGGACCCTCCCCGGGGACGTCCGGGACGGCCTCACGACCGAGCCGAAGGCCCTCCCACCGAAGCACTTCTACGACCGGGTCGGATCGGAACTCTTCGAACAGATCACCCGGCTCCCCGAGTACTACCCGACCCGGGCCGAGCGGGAGATCCTCGAGACCCAGGGCTCCGAAATCGCCGCGCTCTGCCCGACGGCCGAACTGGTCGAGCTCGGGTCCGGCTCGGCCGAGAAGGCCCTGCTCCTGGTCGAGCCGATGCTGACCACTGGCGAGCTTCGCTCCTACACCGCGGTCGACGTCTCCGAATCGGCCCTGGCCGGGAGCCTGGAAGAGATGGTCGCAGCCCATCCCGAACTCCCGGTCGAGGGCCACGTCGCCGACATGACCAGGCATCTCGGAGAGCTACCGCCCCCGCAGGGCCTTCGCACCGTGGCCCTGCTGGGCGGGACGATCGGCAACTTCTCACCCTCTGCGAGGGTCGAACTCCTCGGGGCGATGGGGGAGCTGGCCGGTCCGGACGGCCACCTGCTGATCGGCTGCGACCTGGTCAAGGATCCCGATGTCCTCGTCGCCGCCTACGACGATCCGCAGGGGGTGACGGCGAGGTTCAACCTCAATCTGCTGACGATCATCAACCGGGAGCTGGGAGGGGATTTCGACCTGGCCGAGTTCGAACATCTCGCCCGGTGGAACCCTGAGGAGGAGTGGATCGAGATGCGCCTCCGGGCGAAACGGGACCTGACCGTGACGATCTCCGAGCTCGCCCTCGCGGTCGAGTTCAGCGAAGGCGAGGAGCTCCTGACCGAGACCAGCGCAAAGTTCACCCCGGAGCGGATCGCTGCCGAGCTGGCGGAGGGCGGACTCGAAGTCACCGACCTGCTGACCGACCCGGCCGACCGATTCGCCCTCGTGGTCGCCGAACCAATCAGCGCCTGAAGCTCACGGTCCGTCGTACAGCTGTCGTCCCAGTCGATGCCCGGTACTGAAGAAGTCGGGGTCGCTTCAGCCTAGGTACAGCGTCCGGTGCCAGGTAGCTTCGGGCCAGCGATCTTCACGCCGACCCATGCGCCCGGGTCGGTCTTGCCGTCTTCCCTCGGTCAGGTCGACAGCAGGAACCAGAGCCAGATGGCGAGGAGAAAGCCGATTGCGATCACACCGATCTGGGCCGGAACTCCCTTTGTCCGGTCCGGGTAAAGCGGCTCCCCGCTGGCCTTGGTCAGCCAGGTAGGACCGATCGCGAAGGCCAGCATCATCAGCCCGATCAGGAACGACCCGATCTGGAACGTCCCGCCGGTAGTGAACGCCCCGAACACGAAGCCGATCCCGAGAAACCCGAAGACGCCCGGCCAGGCGAGCAGGATCATCGGTTTCCAGGAGCTCGGGATCGAGACGATGTAGACGAAGCAGAGCAGCAGGCCCAACGGGATCCCTAACGCCATGACCGGGGTGACCCCGGCCGGGCACTCCTGCCGAATCACGTACGGGCCTCCCTCGGCACAGAATCCCCCCACCTCCAGCAACGGGATCAACGCCAGGCCCAGCAACAGGACGATGCAAGCGACGGCACCGAGCGAGAGCATTGCGAGGGTGACCGCCAAAGGCGTCTCCTCCCTCAGGGGCTTTTTCACCTTCCCCTCCACCGGCCGAACCTAACCCCGACCCGTCGGTCTGTCCAGCAGTGGCGTCTCGCAGGCGATAGCGGGCCCGCTCAGCTTCACCCCAAAACCCCGAACCAGACGAGTGCCCCGATCACCGCCCCAACGAGGATCGCCCAGACCTGGGGAGCGAGGCCGTCCTCACGCTCCGGGAAGTAACCGAATCCCCGGAGCGCAGCTTTCGGCAGCAGGAAGGGAATAGCGCCGATCCCGGCCATCATCAGACCGATCACGAAGGCGCCGACCCCGAACGAGTCGGAAGCGGTGAAGGCCGAGTAGATGAAGACCAGGCCCAGTCCGACGAAGAGGACCGGCCAGGCGAGGTAGATCAGGGACTTCCAGGTCCGGGGCAGGGCAACGAAGTAGGCGATCCCACAGGCGAACAGGAGCGGTATCCCGATCGCCATCACCGGCAACACACCGACTGGACAGCCCTGCCGGATCACGTACGGGCCTCCCTCGGCGCAGAATCCCCCGACCTCGTTGGCGGAACGAAGGGCGAGGGCGATCAGCACGAGGAGGGCGGCGATGCCGCCGATCGAGACCAGGACCACGGCTCTCTTGTTGGACGAAGGCTCCTCGGGCACCTCTCCCCCTCTTCCGGCCAGCCTAGGCGACCGCCCGGCCGCCTGCCACAGCCCGCGAATAACCTCATCGGGGTGAGTGGAGTGGACGCAGAGGTGGGGATAGAGCGGGTCGACTTCGTCTCGGCCCCGACCAGGGATCTGGACCGGGCAGTCCAGTTCTACGGGGACGTCCTCGGGCTGCCTCTCTCGGTCCACCGTCCAGAGCAGGGATATGCCGAAGTCGAGACGGGGAACGTGACGATCAACCTGTTCGACCCCGAGTCGATGGGACTCGAGTTCGCCCCGAATCGGCACCTGGTGGCCCTCCGGGTCGCCGACGTCGAAAGGGCCCGAGGGGCGCTGGAAGGGGTCGGGGTCGAGTTCGAGGGGGAGACCGAGGACACCGGGGTCTGCCTGATTGCCCGGTTCAGTGATCCCGACGGGAACGGGCTGATCCTCCACCACCGTTACGCCCCGGTCACCGACCGGGAGCCACCGAGCCCGGCCTAGACGGCCCGGACGAACTCCTGGGACTCGGGTCGCGCGAGCGTTCCGTACTTCTTCAGTACGACCAGGATCCAGACGAGCCCGATAGCGATCATCGCCACGCTGATCAGCTGGGCCAGGGTCAGGCCGAGCAGGACGGGGTCGTTGACCCTGATGAACTCGATCAGGAACCTCATCAATCCCGCGAGTACGAGGTAGAGGGCGAAGAGGATCCCGAACCGGAACCGGTCCCTCAGCTGCCAGACGATGAACGCGATCAGGCCGAGCGAGAGCGTCTCGTAGATCGGGGTCGGGTGGACGGTGACCCCCGGCGGGGTGGGAACGACGCCGTCCGGGTAGCCCATCGCCCACGGACCGTTCCAGGGTTCTCCGTAGTCGCCGTCACCCGAGAGCTGGCAGCCGATCCTCCCCACCGCCTGGCCGGCAGCCATGGCCGGTGCGGCGAGGTCGAACATCTCGAGGTTGAGGAAATCCCGCCACTTCGCCCAGAGGATCACGGCGATCGCACCGCCGATCGCGCCCCCGTACCAGGTGAGGCCCGAACCGGAGAAAAGGCTGCCGAGGGGGTCGTCCGAGACGTCGTCCCAGTTCTCGAAGGCCCAGAAGAGCCGGGCCCCGATCAGGCCACCGATCAGGGCGGCAAAGATCGCCTCGTAGGCCCAGTCGCCCGGCTTGCCCAACTCCTTGAACCGTCGGTGGGCGATCAGCCCGGAGACGACGAACGAGAGGGCAAACATCAGCCCGAAGGTCTGGAGGGTGATCGGACCGATCGAGATCTCGGGAATCACCCGAGTGACCTTACCCGGGCCGATCGTCCGGCGCCGGGCTGCCGGAGTAGCCCCGGCGGGAGTCGAACCCGCCCTTCCAGGTTGAAAACCTGGCGTGCTAACCGATACACAACGGGGCCGCCGGTGCTGATTCTGGCAGGACCGCGCGAGCGGGTAAAGCGTGGCGCCCGGCCGTTCCTAGCCGACCAGGTGCTCGAGCAGGGCCTTCTGGGTGTGGAGCCGGTTTTCGGCCTGGTCCCAGACGACCGACCGGGGCCCGTAAAGGACTTCCGCGGTGATCTCCTCGCCCGGATGGGCCGGCAGGCAGTGCAACGCAACGGCCTCCGGACCGGCCGCATCCATCAGGGAATCATCGATCCGCCAGGGCTCGAAGTCCGAGAGGCGGGCGTCAGCGGTCCGCTCGTCGCCCATGCTCACCCAGACGTCCCCGTAGACGGCATCGGCTCCCTCGACGGCCTTGCGGGGGTCGTCCACCAAGGTCGCCGGAGTCTCACCTTCGAGTCGGTAGCCCTCGGGTGAGGAGACCGCCACCTCTACCCCGAGCTGGTCACCGGCGATCGCCAGCGAGCGGGCAACGTTGTTCCCGTCGCCAACGAAGGCAACCTTGAGGCCCTCGAGCGAGCCGAACCTCTCCTCCAGGGTCATCAGGTCGGCAAGGGCCTGGCAGGGGTGGAGTTCGGGGGTCAGCGCGTTGACCACCGGCACCTCCGAGGCTGCGGCCAGCTCGACCACATCGGGGTGCGAACCGGACCGGATCACCACCGCGGCCACGTACCGCGACATGACCCGTGCGGTGTCGGCGATCGACTCGCCGCGGGAGAGCTGGAGGGCCTCCCCGGTGAGCACGATCGGGTGGCCGCCCAGCTCGTGGACCCCGGCCTCGAAGGAGACCCTGGTCCTGGTGGAGGGCTTCTCGAAGATCAGTGCGACCGAGCGCCCCGCCAGCGCCCCGGCGCCGGTCTCCGGCCTGCCTGCCTTCATCTCCCGGGCTCTGGCGATCAGGGCGCGGACCTCCTCGGGGGAGAGCTCCCGCCCGGTGACGAAGTCGGTGTGGGCGGTCTCCCTGGCGGTACCTGTCGGCGCTTCGGTCAAGAGCGAGACACTAGCCCAGCTCCGCGCCTGAGATAGTGGGTCGGGATGGCTGAAAGCGAACAGACCGAAACCCGTACCCGGCCGCGGCGGGGTGAGGAGTTCGAACTCGAAGTGGAGACCCTGGTCTACGGAGGCCGGGGACTCGGCAGGCGAAACGGATTCGTCGTCTTCGTCGACGGCGGCCTGCCCGGCGACCGGGTCCTGGCGAGGGTCTCGAAGTCGAAGAAGGGCTATGCCGAGGCAAGCACGGTCGAGCTGATCGAGCGCTCCTCGGGCCGACTCCCGGATGAGGACATCCACGACGGAGAGCCCTGCCCTGGCGCCCCCTGGCAGGCCCTCCCCTACGAACGACAGCTCGCCTTCAAGGCGGAGCAGGTCGCCGACGCGCTCTCGAGGATCGGTCGCCTGGAGGGCTTCGACCTGGAACCGATCACCCCCGCTGAGGCGCTCTGGCGATACCGGAACAAGGTCGAATACTCATTCGGGGAGGAGGGCGAGGAGACCGTACTCGGTTTCCGGCCAAGGGGTCGCTGGGACGAAGTTCTCGAGATCGAAGACTGCCTGCTCTCGCCCGAGGCGACCAACCGTGCCCGTAACGAACTGCTCGACTGGGCCCGCAAGGAGGGGATCCCGCCGTTCGACCCGAGGACGGGTGAGGGGGTCTTGAGGAACCTGGTCGTGAGGGAGTCGTTCGGGACCGGCCAGGTCCAGACCCGTCTGGTCACCTCCCCTGCCCGGATATCCAAACCGCCGGTCGACCTCCACACCGTGGTCGAGGGACCAGGGGGCGGGACCAATGGGCCGACCGGGGTAATCGGCGACGAGTTCCTGATCGAGCGGGTCTCGGGACTCGAGATCCGCCTCTCGCACGAGTCCTTTTTCCAGACCAACACGGCGATGGCCGAGGTCCTCTACGGCACGGTCCGGGAGTACCTCGGCGATACCGGCGGCGTGAGGCTGTTCGACCTCTTCTGCGGAGCCGGGACGATCGGGCTGCTGCTGGCCGACCTCTTCGATGAGGTGGTCGGGCTCGAGATCGTCCCCGATGCGGTCGCGAACGCCGAGTGGAACGCCCGGGCAAACGGGATCCGGAACGCCCGGTTCGTCGAAGCCGATACCCGGACCGGACTCCGGCCTTTGATCGCCGAGCTCGGGAAGCCCGATGTGGTGGTGGTCGATCCTCCCCGGGCCGGACTCTCGGCCAAGGTGACCCGGCGGCTGATCGAGTGCGAGGCCGAGCGGATCGTCTACGTCTCCTGTAACCCGACCACGCTCGCGCCGAACGCGGCCCAGCTGGTCGAAGCCGGATATAGGCTTGTCCGGGTCAGGCCCGTCGACATGTTCCCCCAGACACCCCACATCGAATGCGTCGCCCTCTTCGTCCGTGACGAAGCGGCTGGGACGGGTGACGGGGCTTGAGCCAGAGACCGCAGAAGCGGGGCTTCGGTGTCGCGGCCGGACTCCCGCCCGAGGTCTGTGGCCCGCTGGCCGAGACCTGTGAAGAGGTCGGCTACGACTCACTCTGGTCGAACGACCACCCGGGAGCAAAGGGCCTGGAGACTCTCGCCGAGTTCGCAAAGGTGACCGACCGACTCGACCTGGGGGTCGGTGTTATCGCCCTCGACCGCCAATCCCCAGAGGAGGTCATGGCCGACATCGACCGGCTTGGGCTCGATCCGGCCCGGCTCTGGATCGGTCTGGGGGCGGGGTTCAGCCCCAAACCCCTGACCACGATGCGCGAGGCACTTCCGGGAATCCGCGAGGCTCTGCCTGGGGTCAGGGTGGTGATGGCCGCGATGGGTCCGAAGATGTGTGCCCTGGCCGGCGCCTCCTACGACGGGGCTTTCTTCAACTGGATGACCGCCGACTTCGCCGACCGGGCCAGGGAGAACGTCGAAGCCGGGGCGAACGAGGCAGATCGGGAAACCCCACCCGTCTTCGGCTACGTGCGAACGGCGATCGGCGACGATGCCGAAGAGCGCCTGGCAAAGGAGGAATCCTTCTACCGGGACCTCCACGAGGGATACCGGAGCCACTTCGAACGGCTCGGCGAACCCGAGGGAACGGTCGGCGTAGCCGCCCCCGACCCGGAGGACGCCCAGCGGCA
>JBJTBP010000042.1:12500-45742 GCA_046091385.1 Solirubrobacterales bacterium | reverse complement strand
GGATGCTGGTCGAGGCGAAGGATCGGGTTCTTCCCGAGATCGATGAGGTCCTCGCCGACTATGCGGCGAAGGAGCTTCGCGGCCGTGGGATCGACATCCGGCTCAACACGACGCTCTCGGAGGTCACCGCCGACACCGCCACCCTTTCCACGGGAGAGGTACTTCCGCCCAGGATGGTGGTCTGGACGGCGGGGGTCGTTCCCCATCCGAGCCTGAGGAACCTCTCGGTGCCCCTCGACGATTCAGGGCGGGTCGTAGTCGATGACTTCCTTCAGGTCGAGGGAATGGAGGGGGTCTGGGCCCTGGGAGATGCCGCCGCCGTGCCAGACCCGGACGGCGGGCTCTGTGCTCCGACCGCCCAGCACGCCGTCCGTCAGGCAGACACGGCTGCCCGAAACGTCGCCGCCAGCCTGGGGATCGGTGCGCCGGCCCCTTACCGCTACCGCAGCCAAGCCGCCTTCGTCAACCTGGGGCGGTACAAGGCCGTTGGAATGGTCGGGAAGAGGACCTTCAGTGGGTTTCCGGCCTGGTGGATGGCCCGGACGTACCACATGAGCCAAATCCCGGGGAATGCCCGGAAGTTCCGAGCGGTCCTCGACTGGACCGCCAGCTTGCCGTTCGAACGGGACCTCTCCGAGGTCGGGTCGATCGGCAGGCCGGGGGTGCTTGCAACCGAGCGGTACGAGCGGGGCGGCTCGCACCGTCCCATGAGGTAGTCGGTGGGCTACGAGTGGATCGCGATCGCGGTCGGCTTCGGTGTCGCGACCGGGATCATCGGAAGGGCGAAGGGAAACTCCTTCCTGATCTGGTTCCTGGTCGGGGCCATCCTCCCCGTTGTCGGCCTCGTCGCCGTGCTCCTCACGCGGAACGAAGACGAGGAGCCGGAGCGCCAATGCCCGAACTGCCGCAAGATAGTCAAGCTCTACGTCCAGGTCTGCCCCCGCTGTGGCACCGAGCTCTACCTGCCAGATCCTTCGGAGACGCGAATGCCGCCGCCCCGCGGGGGACGGCGAGTTACCTGAGCCAGGTTCGGAAGATCGCGTTGGCGAATCCGACCCCGTAACGAAATACGGCCGGCTTCTTCGAACCGCCGTGGATCCGGGCGACAACCGTGACCGGGACCTCCTCCGACGGGATTCCACGCTTGATTGCCTCGATCAGGAATTCCGATGTGTGGAACTGCTCCTGCCTGAGCACGAGACGGGGGAGGACGGTCGTCCTCACCGCCCGGTAGCCATTCGAGCAGTCGGTGACCTTGGTCCCGGTAATCAGCGAGACGAGCCGGTTGAAGAAAACGATTCCGGCCTCCCTTACCGGGTGGCCCTTCTCGGCCGATCCGAGGATCCGGGAGCCGTGGGTGACATCGACCGCACCGGTAAGTACAGGGGCGACGAGCCTTTCCATCTCGGCCGGCAGATGCTGACCGTCGGCGTCCATGGTCACCGTGACCTCGGCCTCGGAGTCGACCAT
The DNA here is from genome assembly GCA_046091385.1 of Solirubrobacterales bacterium. GTDB lineage: Bacteria > Actinomycetota > Thermoleophilia > Solirubrobacterales > 70-9 > 67-14. Next base: position 44,272 of record JBJTBP010000042.1, on the reverse strand, counting down.
CAGTCGATAACCGGTACGCATCGCGGCTCCGCCACCACGGTTCACGGCATGGCGGGCGACCACCGCTCCGTTGGCCTCGGCGACCCCGGCGGTGTCGTCACGGGACCCGTCGTCGACCACAAGGACGGCCGTCTCCAGGCCACAGACTTCGCTCGGAATCGAGTTGAGCACTTCCCCGAGGTTCTCCGCCTCGTTGTAGGCCGGGATCACTATCCCGACCTTGCCCCGAAAAGCCTCCCGGTAGCCGTCGGCGCGGAACTGCTCGGAGGCCAGCCCCTCGAGTGCCTCGGACAGCTCCCTGCGGTTTCTCGTCCCGATGGAGAGTGCCCTGACCGAGACGATGAAGAGGACGAAGATTGCAAACACGGCCAGACCGAGGATCCGGCCACCGTTACCCCGCTCGAAGGAGAAGGCCGACAACAGCCAGTCGGTCAGTTCGGTCCCGGCGACGACCAGCAGGCCGAGGCCACAGGCGACCAGGAAGACCACGACCGCGTTCGAGAGGGTCCTGCGGCGGAGCAGGGCGTAGCCGATCAGGACGATTCCCAATACCAGCCCGGCGATTCGAAGCGCCGAGAGTTCCGGGGGGAAGATGGAGCCGAGGATCGGGGTCACGGGGAGGCCCCCTCGGGAAGGTCGACAGCGGGACCGGCTGGACGAGAGGCCCACCGCCAGGTAGTCGAGACCGCGTAGGCAACCAGGACCAGCACCAATGTCATCAGGACTTCGTTCCGTCGCGGGGGTGCAAGGGTGAGTACGGCGATCGCCGAGACGACGATGATCGGAAGGGTGAGCGGAATGACTTCCCAGCGGCGCTCCCTGCCGAGCAGGACGGCGCCAGCGACAGCCATGAGTACGAGGATGATCTGGACTGCCCGACCGGGCGGACTCGACATCGCCTCACCGACCCCCGAGTCCCACATTCGGACCCCTTTTCTCACGAGCATCCCCGCGTAGTCGAGCGGCTGCTCCCGCAGGTAGCGAAACAGGTTCTCCCTGCCGATTCGGCCGAGTGCTTCGTCACGATCGAGTGCAGGGTATTCGGCGGCGACCCGGTCGAAGAGGGGGGTGGGGTCGATCCGGTCGAGCCGCTCCGATCCCGGCGCCAGGGTGAGCCCCTCGTACCGCTCGACCAGGTCGGCCTTGACCCTCTGGTACTCGCCGTCGGCTGGGAGGTTGGTTCCGACGAACAGCGCCTTGCCGCTCCCGGTGGTGATCGGGACCACCCGATCCAGGGTGACCACGTTGTGGATCGTCCAGGGGACTATCGGGACGAGCAGCGCAACGATGAAGATGGCGGTCGAAGCCAGAGACCTGGACGGCCCGGATCCCAGCCACTGCCGGAGGAGCAGGAAAAGAGCGATGACGAAACTCACGAACAGGTACTCGGGTCGGACCAGACAGGTGAGCCCGAACAGGATTCCCGGCAAGATCCAGGCGGCGATTCGCCAGCCACCACCGGCCGCAGCCGAATCGGCCCAGAGAAAGGCCAGGACGGCGGCAGGAAGGGTGAAGATCGCCGTTGGCTCGCTCATCAAAGACCCGACCGAGTGGATGAATGGGGGGTAGAGCGCAACCAGTCCCGCGGCGAACAGAGGCCCCACGGGCCCGGGATCGAGCCTCGCCCCGATCAGGAAGACGACCAGGATCGCCGCCGTGCCGAGGATCGCCTGGATACCCCTGCCGGCTCCGTCGTTGACCCCGCCGGTGATGAAGTGGCCCGCCGCAAAGAGCAAGGGCGCCCCTGGCGACCAGTCACTCGGATCACGGAAGTCGGGCCCACCGTAGGTGCCGTCCTCGTAGAGCGACTCGGCCAGCGCCCGGTAGGCCAGTGCGTCGTCGCCGGGGAATGGGTCGGGATTGACCACCCGATCGAGACGCAGGCCGAAACCGACCACGACGATTATTCCGAGGATCACGGCTACGGCCGTTCCGTATCTGAGGAACGGTGCGACCAGCCCGGGCGGTTGCCCTGCGTCACTCTCTTCTCGGTCGACCACGGGGCCGGTCAGGGTACGGGAAGCCCGTCCGACGGCCGCTCGATTCTCCCTCGCAGAACGGAAGCGGTCAGCGCCACCCCGGTGCCCGTGAGTGCCGCAACCACGGGCAAGATCGAAAGCGCACGACGTGGGGAAGCGACGAGGACCAACCCGATAACGGTCACGGTCAGCAGTACCGCAGCCAGGATTCGGAACTCGAAGGACCGGCTTCGCCAGACCTGCCACAGCCCGAGGAGGGCGAAGCCGAGGATCGCCCAGTGGAGGAGCCTCCCGGGAACGTTCCCCGTCAGACTCGCCCTGCCCCTGAGCCAGACGTGGTAGGTCTTCTGCCCCGCGAACCCGACGAGCCTCATCGGGCGCTCGACCAGGGCCTCGAGATACTGCTCCCTTCCGAGCCGGGCGAGTGTCTCATCGGTTTCAGCCCCGGGCGCTCTTCGAAGTGCGAGGGCCGCCAGGACCTGATCCTCCGGGGGCTCCTCTCCCTTGGGAGGCGGGGCCTCGGTGATCACCGGGTCTGACTCCAGCTCTGGGTACTGCTCGAAGAGTTCGGGCAAGAGTCTCTGGGGATCGCCACCCGATGGCAGGTAACTGCCGGTGAAGAGCGCCTGGCCTCCTCCGGTGGAGAGGGGCACGAACCGGTCCAGCTCGATCGCATTCCTGACCGTCCAAGGTGCGATCACCAGCAGGGTCGCCGCGACCAGGATCATCGGCCCGGTGAGGGCGGATCGAAGCCCGGCCGCCCGGCGTCCCACGGCGACGGTCGCAGCGACGACGAGACAGACGAGCAGGAACTCGGGTCGGACCATCGCGCCCAGTCCGAAGAGCAGGCCGGGGACGGCCCATGCCGGCCCGGGGCCGACGTCCTTCAACCTGAACAGCGTCAACAGGGCGAGACCGATCAGGAGTCCGGCAAGTCCCTCGGTGAGGAGCATTCCGGAATCCGAGATCAGGGTCGGGTAGAAGGCGATCACGGCGGCGCCGACAAGGCCGGCCCAGTACCCGGAAAGCTCGCGGCCGAGCAGGAAGGTGACCGGGATCGCGAGGCAGGCCTGGAAGGCGAGGAACAGCCTCGCCGCCCGGGCATCATCGGTTCCGGTCAGTTCGAAGAATCCCCCCACCAGAAGCGGGAGCCCGGGGGAATAGTTGGTTGCAGGCTGAATCCAGGGAGGAAGGCCCGGGCCGACCTGTTCGAATCTCCCTTCCGTCGCGAGACCCCTGGCGAGCCGCTCGTAGGCGGCAGAGTCGGGCAGGTTCTCATCTGCCCCGTCCCAGGCAGCATCGAGCCGCAGGGCGAGCCCGGCGAGGACGATGAGAAGGAGCGCTGCCAGCCTCACCCGTCCGATCCTAGAGAGCGCCCCGACACGCTAGGCTGCCGTCTGTCATGCGGATCCTGATACTCGGCGGGGACGGTTACCTCGGCTGGCCGACCGCGATGCGTTTCTCGCAGCAAGGCCACGAAGTGACCGTCGTCGACAACTTTTCCCGTCGACGGTGGCATCTTGCCCTGTCGACCGACTCGCTCACCGAGATCCTGCCGCTCGAGGACAGGATCGAGGCCTGGGAGGAAGTCTCGGGCAAGCAGATCGAGGCCCGAATCGGCTCGATCGAGGATGCGGAGTTCCTGGACGAGGTCGTGGCCGAAACTCTCCCGGAGACGATCATCCATTACGGCGAACAGCCTTCGGCGCCCTACTCGATGCGTTCACGCCAGGCCGCCGTGGAGACCCAGCAGACGAATGTGATCGGGACCCTCAACCTCCTGTTCTCGATGCAGTCCTACGTGCCCGATGCCCACCTGATCAAGCTCGGGACCATGGGGGAGTACGGCACCCCGAACATCGACATCGAAGAGGGCTACATCGAGATCGAGCACAACGGTCGCAAGGACACCCTGCCCTTCCCCAAGCTGCCCGGGTCGCTCTACCACTGCTCGAAGGTCCATGACTCGACCAACATCCACTTCGCCACCCGGATCTGGGGCCTGAGGGCGACCGACCTCAACCAGGGAGTCGTCTACGGAATCGAGACCGATGAGACGGCCCTCGATCCACGGCTCGCGACCAGGTTCGATTACGACGAGACCTTCGGCACCGTGCTCAACCGATTCTGCGTCCAGGCGGTCGTCGGGCATCCGCTGACGGTCTACGGCGGAGGGGGCCAGACCCGGGGTTACCTGAACATCAGGGACACGCTCCGCTGCGTCGAGCTCGCAACGCTCAACCCTGCCGACCGGGGGGAGTTCAGGGTGTTCAACCAGTTCACTGAGCAGTTCACGGTCTCGGAGCTGGCCGATCTGGTCGCCGAAGCGTCCGGAAGGGTCGGCTTCGATGTCACGATCGAGAGCTTCCCGAATCCCAGGGTCGAGCTCGAGCAGCACTACTACAACGCCTCCAACCAGAAGCTGCTCGACCTGGGCCTCGAGCCCCACTACCTCGGCGAAGAGCTGGTCCATTCGATGCTGAAAGAAATCGACCGGCTCCGGGATCGGGTGATCTACCGGGCGATCACGCCGAAGACCAAGTGGAACCCCGGTGAGCTCGAGGGTGGAGCGCTTTCGGTAGCCAGGGAAACCTGACCCCGTTGCTAGGATTCACGGTCCTGTGAGGGGCGCCGACGCACTTATGGAGGCCCTCGTACACGAGGGCGTCGAACACATTTTCGGGATTCCCGGAGGTGCGAACCTGCCCACGTATGACGCGCTCGTCGATGCCGACCTGAGGCACATCCAGGCCCGCCACGAACAGGCGGCGGGGCATGCCGCGGAAGGTTATGCCCATGCCTCCGGCAGGACGGGGGTCGCCTTCGGGACTTCGGGCCCAGGGGCAACAAACCTGGTCACGGCGATAGCCGATGCGATGATGGATTCGATCCCGACCGTCTTCGTCACCGGGCAGGTCCGCAGCGACCTGATCGGGACAGATGGTTTTCAGGAGGCCGACATCGTCGGGATCACCCTGCCGATTGTCAAGCACTCGGCATTGGTGACCGAGGCTTCACAGATCCCCGAATACATCCACCACGCTTTCAGGATCGCCTCGACGGGGCGACCGGGACCGGTCCTGGTCGACATCCCCTCGGACCTGATCAGGGAGGAGATCTCCTACACGCCACCGACCGAGCTGGTCGAGCTCCCCGGATACCGGCCGATCGTCGAGGGAAACGCAAAGCAGATCAGGCTCGCGGCCAAGGCCCTTGCCAATGCCAGGCGACCGATCCTCTACACCGGAGGCGGCGTGATCCACGCCGATGCCGCAACTGAACTCCGGGAGTTCGCGATGTCGGACAGGTTCCCGGTCACCTCGACCCTGATGGGCCTCGGCGCCTTCCCGTCCGACTCTGACCAGTGGCTCGGCATGCTCGGCATGCATGGCACCCGGGCTGCCAACTACGGGATGGACGAGGCCGACCTGATCGTCGCGATCGGTGCCAGGTTCGATGACCGGATCACCGGCAAGCTCTCCGAGTTCGCGCCGAACGCCAAGGTCATCCCCATCGATGTCGATCCGGCCGAGATCTCGAAGAACGTCCCGGCCCACATCCCGATCGTCGGGGACGCCAAGCTGATCCTGCCCAAGCTGACCGGTGAGTACCGGGCCCTCCAGACCGAGCAGGAGAGGCTCGATGGCTGGTGGAGCAGGATCCGGGGTTGGCAGGAGGAGTACCCGCTCACCTATGAGCCCGGCTCGGACGGCGAGATCAAGCCGCAGTTCATGATCGAGATGCTCCACAAGGTCACTGAGGGCGACGCCTTCGTCACCTCTGACGTCGGCCAGCATCAGATGTGGGTGGCCCAGTACTACGGGTTCAACGAGCCCCATCGCTGGATCAACTCAGGTGGCCTCGGAACGATGGGCTTCGGCCTTCCGTCGGCTATCGGTGCCAAGGTCGCCTGCCCGGGCGAGGAGGTCGTCTGCGTCGCCGGTGACGGCAGCCTGATCATGAACATTCAGGAGCTGGCGACCGCCGTCTCCGAAGACATCCCGGTCAAGGTCTTCCTGATGAACAACGGCTTCATGGGCATGGTCCGACAGTGGCAGGAGCTCTTCTGGGACGGTCGCTACAGCGGGGTCGACAACGGGACGAGCCCGGACTGGGCAAAGCTCGCCGAGGCCTTCGGCGCCAAGGGCCTGCGTTGCGACGACGAGGCCGACCTCGAAGAGATGATGAGGGCGACCCTCGACCACGATGGAACCGCCCTGCTCGACGTCCGGGTCAGTCCCCTGGAGAACTGCTACCCGATGATTCCGGCAGGCAACGCCGCGCGGGACATGGTGGGCTGATGGGGTCGCCGGAGATGGTCAGGCTCGAGGACCTGAGGACCGGCCGGTCGCTCAGCGGTCGGAAACACGTGCTCTCGATCCTGGTCGAGAATCGACCGGGTGTCCTCGCCCGGGTCGCCGGGCTCTTTTCACGCAGGGGCTTCAATATCGACACGCTTGCGGTCGGCCCGACCGACGACCCCGAGGTCTCGAGGATCACCTTGACCCTCGATGGTGCCGTCCACCCGATCGACCAGGTCACCAAACAGCTCCACAAGTTGATCAACGTCCTGAAGATCCGGGACATGGAGCCAGAGCTCACGGTCGCAAGGGAACTCGCTCTGTTCAAGGTCAGTGCAGCGGTCGAGAGCCGTGCCGAAATCGTCCAGTTCGCCGAGATCTTCAGGGCGAAGATCGTCGACGTCTCGCGCCGGGCACTGATCATCGAGGTGACGGGCTCGTTCGACAAGATCGAAGCCTTCGAACAGATGCTCCGACCTCACGGCCTGCTCGAGATGGTCAGGACTGGCGAGGTAGCGCTTTCCCGGGGCGAGTGACCGCCGGCCCCGGGCTGCTAGAGAAGCTGGAGGACGGCCTCCGGGATGCCGTCTCGAAGGCGGTGGAACGAAACAGGAAGACGGTCGTCTCGGTGACCGTTCCCTCGGCGGTCTCCGACCCCGTCGCGACCGCTTTCGCTTCGCGGCGAGCCGACGACGACTGGTTTTGCTGGGAGCAGGGGGGTGGGTCGGTTTCCCTGGCTGGAATCGGCGCAGCGGACTCGATCGTCTCCCGCGGGCGTAATCGCTTCTTCGATCTGGCGGCAGAGTGCGCCCACCTTTCCGGAGAGGCGTTCGTCGTCGATCCGGAAGGAATCTCCGCCAGGACAGGACCGGTCTGGTGCGGAGGCTTCGCCTTCGATGACGAGGGTGGGGGAAGTCCCGAATGGGATCCGTTCCCTCCGGCGAAGATGGTGCTGCCGGAACTCCTGCTCGAACGCTCGGGCGAGTCGACCTCGATGACCGTCAACCTCGTGGTCACCGGAAACACCGATTCCGACGCCGTCATCCAGGCTGCGCTCGGACGGGCAACCGGACTCCACGAGCGGGATCTGCCGTTGCTCGATCCGCTTCCCGGAACGGCGACCGAAATCGAGAGCAGGGGGGATCCGGGGGACTTTGAGCGGGCGGTCGCCGAGGCGGCCGGAAGGATCCGCGATGGCGACCTCGACAAAGTCGTCCTTGCGCGGGAGGTAATCGTCACCTCGGAATCGCAGTTCGAACCGGCCGCTTTGTTCGGGGCGATCCGGGAGGGCTTCCCCACCTGTTTCAACTTCTGCGTCGGTACCCCGCAAGGCTCGTTCCTCGGGGCGAGTCCCGAGCTGCTGGTCAGCTCGGAGGGACGGACGGTGGCTGCGGTAGGCCTGGCAGGGTCGAGTCGGCGCAGTTCCGATCCCGCAGTCGATGACCACCTGGGTCAGCGCCTCCTCGCCAGTCCCAAGGACCGGGCAGAGCACGAGTTCGTCGTACACAGGATCGTCGATTCGCTGAGGAGGATGAGCATCTGGGTCGAGGCATCACCAGAGCCTGAAGTCGTCAAGGTCGCGAACATCCAGCACCTTGCGACGCCGGTGATGGCGCAGCTTGCCGAGCCGAAGACGGTGATCGAGCTCGCCGGCAGGCTCCATCCGACCCCGGCGGTGGGCGGAGAGCCATGGCGGGACGCCGCCAAGGTGATCAGCGAGGTGGAGGGACTCGATCGAGGGTGGTACGCCGGACCCGTCGGCTGGATGGACGGATCGGGGGACGGCCTGTTCTGCGTTGCCCTGAGGAGTGCCCTCCTCAGGGGTCGGGAGGCCCACCTCTACGCAGGGGTCGGGGTGGTTGCCGACTCCGATCCCGAGGCCGAGCTGGCCGAGACCGAGATCAAGCTCGAGGCCCTCCTGCCCCTCCTGGCGGAATAGCTCAGTCGGAGCTGCGGTCGAGTCGGTATTCGACCACGAGCGAACCCCTTTTACGAAGTGCCTCGCGGAGCCCCTCAGAATCCTCGACCCCGACATGGTCGAGGCCCGCGGTTCGGGCCAGATCTTCGAAGGAAACTGCTGAGGGGGTGAGCATCAGTCGCTCGAACTCGGCTTCGGTCAGCACCGCGGCGGCCGGGAGGGTCTCGAAGATCCTCCCCCCGCCGTCGTTGACCACCACGACCTTGACCCCAGCCTCACAACGGCGGATCAGTGGCAGGCTAGCCATGTCATGGACCATCCCCAGATCCCCGGTGATCACGAAGACGGGACGATCCGAGCCGAGCCCGGCGCCGGCGGCCGAGGCGACAAGGCCATCGATCCCGTTCGTGCCGCGATTGGCCAGGAAGAGGATCTCGGTCGGACCGGTGGGGAGAAAGGTCTCCTGGTCCCTCACGGCAAGGCTTGACGCGGTGTAGACGATCGACTCCTCCGGGGCTGCCTCGGCAACGGCTAGATGTATTCCGGCTACATCGGAATCGGGCGTGAGCCCCTCCTGGGTGGATAGCCAGTGATCGAGGTATTCCCGCGATGAAGAGGACTCGGCCTTCTCCTCGATGCGCTCGAGGGTCGGGCCGATGTCGGAACGGAGGATTACCCGTGCGAGTCTCGATGGGTCGTACCAGTCCCCTTCCGGCCGAACCATGATTTGGTCAGCCTCTTCGAGCCCTGCGATCCACCTTCGGAGGGCTGCCGAGGTCGGCGTCTCACCGATCCTGATCACCGCCTCGGGTGGTGGCGGTGCGTCCCCGCCCGCTCCCCTGAGGATCAGGTCGTAGCCCCAGATGACGGTGTCCTTCGAGTGGGTTCCCCACCTGAGTTGGGAGGTCGGCTCGGCAAGGATCGGAGCCGAGAGCACTTCCGAAAGGGCGACAGCTGCCTCGGTGGCGGAGGGATCCGAGAGTCTCCCCGCAACGATGGCTATGCGACTCCGACCGTCGAGCAGTGCGAGGGCATCCTCGAGGCCTTTGGACGTCGGCAGTCGGAGCGGTTCCGAAACGGTGGCCAGGGGCTCACTCCCCCTGCCCTCCAGGGCGAGCTCGGCCTCGGCGGTAACCGGTTCGCCTCCCGGACGGGGAGCGAGCGGCTCGCGGAATGGAAAGTTGAGATGGACGGGCCCCGGACGGGGGTCTCCGGCTGCGGTCGCAAAGGCCCGGCAGGCGAGCTGGCGAACGTAGAGCAGCCCATCGTCGTCTCCCCGCGGGTTACCGACCTCGGCAAACCACCGGACTGCATCCCCGTAGAGCTTTAGCTGGTCGATCGCCTGGCCGGCGCCGATCCCCCTTAGTTCGGGCGGTCGATCTGCGGTGAGGAGGAGCAGGGGGACGCCCGAAAGGTCGGCTTCGGCTACGGCCGGGAGGTAGTTCGCCGCAGCGCTCCCCGAAGTGCAGACCAGGGCGACGGGCCGTCCGGTCGCGTTCGCGGCGCCCAGTGCGAAGAAAGCGGCAGACCGTTCGTCGAGGATGACTTCCACCGTGATGCCGGGCTCCCTCTCGAGGGCCAGGGCGAGGGGTGTCGAGCGAGAACCCGGGGAGACCACCGCGAGCTCGACCCCGAGCCGGGCCAGCTCCTCGCAGAAGGAAGTCCCCACCGCAGTATTCAGGTTCGTGTCGTCCATTCCTGGTGAGCCTAGAGCCGGAAGGTAGCGAGGGCCGATTCGTCGATCTCCACGCCAGTTCCCGGTCCCGGCGGGAGAACGAGGACCTCCCCCTCCATCTCGGGGCCGATCGCCGCAATCGTGCCGTCGAATAGCCCCAGGGTCGCCAGTCCGTGGTGGGTCGGACCGGTCGGACCGGTTTCGGGGCGCGTGGCGGCCAGGTGCCCGGCGGCGGCTATTCCCACCGGCCCATCGAGCGCGCTCGACACATACGTAGGCAGGTGGCCTCCGAGCCTGCCGTCGAGCCCACCAACCTTCGAGATCTTCACCGTGACGGCGTCACAGGCATCGATCGCAGCGGCCTCGGCAGCCTCTTCAGGGGTGGAGACCGATTCATCTGCCACCACCGGAACATCCGTTCCGGCCTTCACCTGTGCGAGGGCCTCGAGTCCTTCCGTCGGCTGCTCCAGGAGTTCGAGCCCGTCGGAGCCAATCTCGGAGACGAAAGAGATCGCCTCCTCCACCGTCCAGGCTCCGTTGGCATCGAGCCGGATCATCGATCCGGGCCGGAGGGATGCCCGGAGCGCCTCGATTCGTTCTCGGTCGTCACCTGTCCCGACCTTCAGCTTGAAGCGGTCGAAACCGAGCTCCGACAGTTCCCTGGCACGATCTGCGACCTCGTCCGGTGGGTCGGCCCCAAGGGTCGCGTTGCACCGAACCGGGTTCGGTTCCCTTCCGTCACCGAGTAGCTCGTGAAGGGGGATCCCTTCGCGACGGGCCTCGAGGTCGGCCAGTGCCGTGACCACCGCACACCGGGCCGGTGCCGGACCGGATGGCGGTTCGAGATGACCGTCCAGGTGGAGCCGTTCGGCCCATCCCCCGAGGGTGCTGACGACTGAATCCAGTGAATCGCCACCCCGGAGGGTTAATGGAACGCCCTCTCCGACCCCGGTAACGCCATCGGCGTCCCTGACCCGCAAGAGAACGAGCTCCCTTCGATCGAGGTTTCCGGGGGAGGCTCGATACTCCCTGGCGAAGGGGAGCGCATAGGGAATGACTTCAGCGACCAGCCCATCGGAATGGGCAGGGCTCAGAAGATCACCATCCCGAGGGAGGCGCCGATCCCGAACAGGGCGAGGGAGATCCCCATCTCCGCGAGCGCCCGGTTGAGGGAGGGGCCGTCGGTTCGGGTTTCGACCGCGCGAAGTGCTCGGACCGCAAAGGGAACCCCGATGATTCCGAGCAGGGCCCCTTCGAGGTCCCGGTCGAGGACAACCGTTCCGAGCAGGACGACGAGGGAGGCGACCAGAACCTCCTTGAACAGCCCTCGCGCCCACGACCGGCCGAAGCGGGCCGCCAAAGTCATCTTGCCTGTCCGGCGATCACTCTCCAGGTCCCGCACGTTGTTGATCACGAGGATCGCTGTCGCGAGAAGGCCCGTGGTTATCGAAAGGCCGACCGCCCCGAGGTCGATTGATTCGAGCTGAATGTAGTACGAGCCGTTGACTGCGACCAGTACGAAGAAGAGGAAGACGACGCCCTCGCCGAGCCCGGCGTAACCGTAAGGCTTCGGCCCGCCGGTGTAAAGGGTTCCTGCAGTGATGGAGAGAGCGCCGACCAGGAGAATCACCGGGCCCGCCAACCAGGCCAGGTAGAGCCCGAGGAGGATCGCCAGCCCGAAGGCGATCCAGGCCGCCCAGAGGACCTTCGAGGGGGTGGCCAGCCCGGTTGCCGTAACCCGGACCGGCCCCAGACGATCCGGAGTGTCGGCACCGCGCCTCGCATCGGAGTAGTCATTCGCCAGGTTGGTGCCGATCTGGATCAGTATCGAGGCGACCAAGGCTGCCGCGAAGCCAAGGGGGCGTGGCACGGATCCGAACGTGGCAACCACGGCTGCGGTACCGACCAGGACCGGCGCAATCGCAGCCGGAAGGGTCCGGGGCCTCGCTGCGGTGACCCAGATCCTCATTTTCCTCAGGGTCGCTTCGGGAAGCGCCTGAAGTCCGGCTGCCGACCGGCTTTGTAGGAGTCCCTGCCCTCCTGACCCTCCTCCGACATGTAGAAGAGCAGGGTCGCGTCATGGGAGAGCTGTTGGAGCCCGGTCAGGCCGTCCTCCTCCGCGTTGAAACTGGCCTTGGTCAGGCGCAGGGCGAGGGGGGAGAGGTGGGACATCTCCCTGCACCAGGCCACGGTCTCGGCCTCGAGCCGATCGAGCGGGACGACCGTGTTGACCAGCCCCATCTCGAGAGCCTCCTCGGCCGAGTAGAGACGGCAGAGGAACCAGAATTCCTTGGCCTTCTTGACCCCGACGTTGCGTGCCAGGAGGCTCGCACCGAAACCACCGTCGAAGCTCCCGACCCTCGGTCCGGTCTGCCCGAAGCGGGCATTGTCGGCGGCGATGGTCAGGTCGCAGACCAGCTGGAGGATCTGGCCCCCTCCGACGGCGTATCCCGCGACCATCGCTATCACCGGCTTCGGGAGACGACGGATCTGGACGTGGAGGTCTCCGACGTCGAGCCTCCCGACCCCACTCCGGGCAACTTCATCGTCACCGATATAGCCGTCATCTCCGCGGATCCTCTGATCTCCGCCCGAACAGAAGGCTTCGTCTCCGGCTCCGGTCAGGATGACCGTGCCGACCTCGATGTCGTCCCTCGCACGGGAGAAGGCATCCTTCAGCTCGGCGAGGGTCTGCGGCCTGAATGCGTTTCTTACCTCGGGCCTGTCGATCGTGATCTTCGCGATCGATTCAGCACGCTCGTACCTGATGTCTCCGTACTCCGCGGCCGACTCCCAGACGCACGGTTCGTAGAGGCTCTCCTCAGGTGGCGCGAGACGGTGTCGGTCGGGCAAATCTGCCTCTCGTTGACGAAGGGACGGTTCCCCGGCACCTCGGGGCGTGTCGGGCACCGAAAGATATCCGGGATCGTCAGGATTCAGCCATGAGGCCTTACGACTGGCTGGCCCACACAGCGCTTCGGACGCCGGATGCCGTTGCTCTCGACGATGGGCGCAATCAGTTCACGTATGCCGAACTCGACCGGCAAGCCGACGAGGTTGCAGCGGACTTGGGGTCCGGGGGTGTCGAGGCCGGCTCGACGGTCCTGCTCCGACTCGGCAAAGGCCTCGACAAGGCGATTCAGGTTCATGCCCTGATCCGGCTCCGGGCGACGATCGTGCCGGTCGAGAATGACCTGCCTCCCGAGGAGATCGCCAGGGCAACCGAGGCCGTCAGGCCAGACCATGAGATCGGCCCCGAGCTGGAGTCCGTCGGGCAGAGACCGGGGGGTTTCGAACTCGAGCGGCCGGAACCGTCAGACGTCCTCTGCCGGATCCTCACCGGGGGATCGACCGGAAGGCCGAAGGCGATCCGGCTCACCCGGGAGAACCATTTCACGAGCGCGGTTGGATCGGCCCTCAACCTCGGCGTAGAGCCGGACGATCGCTGGTTCTGCCCAGTCTCGCTCTCCCACGTTTCAGGGTTCTCGATCCTGATTCGCTCGGTGATCGCCGGGACGGGTGTCTTCCTGACCGACCACTTCAACCCCGAGACGCTGGTCGAGGCGACCGGGAAACGGGGTGTGAACTGCGCATCGCTGGTCCCGACGATGCTCAGGCGAACTCTGGAGCACGGGATCGTTCCGGAAGGGCTTCGCTTCGTCCTCGTCGGTGGCGGTCCGGTGGCCGGTGAACTGGTGCTGGAAGCGATCGAGGCGGGGATCCCGGCCGTGCCGACCTACGGACTGACCGAGGCATGCTCCCAGGTCGCCACCTCGACGCCTACCGATGCAGCCGAGAGGCCATCCAGTGCCGGTCGCCCCCTTTCCGTCACTGAGGTGAGGATCGACGATGGGGAGATCCTGGCCCGCGGCCCGACGATCTCCCGGGATGCGGTGGGGGAGGACGGCTGGCTGAGGACGGGGGATCTCGGGCGCCTGGATGACGAGGGGTACCTCTTCGTAGAGGGCCGCCGGGACCGGGCAATCCTGACGGGTGGCGAGAAGGTCCAGCCCGTGGAAGTGGAGGAGATCCTCCAGGCCGATCCATCGGTCTCCGAGGCCGGCGTTTTCGGTATTCCCGCTCCCGAGTGGCAAGAGGCCATCGTGGCGGGCGGTGCCGGAACCCGGGGGGAGCAGCCCGACGTCGAGGCCCTTCGCCGGACCTGCCATGGAAAACTGGCCGGTTTCAAGGTTCCCAAGCGGGTGGTCGCCGTCGATTCCGTGCCCCTCAACCGGGCAGGCAAGCCTGACCTGAACGCGTTGATCGAGCTGGTCGGCGGCTCCGACCGATGACCGGCCGGAAGACGGAGCCCCCGTCCGGGGCATAGCATCCAGGCCATGACTAAGGAAGGAATTTTCTACGACGATGACGGCGACCTTTCCCTGCTGGAGGGCAAGACGGTCGCGATCCTCGGATTCGGCTCCCAGGGCCATGCCCACGCCCTGAACCTCAAGGACTCCGGGGTGAACGTGGTGGTCGGGCTCCGCGAAGACTCACCGAGTCGGACCGAAGCAGAGGCCGAAGGGCTCGAGGTCCTTTCGGTGGCCGAGGCGGCCAGCAGGGGGGGCATCGTGATGATCCTGCTTCCCGACGAGATGCAGTCCCAGGTCTGGGAGGAGGAGATAGCCGACGGCATCGCTCCGGGGAACCTCCTGATGTTCGCCCACGGTTTCTCGATTCGCTTCGACCAGATCACCCCACCGGAGGGGGTTGACGTAGGCATGGTCGCTCCGAAGGGGCCGGGCCACATGGTTCGGCGCCAGTACGTCGAGGGCAGTGGTGTCCCGTGCCTGATGGCGGTCGACCAGGACGCGACCGGAAATGCCCGGGATCTGGTGCTGGCCTATGCGATCGGGATCGGCGGAGGCCGGGCCGGAATCATCGAGACGACCTTCAAGGATGAGTGCGAAACGGACCTCTTCGGGGAACAGGCAGTCCTCTGTGGCGGTGCGACCGAGCTGGTCAGGGCGGGGTTCGACACTCTGGTCGAGGCCGGATACGACCCGAGGCTCGCCTACTTCGAGGTGCTCCACGAACTCAAGCTGATCGTCGACCTGATGTACGAGAAGGGAATCCAGGGGATGCGGTACTCGATTTCGAACACCGCCGAGTACGGGGACATCACCCGGGGCAATCGGGTCGTCGGCGAAGAATCCCGTCAGGCGATGAAGCAGATCCTCGCCGATATCCAGTCGGGTGAGTTCGCGACCGAGTGGATCGCCGAGAACCAGGCCGGCGGGGAGAACTTCCAGAGACTGAGGGAAGAGGGCAAGGAGCACGAGATCGAGAAGGTCGGTGCCGAGCTCCGCTCGATGATGCACTGGATCGATACAGAGTTCTGATTGCTCCTCGTCGCGTCCAGGGTGGTCCGGCCCACTAACCTAATTCCGTTCGCCGATCTGATCTGCAGGAGCCCATGAGCCAAGCAACGACCACAGCGACGATCCCCGCCGACCTCAAGCCCGCCGACGGGCGGTTCGGTTGTGGGCCCTCGAAAGTGCGCCCGGAGGCGCTCGAGCGGCTTGCCGGACAGTCCGACCTGATCGGAACTTCCCACAGGCAGCAACCGGTCCGGGACCTCGTCGCACGGGTCCGGGGCGGCCTGGGCGAGCTGTTCGATCTTCCCGAGGGCTATGAGGTCATCCTTGGCAATGGAGGGGCTACCGCCTTCTGGGATGCGGCAGCCGCCTGGCTGGTCCGGGAGAGGGCACTCCACATGACCTACGGGGAGTTCTCGCAGAAGTTTGCCTCGGTCACGGCCGGGGCCCCCTTTCTCGCGGATCCCATCCTGGTGGAGGCCGAGCCCGGCGATGCACCCGCCCCGGTGGCCGACCCGGCCGTTGATGCGATCGCGTGGGCGCAGAACGAGACCTCCACCGGGGTGATGGTGCCGGTCGAGAGACCGACCGACTCGGGCGACTCCCTCATCCTGGTCGACGCCACTTCGGGTGCCGGCGGGCTACCGGTCGACATCGGCCAGACGGACGCCTATTACTTCGCACCCCAGAAGGCCTTCGGTGCCGACGGGGGCCTCTGGGTTGCGGCCCTGAGTCCTGCGGCTATCGCCCGGATCGAGGAGCTCGAGGGCGCCGAGGACCGCTGGCAGCCTCCATTCCTCTCCCTGGCGACTGCTCTCGAGAACTCCCGCAAGGAACAGACCTACAACACGCCGGCCCTGGCGACCCTGTTCCTCCTGGCCGAGCAGGTCGACTGGATGCTGGCTGGAGGAGGCCTGGAATTCTCGGTCGACCGCACCTCCCGCTCCTCCGGACATCTCTACGACTGGGCCGAGGAGAGCGAGTTCGCCTCCCCCTTCGTCACCGACCCGGAAAAGCGCTCATTGGTAGTCGGCACGGTCGACTTCGAGGAAGCGATCGATGCTGCCGCAGTGGCGGCGACGCTTCGCTCCAACGGCATCGTCGACGTCGAGCCCTACCGGAAGCTCGGCCGAAACCAGCTCCGGGTCGGGATGTTCCCTTCGGTCGATCCGTCGGACGTAGAGGCGCTTACCGCCTGCATCGACTGGGTCATCCAGAACGAAGCCTCGGTGAACCGATGACCGTGACCGCCTGGGGGGAGGGTGCTGGATGAAGGTCCTGGTCAAGGAACAGATCGCCGACTCCGGGATCGATCTTCTGAAGGAGCAGTTCGACGTCGAACTGGGCTTCGAAATGGATGAGGCCGAACTCGCGGAGCGGATCGGCGAGTTCGACGCCATCCTGATCCGCTCTGCGACCACACTCACCCCCGAGCTGATCGAGGCAGCGGACCGGCTGAAGGTGATCGGCAGGGCCGGGACCGGGGTCGACAACGTCGACATCCCTGCCGCGACCAAGCGCGGCGTGATCGTCGCCAATGCCCCGGAGTCGAATTCAGTTGCCGCAGCCGAGCACACCCTCGCTCTGGCGCTTGCGCTGTTCAGGAGCGTCCCGCAGGCCCATGCCTCCCTGGTCGGGGGAAACTGGGATCGCTCCTCCTACAAGGGGTCAGAGCTCTACGGAAAGACGCTCGGGGTCGTCGGCTTCGGTCGCATCGGCCAGCTGGTCGCCCGTCGGGCACTCGCGTTCGGGATGGACGTGGTTGCTTTCGACAAGTTCGTTTCGCCGGAACGCTTCGAAGACCTGGGTGTGACCGGGGTTGATGACATTTCCGACCTCTACGGGCAGGCCGACCTGATCACGATCCACCTTCCGAAGACACCCGAGACGATCGGATGGATCGATGCCGAGGCGATATCCCAGATGAAACCCGGGGTCCGGATCGTCAACTGCGCCAGGGGCGAGTTGATCGACCTCGATGCGCTCCAGGAGGGCCTCGAGTCCGGCCAGGTGGGGGGAGCGGCACTGGACGTCTTTCCCGAAGAGCCCTTCACCGGCCATCCGATCTTCGAACGGGACGACGTCGTGGTCACGCCCCACCTGGGCGCCTCGACTTCAGAGGCGCAGGATCGAGCCGGGATCGATACGGCCGAGCAGGTCACGGCCGCCCTGACCGGAGGGGTAGTAACCAACGCCGTGAACATCCCTGCGGTCGATCCGGCAACGATGAAGGCTCTGGCGCCTTACGTGCCGCTCTGCGAGATGCTGGGCAAGGTCGCTGCCGGGCTGGTCGGGGGACCGCTCGGCCGGGTCGAGGTCGAATTCAGGGGCGGGGTGGCCTCGAACGACACCAGACTGCTCGGCCTGGCCGTGCTGGCCGGCCTGCTTTCCGGTCACACCGAGCAGCAGGTGAACCTCGTCAACGCGGCTCAGCTGGCAGAGGAACGGGGGATCGAGATAGCCGAGACCAGCGAGGCCGAGTCGGGGGACTTCACCGATCTGGTCACAGTGACGGTCGGCGAGGGAGCCGACCGGGTGAGCGTCGGCGGGACGGTGGCCGGTCCCAACCAGCAGCCACACCTGGCGTCGGTCTGGGACGAGGAGTTCTTCGTTCCGTTCGAGCCGTTCATGGCGATCTTCAGGTACTCGGATCGGCCGGGAATGATCGGGACCGTCGGTCGGGTGATCGGCGATGCCGGAATAAACATCGGTTCGGCGGCGGTCGGGGCGGAGTCCGGTGGGGAGCGGGCCGTGATGGTCCTGACCCTCGATGCCCCGCCTGCCGAGGAAACGATGGCCGAGATCCTTTCGCTGGAGGGCTTTGCCGAGGGCTCGGCGCTGAAGCTCTGATCCCGGGTCCGTCGGATCCCGACCCGGCCGAGGCCGTGCGCTAACCTCGGTAACGATGAATCCTGCGAAGCCCTCATCCAGAATGTCCAGGGCGGACCTACTCCTTCTGCTGCTCCCCCTCCGGGGGGAATGATCGCCGGGCGGCGCGTTAGCCGCGAGCAGACAGGGATTCACAACCGATAGGAAGAAGGAGTGGCAATGAACGGCGAAGAAGCCGTGAACGGCGCAAATCGCGTCCATATATTCGATACGACCCTCAGGGATGGCGAGCAGTCACCCGGGATCTCTCTCAACACCTCGGAGAAGGTGGAGATCGCCAACCAGCTGGCTCGGCTGGGAGTCGACGTGATCGAGGCCGGATTCCCGATTACCTCACCGGGGGATTTCGAAGCGGTTCAGAGGATCGCCCGGGAAGTCGAGGGTCCGGTGATCTGCGGCCTTGCCAGGGCGCAGAAGGGGGACATCGATGTCGCCTGGGAGGCGGTCAGGGATTCCGAGAGGCCCCGTATCCACACCTTTATCTCGACTTCGGACATCCACATCGAGTACCAGATGAGGAACACGCGTGAGGACGTGATCCAGGGAGCCCGTGCTGCCGTTTCCCAGGCCAGGAGCCTCTGTGAAGACGTCGAGTTCTCCCCGATGGACGCGACCCGTGCCGATGTCGAGTTCACGGCCGAGGTCTGCGCGATCGCCGTCGAAGAGGGGGCGACGGTGGTCAACATCCCCGACACCGTCGGTTACACGACCCCCGAGGAGTACACCAGGTACTTCGAGGACCTCTACCGCTTCGCGCCCTCGTTGAGGGGGGTCGAGCTGTCGGTCCACTGCCACGACGACCTCGGCCTGGCCGTCGCCAACTCCTATGCGGGCGTCCTCGCCGGGGCGCGCCAGGTCGAGTGCGCGGTCAATGGGATCGGCGAGCGGGCCGGAAACTGCTCGCTCGAGGAGATAGCGATGCTGATCAAGGTTCGCGGCGACGTCCACGGGCTGGAGACGGGTATCAGGACGCGTGAGCTCGCCCGGACGAGCCGACTCGTCTCGAGGCTGACCGGCTACGCCGTGCCGCCGAACAAGGCCGTGGTCGGTCGGAACGCCTTCGCCCACGAGTCCGGAATCCATCAGGACGGAGTCCTCAAGGAACGATCGACCTTCGAGATCATGGATGCGACCGAAGTCGGGTTCGATTCGAACCAGATCGTCCTCGGCAAGCACTCCGGTCGCCACGCCCTCCAGGATGCGCTGGAGCAGCTCGGGTTCGTCGTGCAGGGGGATGCGCTCAATCGCGCCTTCTCCCGTTTCAAGGAGGTCGCGGATCGGAAGAAACAGGTGACCGCCCTCGATCTCGAAGCGTTGGTCTCGGATGAAATGCACCGGGAGGGAGACTCGTACGAGCTCGCCTCCTTCGAGGTCTCTGCCGGATCGAACCGTGAGTCCCGTGCTTCGGTAACCGTCTCGCTGCCGGAAGGGGATACGGCCTCCGCCACCGCCGGAGGCGACGGTCCGGTCGATGCGATTTTCCAGGCTGCGCGGGATGCAACCGGGGTCGAGTCCGAGCTCAGGGAATACCGCGTGGCAGCGGTGACCGGGGGGGAGGACGCCCTCGGACAGGTCACGGTCGTCCTCAGGCGAGACGGAATTACGGCCTCGGGCCAGGGAGTCTCGACCGACATCCTGGAAGCCTCTGCCCAGGCCTACGTGAGGGCGCTCTCGAACCTTGTTGCCGAGCTCCGGGCCAGGGAAGAGTCCGAAGCGAGCCCGAGCGGGGAGGCGAAGGGTCCATGAGCGCTTTCCCGGAGCAGCATTCGGCGATGCGGCAAGGCGGCCGGCTCGTTCGCACCGTCGATTCGGTGACGGTAATCTCGGCCCGGAGCAAAGCGAGGCAGGAGTAACGCAATGGCAATGACGATGTTCGAAAAGATCTGGGAGGCCCATGAGGTCAGGGAAAACCTGATCTACATCGACCTGCACCTGGTCCATGAAGTGACCTCGCCCCAGGCGTTCGAGGGACTTCGGATGTCTGGCCGTGCCCTTCGCCGGCCGGACAAGACAGTGGCGACGGCCGACCACAACGTCCCTACCGACGGGACTCCCGCTGCCAACCTGATCGCCGATGCGCTCTCCCGCAAACAGGTCGAGCTGCTGGAGGCCAACGCCGAGGAGTTCGGTGTACCGGTCTTCTCGCTCGGCTCGGACTCACAGGGGATCGTCCACGTAATCGGCCCCGAGCTCGGCTTGACCCAGCCCGGAATGACGATCGTTTGCGGCGATTCCCACACCTCGACCCACGGTGCCTTCGGCGCGCTCGCTTTCGGCATCGGTACCTCAGAGGTGGAGCACGTTATGGCAACCCAGACGCTGGTCCAGAAGAGGCCGAAGACGATGCGGATCGACTACCAGGGGACCCTCGCCCCGGGGGTGACCTCCAAAGACCTCATCCTTGCCACGATCGGAAGGCTCGGAACGGCCGGAATGAACGGCCACGCGGTCGAGTACGCCGGGGAGGCGATTCGGGCCCTGACGATGGAGCAGCGGATGACGATCTGCAACATGACGATCGAGGGCGGTGGCAAGGCGGGCACGATCGCACCGGACGACACGACCTTCGAGTACATGCGGGGTCGCCCGGGAGTACCGGAGGATTTTGACCTCAAGGTCGAGGAATGGCGCCAGTTGGTGACCGACGAAGGGGCGACCTTCGATGACGAGGTCGAGATCGACGCCTCCGCGCTCTCTCCGATGGTCACTTGGGGTACGACGCCCGGAATGGTCGTCCAGGTGACCGACTCGGTACCCGATCCTGCCGTTATGGAGAGTCCCGTTGAGCGTGAGGCGGCGGAGCGCGCCCTCGCCTACATGGGCCTCAGCCCCGGTACCCCGATGACTGAGATCCGGCCCGAACGGGTCTTCATCGGCTCCTGCACTAATTCCCGGATCTCCGACCTCCGCGAGGCGGCCTCGGCGATCCAGGGCCGATCGGTCCACCCCGAGGTCCGGGCGATGGTCGTTCCCGGCTCGGCCAAGGTCAAGTCCGAGGCCGAGGAAGAGGGTCTCGACGAGATCTTCCAGTCGGCCGGTTTCGAATGGCGCGGTGCTGGCTGCTCGATGTGTCTCGGAATGAACCCCGACATCCTGATGGAGGGTGAACGTTGCGCCTCTACCTCGAACCGGAACTTCGAGGGGCGTCAGGGAAAGGGTGGGCGCACCCACCTGATGAGCCCGACGATGGCCACGGCCGCCGCGATCGAGGGTCACTTCGTCGACATCCGGGAGTGGGACTGAGCCGATGGAACCGATCGACGTGATTGAAGGCGACGTCTCCTTCCTCGACCGGAGCGACGTCGACACCGACCAGATAATCCCCAAGCAGTTCCTCAAGAGGGTCGAGCGGACGGGATTCGGTGAATTCCTGTTCTACGACTGGATCGAGGATGGGGAGATCGAACTCTCACCGAACCCGATCCTCGTTGCCGGGCCGAACTTCGGCTCCGGTTCCTCCCGCGAGCATGCAGTGTGGGCCCTCCAGCAGTTCGGCTTCGACTGCGTCATCGCCCCTTCCTTCTCGGACATCTTCTATTCCAACTGCACCAAGAACGGATTCCTTCCCATCGTCCTTTCGGAGGATGAATGCCGCCAGGTGGCTGATGCCGGCCGGGCGCGAGTCGAGCTCGACAACCAAACGGTCGCCTGTGAGGGGGGCAAGTTCCTCTTCCAGATCGACGGGGAGATTAAGCGGCGGCTGCTCGGTGGACTCGACGACATCGCCCTGACCCTCGCTGAACTCGATTCGATCGAGCGGTTCGAAGATGGTCCCGGAGGAACCCGGGGGCCGGTCACGACGGCAGTCGACTGAGCCGCCCGTGCCCCAGCGAATAGTCCTCCTGCCCGGCGATGGGATCGGCCCCGAGATAGTCGGGTCCACTCGCGAGGTCCTCGACCCGCTGGGTGACTTCAGCTTCGAGGAGCGTCTAATCGGAGGGATCTCGATCGACGAGCACGGAACTGCGCTTACCGATGAGGTGCTGGATACCTGCCGGAGCGCCGATGCAGTTCTGCTCGGGGCGGTCGGAGGCCCGAAGTGGGACGCGGCGGTGGCCCGGGACCCCTCGGCACCCCGCCCTGAACAGGGTCTCCTGGGGATCAGAAAGGAGCTTGGCCTGTTCGCCAACCTCCGGCCCGTTGCGGCGATTCCGGCGTTGATCGACTCGAGCCCCTTGCGACCGGAGATCATCGAGGGCACTGACCTTCTGGTCGTCCGGGAGCTGACCGGTGGGATCTACTTCGGCGAGAGCGGCCGACGGGGCTCGACCGCATTCGACGAGTGCGCTTATTCGGTCGATGAGATCGAGAGGATCGCCCGGGTCGCCTTCGAGGCTGCGATCACCCGGTCGTCAGGTGGCACCCCGAGATTGACCTCGGTCGACAAGGCGAACGTGCTGGAGACCTCACGCCTCTGGCGGGAGACCGTTACCTCGGTCGCCGGGGACTTCCCTGAGGTAGAGCTCGAGCACCTCCTGTTCGACAACGCGGCGATGCAGCTCGTTTCCCGTCCGACCGAGTTCGACGTGATCCTCGCGGAGAACCTTTTCGGCGACATCCTCAGTGACGAGTCGGCGATGCTCACCGGCTCCCTGGGGATGCTGCCGTCGGCCAGTCTCGGCAAGGAGGGGCCCGGCCTGTTCGAGCCGGTCCATGGCTCGGCTCCCGATATCGCAGGCAAGGGCATCGCCAACCCGCTGGCTACCTTGCTCTCAGCAGCGATGATGCTCAGATACGGACTCGGGAAAGAGACGGAGGCGGATCGACTGGACAGAGCGGTCGAGGCCGTACTCGAAAAAGGCATCAGGACCCCTGATCTGTTCACCGGGGCCGAGGGAGAAACCGAGGCCGGGACTGCCGAGGTGACCCGGCTGGTGCTGGACGAGCTCGACCGCTAGCACCGGTTCACCGAGAGCGGACCCGGGCAGGCGCGGCGCCTCGCGGGTAAAGTGCTTGGAGGGTCGCGCCCGGACCCGGGCAGGCACAGAGAGCACGCGATGGAGAAGGCCGAATACATCTGGCAGAACGGTGAGTTCGTCCCCTGGGACGAGGCGACCGTCCACGTCCTCTCCCACGGCCTTCATTACGGGACAGGGGTCTTCGAAGGGATCCGTTGTTACGACGGTGAGCTCGGCCCGGCGATCTTTCGCCATGATGAGCACCTGCTCAGGCTGGCGGACTCGGCCCGGATGTATTTCCTCGATCTTCCCTACGAACAGGAGGAGCTGGCCGAGGCGACCAAGGAGCTGATTCGGAGGAATGGACTTCGGGACTGCTACATCAGGCCCCTGGCATTCCGGGGATACGGCGAAATGGGCCTCTACGCCCGCGGTGCCCCGATCGAGATGATGATCGCCGTCTGGAGCTGGGGCGCCTACCTGGGGGAGGAGGGCAAGCGGCACGGGATCCGGGCCAAGGTCTCCTCCTGGCGGAGGATCACCTCGAGCAGCCTGATCCCTCATGCGAAGGCGTCGGGGCAGTACCTCAACTCGATCCTCGCAAAGACTGAGACGGCCCAGGCCGGTTACGAGGAGGCGATCCTCCTCGACGAGCGTGGCTTCGTCTGTGAAGGGTCGGGCGAGAACATATTCGTGGTCAGCGAGGGCGCGGTCGCCACGCCACCGCAGACGGCCTCGATCCTCGACGGGATAACCCGGAAGAGCGTGATCACCATCCTCCGGGACAACGGAGTCGAAGTGACCGAGCGCGACATTGCCCGTTCCGAGCTGTACGGCGCGGACGAAATCTTCATGTGCGGCACTGCCGCAGAGGTCGTTCCGGTGCGGGAGGTGGATGAGCATCCGATCTCAGACCCGGGTCCGGTTACCCTCCTCGCCCAGAAGGGCTACGAGGATGCGATCTACGGCAGGGATCCCCGCTATTCCGCCTGGCTCGACCCGGTCGGCGAGCCGGCGCGCTCGGCCCGACCGGATACAGTTGAAAGCTGATGCTTCGCCACGCGAATCCAGAGCAGGCCGGAGGCCGAATTACGCGAGCTGTGGGCCGGTAGCCCACGGCAGGCGCGACGCAGGTCGCGCACGTGACTCCCGGGTCCCGGACGGAAGGGACCCCAACAAAAGCTCGAAAGGAACGCGGAAGTGGAGAAGGTGAAGCTGTACGACACGACCCTGAGGGATGGCATGCAGGGTCCCGGGATGACCCTCTCGGCCGAGGAGAAGGTCAGGGTGGTGCATGCCCTGGATGGGCTGGGAATCGACTTCATCGAGGCCGGGTTTCCGTCGTCGAACCCGAAGGAGCAACAGCTGTTCGACCTGCTCGCCGAGGAGAAGCTCGAGCACTCTGAGGTAGTGGCCTTCGGGATGACCCGTCGAAGGGGGATCGAGCCCGGTAATGACGATGCGCTGAAGATCCTCGCCACCAGCTTCAGTCCCTGGGTCGCCCTGGTAGGCAAGACCTGGCGTCTGCATCTCGAGAAGGTGACCAAGGTCGATCCGGATGAGAACCTGGCGATGATTCGGGATTCGATCGCCTGGATGGTCGACAAGGGCAAGGAGCTCCACTATGACGCCGAGCACTTCTTCGACGCCTGGCGTGACGACCGGGCTTACGCGCTTGCCTGCCTTGAGGCAGCGATCGAGGGCGGCGCTTCGATCATCAGTCTCTGCGACACCAACGGATCGAGCCTGCCCGATCAGGTTGCCGAGGCGACCGCAGCGGTCGTCGCCGAGTTGGGTCAGGCCGTCGAATGGGGGATCCACACCCACAACGACGCCGAGTGCGGCGTCGCCAACGCCCTTGCCGCGGTGGGGGAGGGGGCCCGGGTGGTTCAGGGGACGATCAATGGATACGGGGAGCGATGCGGCAACGCGAACCTCGTCTCGATCATCCCCGCCCTGGAACTGAAAATGGGTTTCGAGACGATCGGCCCCGATCGCCTGAAGGCGCTCTCCGGGGTCGCCCAGGAGGTGGCGGACCTGGTCAATCTTCCGGTCGATCCGAGCCAGCCCTACGTCGGTGACAACGCCTTTGCCCACAAGGGCGGTCTCCACGTGGCGGGTGTGTCGGAGGACGCGAGGACCTTCGAACACCTCGAGCCCGACGCAGTCGGAAATACCCGAGCCGTATTGCCCTCGGAGCTATCCGGCAAGGCGACGATCAAGAGCAGGGCCGGGGAGCTGGGCCTCGACCTCGACGAAGCCGCGGTGGATCGTGCGATCGAGGAGCTGAAGGACCGTGAGCACCACGGGTACCACTACGAAGCGGCCCGGGGCTCGTTCGACCTGCTGCTTCGGAGGGCCGGTGGTGAGTACGAGCCTCTCTTCACCCTGGAAGGGTTCAGGGTCACCACCGAGATGCGCGATGACGGCTCGGTCGAGACCGAGGCAACCCTGAGGATCTGGGTCGAGGGGGAGCGTCACCTCACCGTGGCCGAGGGGAATGGTCCGGTCAATGCGCTCGACCGGGCGTTGAGGGCGGCGCTGGTCGAGCACTACCCACGCCTTGCCGATGTCGAGCTGACCGGCTACCGGGTCCGGATACTCGACTCCGACCACGGGACGGGGGCCGGAACTCGCGTGCTCCTGGACTCGGCCGAAGGAGGCCAGAGCTGGAGTACCACCGGGGTTTCCCAGAACATCATCGAGGCCTCCTGGGAGGCCCTGGTCGACTCCCTGGAGGTGGCATTCCAGGGAACGGAGAACGGTGATGGCTGAGGAGACGGAAACGGCCTTCCAGCTCGCGAGGCCCGAGATCGGTCCGGAAGAGGAGCGTCTCGTGCTCGAGGTCCTTCGCTCGGGTCAGCTCTCGCTCGGCCCGATGCTCAACCGATTCGAAGAATGCTTCGCTGACTGGCTCGGCGTCGAACATGTGGTCGCGACCAGTAGCGGCACGGCTGCCCTCCACCTCGGGGTACGGGCGATGGGTTGGGGCGAGGGGGACTCGGTCGTCCTTTCGCCCTTCACCTTCGTAGCGAGCGCGAATGCGCTCCTCTACGAGGGGGTCAGGCCGAGGTTCGCCGACGTCGATCCGGTGACCTTGAACCTCAGGCCCGATACCGCAGAGGGTGCGATCGATACAGACACCGTGGGACTGATGCCGATCGACATCTTCGGCTTCCCCTCGGATGCGACCGGCTTCGAGGAGGTCGCCGGAAGGAGGGGGCTGGAGCTGCTCGAGGATGCTGCTCAGGCGATCGGTGCCGTCGACCCGGATGGGCACAAGGTGGGGTCGAGGGGAATCCCCACCGGATTTGCCTTCTACGCGAACAAGCAGATCACTACTGGCGAAGGTGGAGTCCTGGTCTGTCCCGACGAGGGGATGGCGGAGCGGGTTCGTTCGGAGCGAAACCAGGGAAGGGCCCCCGACATGAGCCGGATGGACCACACAGGTCTCGGCTTCAACTACCGAATGTCCGACATCGCAGCGGCGATCGGCGTGGCCCAGATGGAACGGATCAACGAACTCCTCGCAAGACGTGCCGAGGTAGCGGCCCTTTATTCCGAACGTCTCGGTTCGATCCCCGGACTCACGCTCCCACAGCCCGGAGAGGGTTGGGCAAGGCTGAGTTGGTTCGTCTACACGGTCATGGTTTCCGATGGAGTGGATCGGGACGCCGTAATCGCTGGACTCGCTTCTTCCGGGGTGCCGAGCAAGGCCTACCTTCCATCCGCTCACCTCTTCCCGCAGTTCGAGGAGTTCGGATATGGGCCGGGCGATTTTCCGGTCGCCGAGTCGGCAAGCGCCCGCTCCCTCGCTCTTCCTTTCCATGCCGGCCTGACGGAAGGGGATGTGGCTCGAATCGCCGCTGCCCTGGAGGGGGCCCTCGGTGCGTGAGCAGAAAGGGGAATCGAGGTTCCGCGAGCCCCCAGACGCCACTTTTTGGCGGATGAACCGCTCGCTCGCTGACGACCGCTGGCTCGCCCCGTATGACGTCAGGCAGTCGGTCGCCCATGCGGCCGAGCTGTCGAGGCTCGGATTGCTCGACGGCGATGAGTTCCATCGCCTGAAAGAAGCCCTGGAGCAGATCGCCCTCGAGTTCGAGGACGGGAGCTTCCCGGAAGTCGATTCCGATGAGGACGTCCACATGGCGATCGAGCGTCGCCTCGGAGACCTCGTCGGCCCGATCGCGGGCAAGCTCCATACGGGTCGCTCCCGAAACGATCAGGTTGCAACCGACCTGGCGCTGGCCACGATGGAAGCAGCCAGAGCTGCCGGAGCCCTGGTCGACCAGGTGATGGAAGCACTCCTCGCCCAGGCCCAGGCCCATCTGGACTGGGTGATGCCCGGATACACCCACCTCCAGCGCGCCCAGCCCGTCTACCTTGCGCACCACCTCATGGCCTACTTCTGGATGTTGGCCCGGGACCGCACCCGGTTCCAGGCAGCGGTCCGATCGGCTTCGGAGATGCCCCTTGGCTCGGGTGCCCTGGCCGGGGTCAACTGGGAGCTCGACAGGGCCGCTCTGGCGAAGGAGCTCGGGTTCGAGGCCCTGTCCAGGAACTCGATCGACGGAAGCTCGAACCGGGACTTCATCCTCGACTTCCTTTCGGCCGCGGCGCTCTGCGGCAGCCACCTGTCGCGCCTCGGTTCCGAAATCGTGATCTGGTCGAGTGCCGAGTTCGGGTTCTGCGCACTGTCCCAACCCTTCACCTCCGGGTCCAGCATCATGCCGCAGAAGCAGAACCCCGACTCGGCCGAGATCCTCAGGGGAAAGGCTCCGGTTCTCGCCTCTTCGTTCTCGGCACTGCTCGGTGTCCTCCACGGCCTTCCCCTTACCTACAACAAGGACCTCCAGGAGGACAAGAGGCCACTGAGGGAAGGCATCGCGGCAATACTCGGCTGCCTCGCGATGGCCGATGGGATGGTCAGGGGCCTGGTCTTCGACAGGGGACGACTTGCCGAGGCGGCCTCGGACGAATGGCTCTCGGCGACCGAGGTTGCCGATCTACTGGTCGCCAGCGGCGTGCCCTTCAGGGAAGCCCACGGAATCGTCGGCGCGATGGTTTCCGACTGCATCGATTCCGGGAGGACCTTTTCCGACCTCACCAAAGAGGAGCTCGAGGGCTACTCGGAACACCTCGCGTCGGGGATCGGGGAGCTCCTGGGTGCCGAGGCCGCAATCGAGTCGAAGAAGGGGCCGGGCTCTACTTCCCGGGAGAATCTTGAGCGGCAGCTGGTGGAGGCCAGAGCCTTCCTGGCCGTCCCGCCGGATCAGGTCTGAGCCAAGTCCCTGGTCAGGGCGTAAAGCCGCCCGAGGAGGATGCTCCGCCTGAAGTAGCGGGAGCTGCCGGAGCGGGGGCCGCGGGGGCTGGAGCCGGCGTTGCCGGCGCAGGCGCCGACGGAGCGGGCGCCGAGGTCGACGGAGCGGGCGCGTAGTCAGTCCCACCGGAGTAGCCGCCGTAGTCATACGAGCTGGAGTCCGATTCGGAATCGTCACCCGATGTCTCCCGCTCGTAGGCCCGTCCGGCCTCAATTGACTTCCAGGCTTCGATGACCCGGGACCAGATGATCGCCGGGAACGTCCCTCCGTCGACCGGGCTTCCCCCGTATTCGGTGGTCATCTCCTGGTAGCCCTCCGAGTACCCGACCCAGACGCAGGCAGTCACCTCGGTAATCGCTCCACAGAACCAGGCGTTGCTGTTGTTCTCGGTCGTGCCGGTCTTGCCCCACTGAGAGTCGTCACCGACGCTCGCATTCGTACCAGTACCGCCGCTCATCACCGTTGCGAGGAGCGATTTCGCCGTCTGCGCAGCCCCGGAGGAGAGCGCCCGGGTCTCGATCACCTCGTTGTCTCCGCCTCTGATCGTCTTCCCATCACGGTCGGAGACCTTGGTGTAGGAGACCGCGGAGTCGCCGGGCTCTGGTGCCAGCGTTCCGCTAATCCGCTCCCCATCGTTTGCCAGGGTGGAGAAGGCGTATGTCCACTGGAGCGGAGTGACCTCGGTCGTGCCCAGGACCATCGCCGGGTTGAGGTCGATCCGGTCGGTTACGCCCATCCGGTGGATCGTGCGAGCGATCTGCCGGGTGCCGCCCTTGATCGTTTCGAGCCCTACCTGGGCATAGACCGAGTTGTCGGAGTAGGTCGTCGCCGTGGCAAGCGAAGCCGATCCGAGGTAGTTGTCCTCGTAGTTCTTGACCGGGAAGTACTCCTTGCCCTTCTTGCCGAAGGTGAAGAGCTGAGGGGCAGACTCATAGACGCTGTAGGGCGAGACCCCCTGTTGGAGGGCCGCAGAGAGGACGAACGCCTTCACCGTGGAGCCGACCTGCCGATATCCCTGGGTAGCGAGATTGAAGGGCTTCGTGTCGAAGTCCTCTCCGGCGACCATCGCATCGATGGTCGCATCCTCGTTGTTGATCACGACCACGGCCGCATCGGGACCGATGCCGCCGATGGTCGAGTAGACCGCGTCCTCGGCCGCCCGCTGCATTTCGAGGTCGAGGCTCGACTTGACAGTCAGTCCACCGAAGAAAGTCCGGCCGGCCCCGAACCGATCGACCAGTTGCTGCCGGATCCAGGAAGTGAAGTAGGGCGCCTCCGAGTCGATCTGCGGTGGCTCCACGGTGCTGGGGGCCGGGAGTGGCTCGGCTCGGGCCTCGCTGTACTGGGCCTCGGTGATGAACCCCTGTTCGAACATGCGATTGAGGACCAGGTTCCTCCGGGCCAGCGATGCCTTCGGGTTGAACTTGGGGTCATAGCCGTACGGGTTCTGGATGATTCCGGCGAGCATCGCCGATTCGGCCGGGTTGAGCAGCGCAGCACAGGGATCCTCGTCGGTCCCGCACTCGGGGTGGGCCGCACCGAAGTAGGTGCGGGCTGCCGCCTCGATCCCGTAGGCCCCCGAACCGAGGTAGACCGAGTTCAGGTACTCGGTCAGGATCTTGTCCTTGGTCCAGGTGCGCTCGATGTGGTACGAGAGCGAGATCTCCCGCATCTTCTGGAAGACGGTCCTCTGGGCCTGGGCCTCCAGAGCCTGTTTGACCAGCTGCTGGGTGATCGTCGAGGCACCCTGTTTGAAGGAGAGGGAGAGGACGTCCTGGACCAGGGCCCTGGCGAGACCCTGGTAGTCGACGCCCCGGTGCTCGTAGAAGCGCGCGTCCTCGATCGAGACCACGGCATTCTTCATGTTGGGGGAAATCTGATCGGGCTCGAGGAGGAACCGGTTCTCGTTCGATGAGATCGTGCTGATCACCTCTCCCTGGCTGTCCGTGAGGACCGAGTTCTCCCCCTCCGAGAACTGGGTGTACTTCTCGATCGCCGGCAGATCCTGGGAGACCGCCATCACCATGCCGAAGAGGACGCTCGCCACGGCGAGGATCCCGAGTCCGAACAGCACGAACAGGACTCGAAGCACCTTGATTCGAGGCCCCTTCGGGGACGATGGGTCGTCGAATCCGCTGACCTGGCCCACCCGTTCGACCCTGTGGAGCCGGTCGTCTTTCGGGTGCCGAAGGACGGAAACCTCGGAGGTCCCGGAATCGCGATTCCCGTTACTCCCGTTGCCGTGATCGCCGTTCCCGCTTCTGCCGCGGGCGGCCGCGGACCCTTTTCCATTGGTCGTCGGGGAGCCGTTCGAGGCATCGGCCTCTCTGCCGTTACCCGGCAGGGACCCGGTTCCGGAGCGGGTCGGCTTGTCAGTGTCCGAGGGGTCCATCACAACTTGCCATCGGCGGCCGCGGCGTCCGAAAGGGCAATTGATTGCCCCTGCCTGAATGCCGCGACTTCCCAGCGAGTCTAGCATTGGCCTCGATGGCCGGAAAAGGGGACAGGAATGGCTCAGCAACAGCCGAGGAAGCGGGTCGTCTGGCGGCCCGGTCGGTCGAGTCGCTACCCGAAGGCCGACTCGAGGAGCTCCTCGAGACCGGCGAGCCCCTTCGGATCAAGCTCGGCATAGATCCAACGGCACCGGACCTCCACCTCGGCCACTGCGTGGTCCTCGACAAACTGCGGGAGTTCCAGGACGCAGGGCACCAGGTCGTGCTGATCGTCGGAGACTTCACCGCGAAGGTCGGTGACCCCAGCGGGCTATCAAGTGAACGACCCGTCCTGACTCCGGAGGAGATCCAGGCGAACGCCGAGACCTTCGCGGAGCAGGCTTTCAAGATCCTCGATCCAGACAAGACGGAGGTCCGGTTCAACAGCGAGTGGCTCGATATGTCATCGAGCGACCTGCTGCGTCTGCTCAGCACGACCACTGTCGCCCAGCTGCTCGAGCGCGAGGACTTCCGCAACCGGATGTCGGAAGGGAAACCGGTATCTGCGATGGAGCTGCTCTACCCGCTCCTCCAGGGTTACGACTCGGTTGCGATCGACGCCGATGTCGAGTTGGGGGGCACCGACCAGACCTTCAACCTGCTCTTCGGTCGAGAGGTCCAGGGCGCTTTCGGCAAACCCCAGCAGGTAGTCATGACCCTCCCGATCCTCCCGGGGACCGATGGGGTCGAGCGGATGTCGAAGAGCCTCGGCAATTACGTCGCGGTGAACGACCCGCCCGAGGAGAAGTTCGGCAAGCTGATGAGCATCCCCGACTCCGCGCTGCCCGAGTATCGAGCCCTGCTCCTCAAGGAGACGGAGGAACTGGACGCGGTCCCGAACGTCTCGAAGCGGGACCTGGCGAGGCGGGTAGTCGATCGATTCCACGGGGAAGGAAGTGGCCAGGAGGCCGAGGCTTCGTTCGACCGCCTGTTCGTCAAGCACGAGATACCCGACGATGTGCCCGAGTATCGGCTGGGACA
>JBJTBP010000042.1:0-7500 GCA_046091385.1 Solirubrobacterales bacterium | reverse complement strand
GGTTTGGCACCTCGATGTCGGCTCGTCGCATCCTGGGGCTGGAGCAGGTCCCAAGGGTTGGGCTGTTCGCCCATTAAAGCGGTACGCGAGCTGGGTTCAGAACGTCGTGAGACAGTTCGGTCCCTATCTGCCGTGGGCGTTGGAGAGTTGAGAGGAGTCGTCCCTAGTACGAGAGGACCGGGATGAACGCGCCTCTGGTGTACCAGTTGTCCTGCCAAGGGCACCGCTGGTTAGCTACGCGCGGATCGGATAACCGCTGAAAGCATCTAAGCGGGAAACCGACCTCGAGATGAACTCTCCCATCCCCTTGAGGGAGTAAGACCCCTGGTAGACCACCAGGTTGATAGGCCAGCTGTGTAAGCGCAGTAATGCGCTAAGCAGACTGGTACTAATGGGTCGAGGTCTTGACGGATTTTTATTGCTTCTTGCTGGCCTGATGCGGTTTTCAAGGTCCACCGGGCCGTCTCTACAAATTTCCGGTGGCGCGATAGCGAGAGGGAAACACCTCTTCCCATTCCGAACAGAGCCGTTAAGCCTCTCTGCGCCGATGGTACTTGGTGGGAAACTGCCTGGGAGAGTAGGTCGCCGCCGGTCCTTCTTCAGATCAGGCCGCTCTGGGTGACCGGAGCGGCCTTTTCTGTGCCCAACCCGCTGGGTCAGAAAGATGAAAGCGCACGATCGGCGCGATCGACCGAGACCGGCGCATGCCCCACTCTCTCGCGCCCCTCGCAGGACCTCTCAAGGGTCGTCCGGGCAGGGGCCACAGGCTCATAGCCGTACTCGCCCAGCGTGAGTGCCTCGATTGCACCGTCCACGAGGTCGAAGAAAGCTTCACGAACACGTCCCGCCAGTTCATTGATCATGTCGTGAAGATAGAGTCTGTGGCGGACGGAAATACACGATTTGCACGGGTTTTCAGGGTTCCGGAAGCCGTGCAGCCCTTCCGGATCCAAGATGGTCCGGATCCCTGCAGTCCAGCTCAGTGGCCGAATCATCGACAAGTGGGGTGGCAAGAGAGATAATTGGCCCTCGAATCGGTCAAATGGTCGGGACTAGTTCCCGCAAAGTGGGGATTCGTGATGTTGGAACCCCTTGCGCTGGCTCGAAATGGCGGGTAGGTTGCTCAGCAGAAGGAAGGACCGCAAGGAAACTCCTTCGAGGGCGAGTCGCAAGGCGAGTCCTAAGGGGAAGCCGCAAGGCAGAACCTGACGAAGGGTCCGGGACACCGGGCCCTTTCGTTTTGTCTGGGCGTTGTATCCCCTGCGTGAGATCTCCCGCGAGGACTCCAACCTCATCGCTAGGCTTCTGATCCGCCCATATCTCAGCCTGAGTGCGGCCCACTTCGGCCATAGGGGACAGGGAGGACCAAGAACATGGAGAAATTCGTAATCCAAGGAGGCGTTCCACTCTCCGGCGAGGTGATCCCCGCCGGCAACAAGAACGCCGCGCTACCGATCCTTGCCGCCAGTCTCCTGACGGAGGAGGAGTTGGTGCTGCACAACGTTCCACGGATCAGGGATGTGGACTCCCAGATCGAGCTGCTCAAGGCACTCGGGGTAAAGGTCTCAAGAGAAGGGGAACACACGGTTCGCCTGCAGGCCGACTCGGTGGCGGACACTGCGGTGGATGAGGGTCCGGCGAGCAGGATCAGGGCATCCTTCCTCGCTGCAGGTCCTCTGCTGGCTCGTTTCGGGAGCGCAAAGATGCCTCCTCCCGGCGGCGACACGATCGGGAGACGCAGACTGGATCCCCACCTGGACGCGTTCCGAGACCTAGGCGCGCGAGTCGGGGGCGATACCTGGGTCGAACTCTCGGCTCCGACGGAAGGTCTGAGGCCTGGCCGGATCTTCATGGATGAGCCTTCGGTCATGGGTACCGAGAACGCGCTCTTGGCAGCCGCACTGATTCCCGGGGAGACCGTGATCGCCAATGCCGCCTCGGAGCCGCACGTCCAGGATCTGGCGCGCCTGTTAACGAAGATGGGCGCACGAGTCGAAGGTATCGGCTCGAACGTCATGACGGTCCACGGGAGGGACAGGCTCGGCGGCGCCGAACACAGGATTTCGCCAGACCACATCGAGATCGCGAGCTTCATGGCCCTGGCAGCGGCAACCGGTGGTGAGCTGAGGATTCGGGAGGTGATCGAGGAGGATCTCGACGGCATCAGGAGGAACTTCAGGAGGATCGGATTGCAGACGATGGTCGAGGGCACGGACCTGCTCATTCCGCCTGAACAGAAGCTGGTGATCAAAGACGATCAGGGGGACGCTGTTCCGAAGATCGACGACGGCCCGTGGCCCGCCTTTCCTGCGGATCTCACTTCGATCGCCCTAGCCCTCGCGACCCAGGCAGAGGGGACGATCCTGATCTTCGAGAAGATGTTCGAGAATCGCCTCTTCTTCGTGGACAAGTTGGTGGCCATGGGGGCTCGGATAACACTCTGCGACCCCCATCGCGCGATAGTCAGCGGACCCGCACGGCTGCACGGCGAGCGAGTGGAGAGCCCCGATATTCGCGCAGGCATGGCGATGTTGATTGCAGCCCTGGCGGCGGAGGGGGAGTCCGAGATCGGGAACATCATCCAGATCGATCGCGGTTACGAGCAGATCGATGCCCGGCTCAAGGCTCTCGGAGCGAATATCGAACGTATCGCTACCGAGCCGGTGGTCGTTTAGCCGCCAGCAGCAGCCGCCTTGGCCTTCGCCTTCTCCCTGTCCATCGGCTCGAGACCGTAGATCCTGCGTTTGCCGGTCAAGATCAGCCATCGTCCGTCGGAGACTGCAGGGTTGTAGGCGCCATCCGGGAACCCGAAGTTACGATTTCCCGTTCTCGCATTCAACCCCAGCGTGGTCGTCTTGCGAAGGTTGGAGACGAAGAGCGTTCCGCCGATCAGGCTCGCCGCGCCGGAGACCGCACCTCCGACCGGCTTCTGCCAATTGACCTCACCCGTTCGCGCGTCGAGTGAGTAGAACACGCCGTCGTAGGATCCGAAGTAGACAGACGGCCCGGTCAGGGGGGTGTCCGCCACCACTGCGGCGGCGTACACGTAGGCGCCGGTCGATCGGCTCCATGCCAGGTGCCCGGAGCGACGCTCGAAACTGTACATCCGGCCATCGGTGTTGCCGACGTAGATCCGGTCGAAGGCAACGGCAGGGGTTGCATAGAAGTTCCCTGACCCGAGCAGGCCTCCGGACTGTGAGCCCGCGCTCCAGACCTCGCTGCCATCGGCCAGATCGATGGCCTTGAGGATCCCGCCGTACGCAGCCACATAGAGGGTGCCCGACTCGAGGGCTGGCGCCGCCTTGATCGCACCGCCCACCTCCGTCTGCCAGATGGTCTTCCCGCTGCGACTGTCGAGGGCGAACAGTTGTCCGGTCTCGCAGCCGAACACGACCTTCCCGTCGGCAATGAGAGGGGAGGACTCCGAGCGGCCTGGAAGATCTCGCTCCCACAGGCGCTTACCCGTCGCGGCCGAGAGTGCGAACGCCGTTCCTGGCTCGAGGGAGACTCCGTAGAGAACCCCGTCGGAGTAAACGGGGGAAGAAGCGTTGAGATCCGAGACCTGCCGTCGCCAGATCACCTTGCCATCGTCGCGACGGAGCGCGAACGCTTCACCGTCGTTGCTGAAGCCGTAAACGACACCATCGGCGATTACGGGGGAATACTCCAAGAGCGAGTGTGCTCGGAAGCTCCATCGAACCTTGAAGGGCGGCCTGACGAAAGAGGACGGCAAGTAGCGGGTCCTCGTGCCATCGAAACCGTAGAGCCGCCACGGCACCACGCGGGCGGTCAGGCTCGCTTCGTCCTCACGGAAGTCGGAGTCTTCACCCTCCGAAACGTCGGCCGGTCGCTGCAGAGCGACGAACAGTGCGCCCAGGACCAGAATCACGACAGCTATCCCTCCGAATACCGCCATTCTCCCCTCGCGGGACTCGGGTAGGCGAGCGAAAGCGCTCGAGAGCGCCTTCCCGGTGAACCCGGCCAAGCCCTTCTCGAGCTTGCCGAGCACCTGCAGTAACTCGTCCTTTGACCTCATCAACAACCATCATGCTAGGGAGTACGGCGTGAGCCCCCGAGCGGACAAGCAGATCTCGATAGAAGGCCTGGGTTCGAAGGTCTCCGGTCTTCCCCTGCGTGACAAGTTCGAGTCGACGGCTGGACTGCCGATCTATCTGGTGGGTGGTCCGGTTCGCGATCTGCTGATGGGCAGGGAAATCACGGACATCGATCTTGCAGTCGATGGGCCACTCGATTCCCTGCTCGAGACGATCGAGGGCGAAGTAATCCGCCATGAGCAGTTCGAAACCGCCTCCATTCGATTTGCGGACGGTCTGATGGTGGATGTGGCACGGACCCGCAGCGAGTCCTATCCCCGTGCGGGGGCCCTTCCCATAGTGGAGCCGGCGTCGATCGAGGTCGACCTCGGCCGGAGGGATTTCACGATCAACGCGATGGCGATCGACCTTTCTCGCCCCGACGACTTGATGGACCCCTACGGGGGGCGGGCCGATCTCGAGCAGGGGATTCTGCGAGCCCTTCATCCCGGCTCGTTTCGCGATGATCCAACCAGAGCGCTCCGCGGCGCACGCTACGCGTCGAGGATGAAACTCCGGCTCGCTCCGGAGACCCGAGACCAACTCTCAGACCTCGATCTCACGACGGTCTCGGCTGAGAGGATCTTCTCGGAACTGGCTCTCGGGGCAGCCGAGGAGTGTGAGTCGGGTGCTCTCAGCGAGGCAATCGACTGGGGTTTGCTTCCCCGGCCCGATGGCGATCCGGACCTCCTCGCCAGGATCTGCGAGGTGATCGCTTCGACCTCGTGGGAGAGCTTTCTGGCCTCCATCGGGTCGAGTGGTACGGACATCCTCGCCGCCTCCGTCGATCCGGATTCCACGGCGCGCTCCAGTCGTTTATCCAAGTCGGCGGAGGCGGCCGAAGCTCGGCCCGCCAGTGGCTCGGAGGTGGCCTCGATCGCATCGCGGCTGACCCCGGCGGAGATCATCATCGCAAGGGCGATGGGAGCGGAATGGCTCGATGCCTGGTGCGACGAACTACGCTCGGTGGAGCTCGAGATCGGTGGCGATGATCTGATTGCGGAGGGCATCGAGCCCGGTCCGCTGATCGGAATCGGACTGACCGCGGCGTTGAATGCCAAGCTCGACGGAGCGGTCGATGGTCGGCCGGAAGAGATGCGGATCGCCCTCGAGACCTGCCGCTCGGCAGAGGGTCAATCTCACTGATGGCTTGGGTCGAGAGCGATGGTGTGAGAGTGCTCCGCGAAGAGCTCGCCAACGCCTCGGTCGTCTTCGGATCGAGGCAGCAAGGGGAGAGTGTCGGGCCCTATGCCAGTTTGAACGTGGGCATCGGTACTGGTGACGATCCCGCCTCGGTCGCCAGCAACAGGCGTCGGTTCAGCGAGTCCGTTGGACTCGATCCTGAGACGGTCGTCATGGCCCGACAGGTCCACGCGGACGGTGTGATCGAGCACAGTGGTCCCGATACGGACAGGGCCTGGGCGCGGGGAGAGGTACCTGGCCGGGATGCCGACGGTCACACGGCGAGCACGCCCGGACTGGCGTTGGCTGTGATCACGGCCGACTGCCTCCCGGTAGCAGTCGTCGGCGAGAGGGGCCTCGGCCTGGTGCACTGCGGGTGGCGCGGTCTCGAGGCAGGGATTGCGCAGAAGGCGGCCGAGCGGGTAGTGGGGGAGGTTGCTGTCATCGGGCCCGGGATCGGCGTCTGCTGTTATGAGATCGGGGAGGATGTGCATACGCGTTTCTCGGATTATCCCGAGGCTCACGCTGGCAGGAATCTGGATTTGGTCGGCATCTGCCGACAGCAGCTCCTCTCTGCCGGCGTCCAGACTGTGCAGTCGGTCGATATGTGCACTTGCTGCCAACATGAAGACTTCTTCTCTCATCGGCGCGACGGGGGGATCACCGGACGACA
This sequence comes from Solirubrobacterales bacterium, assembly GCA_046091385.1. Lineage (GTDB taxonomy): Bacteria > Actinomycetota > Thermoleophilia > Solirubrobacterales > 70-9 > 67-14. The sequence continues at coordinate 1,551 of JBJTBP010000042.1, read as the reverse complement.
GGGGACGCTTGCATGGTTGAACTGATCAGAGAGATAGACCCCGATCTGGTCGCAGAGCGGCTCACAGGAGTGAGGAGGGTCACCGGGGACGAAGTCGAGATACTCGTCGCCTGCAAGTACGTACCGCTGGATCAGATGGGTGCCTTGGCAGAGGCAGGGGTGGACTTGGTCGGCGAGAACAGGCTCCAGGATCTGGAGGCCAAGCACGCTGAGTGTGGAGATCGCTTCGAGTGGGACTTCATCGGGGCCCTCCAGTCGAAGAAGATCAAGAAGCTGCTGCCCCTGGTGCGCCTGATCCATTCCGTGGCTTCCGAGTCTGCACTCGGCCAGTTGGCCAAGCACGGTGGACCCGACACCGAAGTGTTGTTGGAGGTCAATCTCTCCGGCGAGGAGAGCAAGGCAGGGATCGCACCCGAGGCCATCCGCGAATTCATCGACCGATGCCCAGTGACCGTTTCCGGCCTGATGACCATGCCCCCATTCAGCGAGGATCCAGAGTCCTCCAGGCCGTACTTCGCCGAGCTCGCCTCGCTTGGCGCAGAGCACGGGCTATCCCGGCTCTCCATGGGCACGAGTCAGGATTGGAGGGTCGCGGTCGAGGAGGGGTCGACGATCATCCGGCTCGGATCCTCTCTGCTCAGGTGAGGATTATGGGAAAATCACTGCAAGAGCGCGGAGCCTGGCAGGAGATACCGCCACTGCCCCGAAAACCACGCCGATACCCATGAAAAGCACTTGGCGCAAATCACTCGAGTATTTCGGCTTGGTCGAAGGTGACTACGTGGATGATCCTGCCTATCGGCAGCATGAAACCGGCAGCAATCAGACCCTGACCGAAGATCCGATAGCGGCACCCAGGGTCGAGGCTGATCCCGCACCTCGACGCGCCAGCAGGGGGCGTGGCCGCGAGGATGACATCGATGAGATCTTCAGCGAAGACGACATCGGCCCGAGGGGCCGTTCCCGCAGGAGCATGGGAGTGGTCGAGCCACTCACCGACACGGGAAGCGTGTCTGATTCCGCGTCTGATTTCTCGATGCACGTGGTCACCCCGAGGAGCTTCAACGACGCTCAGCAGGTCGCCGACGAGTTCAAGCGGTCCAAGCCCGTGATCATCAATCTGCAATCGAGAGACAGGGAGCTCTCCAAGCGACTGATCGATTTCTCATCAGGGATGACTTATTACCTGGGTGGAGGGATGCAGAGGATTTCGCAAGGGATCTTCCTGCTCACACCCCAGAACGTCGATGTTTCTGCCGAAGAGAAGGCCCGTATCCTCGAGGGCGGATTCTTCAACTAGTCCTGACCGGACTATCTCGTGCGCATCGGCGCCGCTCTCTAGCCTCTCTGCTGATGAGCAGTGTCTCCCTCATAGGTTCGGGCAACATGGCGCGGGCGATGGCGCGCGGCTGGCGTGCAGGCGATGGCGGTCCCGACGAGATCTTCGTTTGCGACTCTGGATCCGGCAGCGCCAGGACTTTGGCCGACGAGATCGGCGGCGTCGCGGTCTCCGGTGTCTCCGAGGCTTTCTCGAGATCGGAGATCGCCTTC
>JBJTBP010000041.1:0-3128 GCA_046091385.1 Solirubrobacterales bacterium | reverse complement strand
CGCCCAGGTCGGCAAGTCGTACAGGAACGAGATAACCCCGGGCAACTTCATCGTCCGGACCCGGGAGTTCGAGCAGCTGGAGATGGAGTTCTTCGTCCCGCCCGACCAGGCAGAAGAGTGGTACCGGACCTGGATCGACATACGCCGAGACTGGTACCTGAACCTCGGCATCCGCCCAGGCTTCCTCACCGTCCGGCCGCACGGCCCCGAGGAGCTCTCCCACTACTCCTCGGGCACCAGCGACATCGAGTACCTCTTCCCGATCGGGTGGTCGGAGCTCGAGGGAATCGCCAACCGGGGGGACTTCGACCTCTCCCGCCACCAGGAGTTCTCCAGGGAGAAGATGGAGTACCTCGACCAGAAGACCGGCGACCGCTACCTCCCCCACGTGATCGAGCCGGCCGCCGGGGTCGACCGGGCCGCCCTCGCCTTCCTGGTCGATGCCTTCGAGGTGGACGAGGTCGAAGGCCGGGAGAGGACCGTGCTCCACCTCCACCCGAGGCTCGCCCCGGTCAAGGTCGCCGTGCTTCCTCTGGTCGGCAAGGAGGGCCAGCCCGAGAAGGCGCGTGAGGTCTTCGACGCCTTCCGCCGGGCCGGGATCCAGGCCGAGTACGACCAGGGCGGCTCGATCGGCAAGCGGTACCGCCGCCAGGACGAGATCGGCACCCCCTACGGGGTGACGGTCGACCACCAGACGATGGAGGACGGGACGGTGACCCTTCGCGACCGCGACTCGCTCGAGCAGGAAAGGCTGCCGATCGAAGGCCTGGTCGAGGAGATCGCAGGCAGGCTGGTCGCCCCCTGGACCTCCCCCAAGCCCGACCCCCGCTCCTAGTTCCCAGGTAGTCCGTCAGGAATGGGTCCTCACCCCCGACCTTGGGTGCGGACCGGCCGTCGAGGGCAACGGATGGCTCCTCCCGATCTCAGCTACGTCGGGTGCGGCCGGTTCTCTACTTCCCCACCGGGCCCGGACGACGGGATCCGTCGGGTGCCCGGTCCATCGGTGGTCGGTGGCAATCGGGAGCGGAATACGGGAAAGGGTGAGGTTCCGCGAGGACCTCGGCCGGGCCGCGAGGGACGGCCTAGCCGAGATCTCCCTGCGTCGCTGGCGGATCCTCCAGGTGGCGCTCAGCGCCGGTGTGGCCTGGCTGGTGGCGACCGAGGTCTTCGGCCACGACCAGGCCTTCTTCGCCCCGATCTCGGCCGTGATCGTGCTCGGGCTGACCGTTCGCCAAAGGGGCCGCCGGGCGTTCGAGCTCGCCCTAGGGGTGGCGATCGGGATCGGGATCGCCGACCTGATCGTCCTCGGTACCGGCACCGGCCCCTGGCAGGTGGCCCTGGTGGTCGGCCTGGCGGTGACCGTCGCCCTGTTCCTCGGCGGCGGGCGGATCCTGGTCAACCAGGCAGCCGTCTCGGCCGTCCTGGTCGCCGCCCTGCCGGTCCCCGACCTGGCCGAGTCGCTAAACCGGTTCCTCGATGCCGCGATCGGCGGTGGCATCGCCCTCGCCGCGAACGCACTCTTCCCGGCCGACCCGGTGCTGATCGGACGCAAGCGGATCAAGCCCCTGCTCTCCGACCTGGCCGGGGTTCTCGATCGAGTGGCCGCCTCGCTCGCCAGCGGAAGCGAGAGTGATGCCGAGGAAGTGCTCGAGGAGGCCCGGGCGCTCGACCCGGCCGTCCGCGAGATGAAGATGGCGGTCGAGGCCGGCCGGGAGACGGTCCGGATGGCACCGACCAGACGCTCGGCAAGCGGCACGGTCGGTCGGTTCGAGACCGCATCCGAGCCGATCGACCTGATGGTCCGCGACACCCGGGTGCTGGCCCGCGGCGCGGTCCGGGCCAACTCGCTTGGGGAACACGTGCCCGACTCGGTGATCGAGTCGATCCGGCTGCTCGCCGAGTCGGTCCGCCAACTGGACCACTACCTGGCCGGCAGGGAGGGTCGGAGGGATTCCCGCGACACCGCGGTCGAGGCCGCAGCGCTCGCCACCGCATCGCTCGAGGAGACCTCCAACCTAGCCGCCAGCGCGATCGTCGCCCAGGTCAGGGCTTCGGCGCTCGACATCCTCACCGGTCTTGGCATCGACCACGACGTGGCGTGGCGCAGGCTGAGGGCCGCCCGCGGGGAACCCTCGGAGTGACCGGGCCAACGATCCCGGCAGGGCCGGGATCGGCGGGTGGGGCCGGTTAGTTGTCTGAGTCGGTCGCCTGGACTTCGGAGACCGGCGTGCCGTTCGACTGCGCCTGGGCCGGGGTGGTCGGCGCCGAGGTGGAGGACGTATAGACGAACTCCTCTTCCTCGCCGAACACCGCGTCGAGCGCCGCCTTGCGGGCCGACTCGCTGAAGATCAGGACCAGGCCGCCGGTCAACAGACCGAGGGCCAGGAGGTTCCGGAAGGTGTGCCGGCGCCGCGGGGGCCCGGTCAGCCGCTCTGAAGCATCGCGGAGCGACTCGGCCGCCCTGCCCAGCTCCTTCTGGACCCGCCGGTCGTGGGTCGCCCGCTCGAGCGAGGGGTCTTCCGAGAACCGGTCGTAGGCCTTGCGAGCCGAGCCGATCGCCTCGACGATGCTTGCCCGGAGGTCCTCGTCCTCGACCAGTCGCTGGACGTAGCGGTTCTCGCGAGCCGCGCTGTAAGCCCTGTTTGCCCTGTCAGAAATCGAGTCCTTGGCCATCTCGCCTCCCTCGTTTCTTGGACCTCTTTCTGCTCGAAAGGGGAGTGAAGAGAATAGCGCCGAATCGGCTCCGGTGGCCGATCAGCCGTCCTCGAGCGCGATCGAGACCGCCTCGCCGACCGTGTCGACGTAGACGAAGTCGAGCTCGGCCCGCTCGTGCTCGGGAATCTCCTCGACGTCGCCCTCGTTTCGCTCGGGCAGGATCACCAGCTTGATCCCGGCCCGCTGGGCGGCTAGCGACTTCTCCTTTACGCCCCCGATCGGCAGGACCTGGCCGGTCAGGGTCACCTCACCGGTCATCGCGACATCGTTTCGGACCGGCCTGCCGGTAACCAGGGAGACCAGGGCTACGGTCATCGCCACCCCGGCGGAAGGGCCGTCCTTGGGCACGGCCCCGGCCGGTACGTGGATGTGGAGGTCGTGCTCGGGGAACCCCTCCTCGGCCCCCTCGGGGG
>JBJTBP010000040.1:0-24685 GCA_046091385.1 Solirubrobacterales bacterium | reverse complement strand
GGCGAGGGCCTCGATCCCCTTCTCGGCGGCCTTGGCCCGCTTGTTCCCTTCGAAGCTGAACGGACGGGTGACGATCCCGACGGTCAGGGCGCCGACGTCCCTCGCCAGGCGGGCAATCACCGGCGCCGCCCCGGTTCCGGTACCGCCGCCGGCTCCGGCAGCGATGAAGACCATGTCGGCACCCTTGAGACTCCGCTTGATCCGGTCCTGCTCCTCGAATGCGGCCCGGAAACCGAGTGACGGATCGGCCCCGGCACCGAGGCCCCGGGTCTCCTCGCCACCGATGTGCATCGTCTCGTCGGCCAGGCATAGCTGGAGGGACTGGAGGTCGGTGTTGACCGCCATGAACTCGATGCCCGAGACCCCGGCGTCGATCATCCGGTTGACGGCGTTGACGCCTGCCCCGCCTACCCCGACCACCTTGATCACAGGGCTATGGGGGACGGCGCGACCCCGGCCCTCTCCGCGACCCTGCCTCCCGGCGGCCGCCGAGCCACCGGGTCGTGCGGAGAAGATCTTCGTCAGCCGGTCCTGGGGGTCGGCCGCCCCCTCGGACTCGATCGACTCACCGTTGGAGGTATCGGCCTCCTCGAAGCTCGATGGGAGCGGACGCTCGGCCCCCTCCATCGGATCCTGGCGACCGAACCGGCCAGCGACATCGGGGTCCGGTGCGGCAGGAGCTTCCGGCTCCATCGGGGCCTCAGGCTCCTCCTCGCCGCCTCGCGAGCCCCCACTGGTCGACCGGAAGAGGTCCGCCAGCGGACCCTCCCTCATGCTCGCCCGTTTACGCCTTGCCATTCTTGAGGATCTCTTCGGCCAAGTTCCGGTAGTACGACGCCGCTCTACTCTCCGGGTCGTATTTCAGGACACTAGCGCCTCGTACCGGCGCCTCCGCGAACTTGACCGCCTTGCGGATCCTCGATTTGAAGACCAGGTCGCCGAAGTTCTCCTCGAGGAGGGCGACCGCTTCCTTCGCATGGACGGTGCGGGAGTCGAACATCGTCGGCAGGATGCCGGCTATCTCGACGTTCGGGTTGAGGTTCTCCTGGATCATCCCGAGCGTGTTCTGAAGCTGGGCCAGGCCTCGCATCGAGAGGTACTCGCACTGGACCGGGACGATCACCTTGTTCGACGCCGTCAATGCGTTGATCGTCAGCAGGCCGAGGCTCGGTGGGGTGTCGATGCAGATGTAGTCGTACTCGGGCCTGACCTCGGCCAGCGCCCGCTCGAGTGAACGTTCGCGGCCGATCTTCGTGCTCATCGCGATCTCGGCTCCCGCCAGATCGAGTGATGCGACGGCGATATCGATCTCGCGCTCTGCGATTACGTCGGTGATCGGGACGTCATCGACAAGGACGTCGTACATGCTCTTCTCGACCTTGTCGGGATCGATCCCCTGACTCATCGTCAGGTTGCCCTGGGGGTCGAGGTCGACGCAGAGGACCTTGTTGCCCATCTCGGAGAGGGCGACCGCGAGGTTGAGGGTCGAAGTCGTCTTGGCGACGCCGCCCTTCTGGTTGGCAAAGCTGATCACGTCGGCCAGGTCGGTCTCGGGGACCTCCGGCTTCTCGCTGTCGGCGACCGCTTCACCCTTGCCCTTGACCGGGCCCAGCAGGTCCTTCGCCTTGAGGCGAATCTCTGACTCCTCCGAGGCCCCTTCCTCTTCGACCCGGGCCAGCTCCTCCTCGACCGACTCGGTCTCGGCAGGCTCGGCCGGAGCGGACTGTTCGGCCACCGCCCCGTCGCTCCCGGTCGCTTCCACCTCCTCGACCGCGACTGCGGCCTCCTCGGGCTCTGGGGCAGCCTCAGGGGCGGCCTGCGGGTCGGGTCGGTCTTTCTTGCGGCTAAGGATTCCCATTTGTGGCGTTATTCGGAGGGTTTGGCCCTTTTCCTCCCCCGGGACGGCCGGTTTCGCAACCGACCTTTTCCGGTTGAATGGTCAGATGCTCGACTTCCTCGACAAGAGGGTCCTGTTCGTGATGGGAAAAGGCGGCGTCGGCAAGTCGACCGTCGCCACCGCCCTCGGCATCAGGGCAACGCTCGAAGGCAAGCGGACGATCATCTGCGAGGTCTCGGCTTCCGAGAACACCTCCCGCCTGTTCCGCCAGGAGGAGGTCGGCTACCGCGAGGTCGAGCTGGCCAACGACCTCTGGGCGATCTCGATCGATCCCGACGACTCGATGCGCGAATACGTGCTGCTCCAGCTCAAGGTCAAGGCGATGCGCGACCTGCTCTTCAGGAGCAGAATGTTCACCTACCTTGCCGAGGCAACCCCTGGGCTGAACGAGTTGGTGACGATCGGCAAGGTCTGGGAGCTGGCCCAGCTCGACCGCAAGGTCCGGCATGGCCGCAAGTACGACCTGGTGATCGTCGACGCACCGGCGACCGGGCACGGAATCACTTTCCTGAGGACACCGAGGACCTTTGCCCGAATCGCCAAGGTGGGCCCGATGTACAACCAGGCCAACGAACTGGACCAGATGGTCACCGACCACGAGACGACGGGCGCCGTGATCGTCAGCCTTCCGGAGGAGATGCCGGTCAACGAGACCGCGACGCTCGAGCACGAACTGGTCAACGACATCGGCGTCTCGGTCGACCGGATCCTGGTCAACGCCGTCTACCCGAACCGGTTCGGAGAGGGTGAGCTGCCGGCGATCGAAGCGGTCGCCGGGTCATCCGAGGCGCTCCCCCGGGCGGCCGGACGGGCGGGCCTGTCCGAGAGTCGGCGGGCGGTCGCCCAGCGGGAACAGATCTCCCGACTGGAGGGAATGGTCTCGACCCCGATATCGCTCCTGCCCTTCGTGTTCGACCCGGAGCTGAGCCTCGCATCGGCCCGGATGCTGGGAGAGGAGATCGCCTGATGGCCGCGATCGACCAGGTCCTCGAGGGCCGCTCGGTCTGCATCTGCGCCGGCTCCGGCGGGGTGGGAAAGACGACTACGGCAGCGGCCGTCGCCCTCGGCATGGCGGTCGAGGGCCTGAAGGTCTGCGTGCTGACGATTGACCCGGCCAAGCGACTCGCCGACTCGCTCGGTATGGAGGAACTCGGAAATGAGGCAACCAGGGTCGACCCGGAACTCCTGCGGGCGAACGGGATCGAGTGTCGGGGTGAGCTCTGGGCGATGATGCTCGACGCCAAACAGACCTTCGACCAGCTCGTAGCCCGCCACGCCGAGGATGCCGAAGCGAGGGAAAGGGTGCTCGGCAACAGCATCTACCAGCAGATCTCGAGCGCCCTGGCCGGGTCGCAGGAATACATGGCCATGGAGAAGCTGTTCGAGCTCCACACCGAGGGGAGATTCGACCTGCTGGTCCTCGACACCCCGCCGAGCCGGAACGCACTCGACTTCCTCGATGCGCCGGAGCGACTCACCCAGTTCATCGAGGGTCGCTCGCTGCAGCTCTTCATCAAGCCGACCGGCCTGGCGGCGAGGGTGGCCGGGCGCGGCGCCGGGGTCGTGCTGGCGCTCCTCAAGAGGATCCTCGGCTTCGACCTGTTGACCGACCTTTCGGAGTTCTTCACCGCCTTCAGCGGAATGATCGAAGGGTTCCAGGACCGCGCCCACCGGGTAAACGCGCTGTTGAGGGACGACCAGACCACCTTCCTGATCGTCTGCGGCCCCCAGGCCGAGCCGATCGAGGAATCGGTCTTTTTCCATTCGAAGCTGGTCGAGGCCGGAATGAACTTCGGGGCCGCGGTCGTAAACCGGGTCCGCTACCGACTGGTCGATGGCGAGGTCGATCCGAACCAGGTCGAGGCGGAGGTCGATGCCGAGCTCGACGACCAGGACCTCTCGAGCCGGCTAGCGCTCAATCTGGCCGAATACGAGCTACTCGCCGACCGGGACGAGGAGAACGTCGAGAAACTGCGGGAAAGGCTCGGGGGCGCACCCCTGATCCGCGTTCCGTACCTCGACACCGACGTCCATGACCTGACCGGACTGGCCGAGATCGATCGCTACCTGTTCGCCGACGAGGCGACCAGGGAGTCGCTCGCTACCTGAACCCTCAGGCGCCGCGACGGTGCGGGTATTCGAGCTCGGAGACGTCCCAGTCGGCCGCATCCGGGCGGGGGAAGAACTCATTTCCGGGATGCCCCGGCACGGGTTCGACGCTGCCGGCAGGTGACTCTCTCCGGCGTCGGCCAAGCTCACCGGGGGAAGGCCACTCCATCGTGATCCCCCTGCGGGCCTCGTCGAGCCAGTCGGGGTCGCCCTCCCCGGAATCGGCGATCGTTCCGCTGGCGGCAGTGACGGTTATCTCGCCGGGCTCGGGGGCCGGTTCGACCAGATCCTCGTCCCCGTCGGGGGTATCCCGGACGATTCCGAGAGCCCTTTCGATCTCGGGCATCTCGATCACCCCGGTGTCCTCCTCCCACCCCTCGAGATCATGTTCGGACGGATCGGCCGGCTCGTCGAAACCGGTCGCCCGTGACCCCTCGAAGGCCGGCGGTTCCGGAATCCCGGCAAACCCGGTCGGGGGCCTCAAGACGTGGATCTCTGCTCCTCCCGGCTCGACCGGGCGTGACGGGATGCCGTCCCACTCCTCCTCGGCGCCGATCTGGCCGATACTTCCTTCGCCGCTCTCCAACCCGTTCGAGATCAGGATCTCCTCGGCGGCGGCGTTCAGGTCGTCGCCGACCTCGCCCGTGACAGCAGCGCTCAGGACCGAGCGGAGCGAATCCTCCACCCAAGCCGCCAGGTAGCTCGCCGACTCACCCTCGACGCTGGTGATCGTCTCTCCCTTCATCAAGGCTACCTCGAAGTCGGAGGCGGCCTCCATCCGGCGGCGGCAGTTCTCGTCCTCGGTCACACCCTCGACCAGGGCGGCTGCTCGCACGGCCATCGAGCTGCCGGTTAACGACTCCCCGGCCATCAGGGCCCGGAAGGCGAGCAGGTGGTCGCTCAGGCCATCGAGCGAGCGGGGACGCTCCAGGCCGGCCTCGAAGCGGGCGAGGGCGCAATCCGTTCCGGGGACGCGCACCGCGCCGTTGCCGAGCCTGGTGATGATCCGGTCGACCCGGTCGACGTCGGATTCGAGCATCAGCCAGGTTCCGTTCCGGGTCGGGATCGATCCGGTTTCGAGCCGTCGCCAGGCACCGTCGCCCACCGGGGCGTGGGCGTACGGGGCGAGGGCGACGCTCCCCTCCTTGGCAAGCCTCAGCGCAGTCACCAGCTGTCGAAAGCGGGAAAGTGCCTCTCGGGGTGCGTCGTGGCCCGAAGTCATCGGGACGGTCGCAAGGCATGCCGGCTGCCAGGCATCCCGCCCGGTGCCCTCGCTCGAGATCGCCTCTACCGGGGCTTCGACCGAGTCGGACCTGAGTATGCGAACGCCGTTCGAGAACTCGACGTCGTCGAGGGTCATCTCGAATCCCGCCAGGGGAACGAGGAGGAGGTCGGACTCCCGGATGTCGCGCGACTCGACATCGAGCGTCTCGAGCGCCTGGTCCAGACGCGAGAGGTCGAGGGAAAAACCGGAAGCTCCCTCCCAGAGTTCGGTTACGAAAGTCTTCAGCATCTCCTCGGCTCGAAGTCCGGGATCCGAAGGAACCGGCAGGCTGCGCCGCTCCAGGTAAGGGGCGGCAACTCCGGCGGCCGCGACCGCTCCCTTGGCTGGGCCGTAGGAAGGCAGATCGGCCACCTGGCCGAAACGGGCCTCCACGTAGGAGCTGGTGAGAGGGACGTAGCGGTAGAAGTGGGTGTCCTCGCCCTCGTTCTCTGCAACGTCGAAGGGGATCTCGTCTCCCGAGGCGACCAGGGTGCTGAAACGGGTAGCGGCCTCGGCGGCCAGTCGCTTCAGTGATTCTTCGAGGACGTGATCGCGCACGGCCCCCGGTTTCCCCCGCCGTAAGCGGCCTCCTGCGGTTGCACGCTCGCTTGCAGAGAGGGCGGCCGGGCTAGCCGGCCAGCCACCGGTCGCCGTAGGACCGCATCTGCTCGATCAGGGGAACGAGATCGCGGCCCTTGTCGGTGAGGGAGTAGGTGACTCGTGGGGGCACGTCGGGGAAGGTGGTTCGCTCGACGATCCCTTCCCCCTCGAGGGTCCGGAGCCTGAGCGAGAGGGTCCTGGGACTGATCCCGGTCAGCGAACGCTCGAGTTCGCAGAAGCGCCTGCTGTCCTCGGCGAGGTCACGGATCACCAACAGGGTCCACTTTCCGCTGACCACGTCGGCGGTTCGGCAGACGGGACATTGGTCGAGCGACGTCGCGGGCGCGATTTCCGTCTCGGTACTCATCGGGAACCACACTTTACAAAGTGCAGCAGCGTGGCTTCACTTACTGAAGCAGCTGGCCGAAAAGCCCCGTCCAGGCAAAGAAGGCGATTCCCGGAACGGCAAGGAAGGGGGCGAGCGGCAAGGTCTTCCCGGCCAGTCCGGTCCGCCCACGGGCGGCACTGAGCAATCCGAAACCGGTCGCGAACCCGAGGCCGGGGATCAAAGGCACCCAGACCGCCGGCCCGGCAGCAAGGGCCATCACCGCGATCAGCTTGACGTCGCCCATTCCAAAGGAGCCAGGGCGAAGAATCGAGAGGGCCCCGAGCGGAAGGCAGATCAGTGCAACGGTCAACAGCCCCGAAAGCAATCCCCCGTCCGGGCTTCCTGGGAGGAGTTCGACCAGGCCGATCGCCCCAGCCGCCGGGAAGGTCAGGAGGTCGGGGATCAGTCGATGCCTCAGGTCGGTGATCGACCCGACCAACAGGGCCAGACAGACGATGATCGCCTCGATCGGGACCACGCCCCGAGCATGGTCCTGACCCGATTACGGAGCGTTGACGCAGCTCCAGACAGGGAGACGAAACCTGGACGAAGGGGCCTGACCCAGGGTCAGGTGGCTTCGCGAAGCTTCTGCGCTTCGTTAAGGCTCTGGAGCTTCTTCAGCGACTGGTTCTCGATCTGCCGAATCCGCTCACGGGTCACGTTGAAGGTCCTGCCCACCTCGTCGAGGGTCCGGGGATGCTCTCCACCCAGCCCGTAGCGGAGCTCGAGCACCCGGCGCTCGCGAGAGGAGAGGCTCTCGAGGGACTCCTTGAGTGCCTCCTTGGTCAACAGGTCGACCGCCCGGTCGAACGGTGACTCGGCCTTCTCGTCGGCGATGAACTGGCCGAACTCCGATTCCTCCTCGTCGCCGACCGGCTTCTCCAGAGAAACCGGGGACTGGGCCGACCGCTTGATCGACTCGACTTCCTCCGGGTCGATCCCGGTGACCTCGGCGATCTCGTCGGGGGTCGGCTCCCGGCCGAGTTCGGTAACCAGCTTCCGCTCGGCCCTGCCGATCTTGTTCAGCTTCTCGACCACGTGGACCGGGATCCGGATGGTCCTCGCCTTGTCGGCGAGGGCACGGGCGATCGCCTGGCGAATCCACCAGGTCGCGTAGGTCGAGAACTTGAAGCCCTTTCGGTAGTCGAACTTCTCTGCCGCACGAACCAGTCCGAGGGTTCCCTCCTGGATCAGGTCGAGGAACGGCAGGCCCTGGTTCCGGTAATTCTTGGCGATCGAAACCACGAGGCGGAGGTTCGACTCGACCATCTTCTGCTTCGCGTCGAGGTCGCCCTTCTCGATCCGCTTTGCGAGGTCGACCTCTTCCTGGGCGGTAAGCAGGCGAACCTTGCCGATGTCCTTGAGAAAGAGCTGGAGCGAGTCGGTCGTCATGTCCGGCTTGAGGTCCAGCGCCTCCTTCTTCCGGCGTCGTCCCTTCCGGCCATCCGAGCGCTCGGCATCCGCGGCCGACCCGACTCCGGGCTCCGCGTCCTCGACCAGCTCGATCCCCTGCTTTTCGAGGTGGCCGTAGAGGTCCTCGATGTCCGACTCGTCGAGTTCGACCTCGGCGACGGCCGTCGACACGTCGCCGAAGGTGAGCACACCGAGCTGCTGGCCTCTGTTGACCAGGGTCTTTACTTCCTCGAGTTCCTGAAGTTCTGCTACCAGCATTTCGTCCTAATCAAAGTCGTTGGTCGATCCGATTTCTTGCACCGCGCCCCTGCGAATGCCCCTTTGCGGTCCCCGGTCGGGTCCGGACCCCTGCCGGGAGGTCCGTCTTCACCTCGCGCCGAACTCTTCCTTTCGACGCATGAAAACCCGCACCATTGAGCGTGTAACGAGGGGATTGGCTGCCAGACAAGGATAACCGCTTCACTTAGTAAAGTCAAAACGATGCCGGCCGTCGCCCAACCCCTCGGCTAGCCAATTGGCCTGCCCGGAACGTGACATCGAAGAGGAGCTCCCGACTGGGACCGGACCCCGGACCTGGGTCAGGGCCTTCTGGTTTCGGGCCTACCACGAGAACGTCACCGGCCTCTCGGCGATGGTCTCGTACAACCTCCTGTTGGCCGTCTTTCCCTTCTCGCTGCTGGTGCTGTTCATCTTCAGCCAGGTGCTGCGCGTAGAGGGGATCGAGAGCAGCGTCTACCAGGACCTGAGGCTCCTCTTCCCCCAGGCCAGTGAGGACACGCTTCGGGACGTCCTCTCGACCCTGAGGTCGAACTCCGCAGCGATCGGGGTCCTCGCCCTCGCCGCCTCGATCTGGATCGGGGCCTCCTTCTGGGGGGCGATGGACACCGCCTTCTGCCGGATCTACCACGTCAAGTGCCGCGGCTGGTGGGAGCAGAAGCGCTTCTCGCTGAGCATGCTCCTGGTGGTCATCGCCTTCATCCTGGCCTCGGTCGTCCTGCCGGCGGTGGAGGGCGCGATCCTCGGCTCGGCGGAGAACCTCCCGTTCGGCCTGAACGAGGTCCAGGCGATCGACGACGCAGGGCTACTGGCGTTGACCCTGTTGCTCAACTTCGCCGTCTGTTCGCTGATCTTCTGGCTCGTGCCGAAGGGCCACATGCCGTGGCGGGCGGTCTGGCCGGGTGCCCTCTTCACGACAGCGGTCTCGGGATTGGCGAACTGGATCTTTCCCCTCTACCTGGACAACATCTCGACCCTGAACCTGTTCGGCAGCACCGCCGCATTCGTCCTGATCGCCCTGGTCTGGTTCTACATCGTCTCGCTCACCCTGCTGGCGGGAGCGGTGATCAACTCGATACGTCATGAGTACGGGGACACCGGCGCGATTCCCTTTGCGCCCGAGGAACCCGAGGCGATAGCAGCCCTGCCGACTGCGGAGCCCTACCGCTCCCTGGTCATCGGGGGCAACGGCCGTAACGGCAGGAACGGCAACGGCAGCGAGGCGCCCTCCGGGGGCCCGGAAGGCGATCTGACCGAACCGGTCGAAGCGGTCCGTTCCGAACCCGAACGTTGACCGTCGAGGTCGAACTCGAACCGGACCCGATCCGGAGCGGAGTCGCGGCCCACGGACCGGTCGAGTGCGCCCAGACGGCGGTGGTCACCGTCGACGACGCGCTGTTCGAACGGATCTGGGCCCCTTCGATCCTCGAGCTCCTGGCCCGGTCCTACTGGCGAGTCCTCCGGCGTCGATCACTCGGCGCGATCAACGTCTCCTACGGCCCCGATTCGCGGGAGGTCCACCTGGTCAGCAAGCGGATAACCCTGCTCCGTTTCCATGCCCCCCGCTTCACTACCGGAGACGACTTTGGCGAGGTCGAATGGCCGATCGCTCATGGCCTCCTGGTCGCCTCCGAAGGCCGGGAGCAGGGCTACCTGAAGATGCGGGTCAGCCACGGCGAAGACGCCCACGGCGATGGCACCGAGAGCTTCACCGTGACCTCCGAGGTGGCCAACTTCTACCCCTGGATCAGGGGAACGGGCTGGTTCGCCCGGCTCGGGGCCTGCCTCTATTCACAGACCCAGTTCCGGATCCACGTCTGGATCACCCGGGGCTTCCTCAAGTCACTTTCCGACCTGCCGGCCGAGGTCCTGCGGCGGGGTGAGGACCCGGCCTCGGAGCCGGAGGACGCCTAGAGGTAGTCGCGCTCGAGCTCGGCCACGGCCGAGGCCATGGCGTCGTGCATCGGGGCCGGCTCGATCCCGAAGAGCTCCATCCCGGAGCGATCCTGAACCACGGTTTCGGTCGTAAGTCCCTCGACCAGGGGGCGGGCCACTCCGGTGTCGACCGGGGTGACCAGCCCGATCCAGAGGGAGGAGAGCCTGGGCGAGAGCACCGGGACCCTGATCATCACCGGGCGCCGCCTGCCCATCGCATCGGCCATCTCCCCCATCATCCCGCCGTAGCTGGTCAGGTCCGGGCCTCCGATCTCGATCTCCCGCCCGGTCCAGGGACCGGTCTTGGCGGCAGCCACCAGATAGGCGACCACGTCATCGATCGCGATCGGCTGGGTCAGGGTCGTGGTCCACTTCGGGGTGACCATCGCCGGTAGGCGACGGACCAGGTAGTAGATGGTCTGGAAGGACTCGCTACCTCCGCCGAGGACGACCGCCGCCCGGAAATAGGTGACCGGGACAGGCCCTGAGGCGAGGATCTCGGCGGTCTCGTGTCGCGACTGGAGGTGGCGCGACTCGCCGGTGCCAAGGCCACCGAGGTAGACGATCTGGGCCAGCCCGGCCCGGCCCGCCTCATCGGCAAAGTTACGGGCACCCTCGCGATCGGCCGCCGCGAAGTCTCCTCCGTTGCCCCGGCCCATCGAGTGGACGAGGTAGTAGGCGGTGGAAACCCCGTCGAGGGTCCCCTCGAGCGAAGCGGGGTCGAGGACGTCCCCCCGGACAAACTCGCAGCCAGCCTCCTCCAGGTCGCGGGCGGCCTCCGGCCGACGGACCATGCACCGAACCTCGTGCCCGGCCTCGAGCAGAGCGAGGGCGAGCTTTCGCCCTATGTAGCCAGTGGCCCCGGCAACCAGGACCCGATCAGCCGAACCTTCCACCGGTCACCTCCCTGAGTTTCGCCCGATCGTGCCGGGCTTCGATCTTCCTGACCGTTCCTGACCTCGAACGCATGACCAGCGACTCGGTCGTGAGGCCCCCCCCATCGAGTCGCCTGACCCCGTCGAGCATGTCGCCATCGGTAACGCCGGTCGCGGCAAAGAAGACATCGTCGCCCCCGACCAGGTCGTCGGTGGTGAGGGTCCGGTCGAGGTCGTAGCCCGCCTCGAGGGCGGCCGAGCGCTCGCCTTCGTCACGCGGCCAGAGACGCCCGATCAACTCACCGCCAAGGCACTTGATCGCCGACGCCGCAAGCACACCTTCGGGCGTGCCGCCGATGCCCCACAGCAGGTCGACCCCGGTGTTCTCGCTGACCGCGAGGAGCGCGGCCTGGACGTCCCCGTCGGTGATGAACCGGACGGAGGCTCCGGCAGCCCGGACCTCGGCGACCGTTTCCTCGTGGCGGGGCCGGTCGAGGATCATCAGGGTCACTTCTTCAGAGGTGCCCCCCTTCCGTTCGGCGATCGAAGCGATCACCTCGCCAAGTGGACGCTCCAGGCTGATCAGGTCAGCGAACTCGGGTGGCGCCGCCATCTTCTCCATGTAGACGCAGGGGCCGGGATCGAACATCGTGCCCCGCTCGGAGAGGGCGATCACCGCAAGGGCTCCACCGAAGCCGCGGGCGGTCAAGGTCGTTCCTTCCAGGGGATCGACCGCGATGTCGACCACCGGCGGGCTGCCGTCACCGATCGCCTCACCGTTGTAGAGCATCGGTGCCTCATCCTTCTCGCCCTCGCCGATCACCACCGTGCCATCCATCGGCACCGTGTCGAGCAGGAGGCGCATCGCGTCGACCGCGGCCCCGTCGGCCGCTTCCTTGTCGCCACGACCGATCCACCGCGAGGCCGCTAGGGCCGCCGACTCGGTGACCCTGACCAGTTCCAGGGCCAGGTTCCGATCCGGCTTATTCCCGGACCTCACGTCTTGTGAGATGACTGACATCTCGCCCTTGAGGCTATACCGCCGAAGTCCCCATGGTGCCGGGGAGTGGGGTGCTGGGCGGGCGCTGTACGCTGGCCCGGTGACCGAGCCGAGGTGGGGCTTGACACTGCCGCTTCCCGGAGTTCCCCTCTCGGGGATGAGGGAGTTCGTGGAACAGGCCGAGGCGGCCGGTTACACCGACCTCTGGTCCGGGGAGACGGGGGGCCCGGATGGCTTTACCCCGCTCGCCCTGAGCGCGGCGTGGACCGACCGGATCCGGCTCGGCACGGGGATCGTCGGGGTTTTCCAGCGGGGACCGGCCCTGCTCGCCCAGCAGGCGGCCGCCCTGACCGATGCATCGGACGGTCGCTTCGTGCTCGGGATCGGCGCCTCCTCGGACCGGATGGTCGCCGGCTGGAACGAGATCCCTTACGAGAAGCCCCTGACCCGGGTCGACAGCACGCTCGACTTCCTCCGGGTGGCGCTCTCGGGGGAGAGGACCCGGACCGGCTTCAAGCTGGAGACTGCCCCATCCCATCCGACCCCGATCGTGCTCGCCGCACTCCGGGGCAGGATGCTCTCGCTCGCCGTCGAGAAGGCCGACGGGGCTTTCACCAACTTCCTGCCACTTGGGGGGCTCCCGAAAGTGGCCGAATCGGTCGCCGGGGCCGGCCCCGACTTCGAACTCCTCTGTCGCTTCTTCTGCCTTCCCGGGACACGCGAGGAAGTCGAGCCCCTGGCGAGGTTCATGTTCTCCTCCTACGTGACCGTCCCCGTATACGCCGAGTTCTTCAGGTGGCTGGGGTACGGCGACGAGATCGCCCCGATGGTCGCCGCATGGGAGGAAGGGGACCGGCAGAAGGCCGCAACGGAGGCGCCATGGGAGCTGATCGAGCAGACCTTCATGGTCGGGCCCTGGGAGTCGATCCGGGAGCGACTCGACCTCTACGTCGAGGGCGGGATAACCCTGCCCGTCGTCACCCCGATCGTCACCCCGGACCGGATGTCCGAGGCGATCGACGCCCTGGCACCTGCCTGAAACCGTCCTAGCCCGTCCCGCCGGTCTCGGGGTCGGTCCAGACCCGTTTTCGCCACGGGGGTGTGATCGGGTCGAAGCGGGCCGGCCGGGCCAGGGGACCGGTCAGGGCCCTCTCCAGCGGGATCAGCCGGATCCGATCCCGACCGATCGTCACGGGATGGGACGAGGGGTCCGCCGAGGCGGCCCCGGCATGGCTGCCCCCGGCTACATACCACCGTCCGGTCCACCTTCCCCACCCTCCCCTTTCCCGAATCCCGACCGTTTCCAGCACACGCTCTGCGCTCCGGAATCCGGCATCCGAGGGCCAGTTGAGGGCCGAGCGCCCGTGGACGTAGCCGGCGTGAGAGGAGGTCCGCTGCGAAACGGTCCCGTCTGGTTCGATCCGGACCTGGGTCATCTCCCAGTCATGGACGTGATGTCCCTGCCGGTCCAGTAGGGGCACCCCCTGGAAGGTCGAGCTCTCCGGGTAGTAGGCCCAGTACTGGAGGTAGAGGTTTCCGGAAGCCTCCCCATCACATGTCTCGCTCCCGGAGTCGGCCTCGCCCGCCCGGCAGTCGACTACCCGGGTGAACAGGGTCGCCGGCTCCCCGGCCAGGCTCCCGGACCGATCGAACCCGGAGCCCTCCGCGCAGTCAGGACTCCGGCAAGTCCGGAAGTCGACCGGCATCCCCAGGACCCCGTCCTCCAGCCGAAGTTCCGGTGCATGGGACTCCAGCATTCGGCCGACCTCCCCGCCGTAGGTTTCGGCCAGGCCGGGCCGCTCCGGACAGCCGCCCGACAGGGACGCCGCGCAGAGTAGTGACCGGTAGATGGAGTGGGCGAAGCCTGGCGCTGATGGAGCCGCAACCACGAACAACGCCCCCAGTGCGGCCGCCAGTGCGAGCATCAGGCCGATCCACTCCGGGGATGCCTGCCCCGAACAGTGCCCGACCATCCGGGTATTCCTTTCCGCCTTACCCCTCGGTGCAGTTCGGGGTCCCACCGGGCGATCGTCCGACCTTGGCGCTCAACGGGGAGCCCCAAGATGAAAAACGGGATGACCCGGGTTTCAGGTAACCGTGACGTTTACCCTGCACCCCATGAACGATCCGACCAAACCGGCCGAGGCCGGCAGCGGGGGGCCCGACTTCAAACGAATCGTCGTCGGGATCCTGGTCGTCCTCTTCGTGGTGATCGTCCTGTTGAACTGGCAGGACGTCAAGCTGAAGCTGATCTTCTTCGACCTGACGCTGCCGATGATCGTCTGGCTCGTGGTGGCTGCCCTGATTGGCGCCCTCGCGGCCACGGTGATCCCGGCCGTTCGACGCCGCTAGACCCCGGACCGTCGGCTCAGAGGTCGCCCAGCACGGCGACGATGTCGGAAACCGTCTGCTTGGCGTCCCCGAAGACCATCGCGGTCTTCGGGTGGTAGAAGAGGTCGTTGTCGATGCCCGCGAATCCCGGGCTCATCGAACGTTTGAGGACGAGTACCTGCTGGGCCTCGTCGACCTCGATGATCGGCATTCCGTAGATCGGACTCGACTCGTCGGTCTTGGCGGCCGGGTTGGTGACGTCGTTGGCCCCGATCACCACGCAGACGTCGGTCTGGGGCATCTCCGGGTTGATCTCCTCCATCTCCTTGAGCTGTTCGTAGGGGACGTCGGCCTCGGCCAGCAGGACGTTCATGTGGCCGGGCATCCGGCCCGCGACCGGATGGATCGCGTAGTTGACGTTGACCCCCTTCGCCTCCAGGGCGTCGGCCATTTCCTTGACCGCATGCTGGGCCTGGGCAACCGCGAGCCCGTAGCCGGGCACGACCACCACCGAGTCAGCGTAGGCAAGCTGGATCGCCGCGTCCTGGGCGTTCATCGAACGGTAGGGCCTGTCCTCGCCACCGCCCCCTGAACTCTCGGGAGGGGAGCCGAACCCGGCGAAGAGGATGTTCCCGACGGAGCGGTTCATCGCGGTCGCCATCTCCAGCGTGAGGATCGTCCCCGAGGACCCGACCAGGGTCCCGGCGACGATCAGCGCCGTGTTGTTCAGGGCGATGCCGGCGGCCGCGGCCGAAAGGCCGGTGAAGGCGTTGAGCAGGGAGATCACGACCGGCATGTCGGCGCCACCGATCGGCAGCACCACCAGCGTCCCGAGGAGGGCAGCCGCAACCAGCATCACGATGAAGATCGTCTCGTTGAGGGTGCCGTTGTCCGCAGCGGCACCCAGGTAGACGCAGCCGACGACCCGCCCTCCCAGAAGCAGGGCGTTGACGATCTGCTGCCCCGGCACCTTCAGGGGCTGGCTCGGGATCAGCTCCTGGAGCTTTCCGAAGGCAACGTTCGAGCCCCAGAAGGAGATCGAGCCAACCACCATCGCCAGCAGGGTCGGGACCATCTCATCCGCGGGCACGGCAAAGCCCTCGACGATCCAGTGCCGGTACTCGGCCCAGGCGATCAGGGCGATAGCCCCTCCTCCCAAGCCGTTGTAGAGAGCGACCATCTGGGGCATCTCGGTCATCTGGACCCGGCGTGAGGCGACCACGCCGATCACCGTGCCGACCACGAGTCCGCCGATGATGATCCCCCAGTTGCCGATCCCCTGAAGGGCCAGGGTCGTCGCGACCGCGATCGCCATTCCGACCGCCGCGAGCCCGTTGCCGCGTCGGGCGGTGGTCGGATGGGTCCCCAGCCTGATCCCGTAGATGAACAGGGAGAAGCTGAGGATGTAGAGCAGTCCGACCGGGGCCGAGTCCGGTGCGAGGGCGGCGAACGCGGGGGCGCTCATCCCGACTCCTCCCCGTCCGGGGATTCGTCTTCCTTCGGCTTCCGCTTCCTTCCGCCGAACATCTCGAGCATCCGGTCGGTGACCATGAACCCGCCGACGATGTTGATCGTCCCGAAGACGATCGCAATGAACCCGATGATGTAGTCGAGCGGGGCATCGGCGAACCCGACCACGATCAGCCCTCCGAGGACGACGATCCCGTGGATCGCGTTGGTCTGGGACATCAGGGGGGTGTGGAGGGTCGTCGGAACCTTCGAGATCACCTCGAACCCGACGAAGGCGGCGAGGACGAGGATCGTTATTTCGGTCACCAGGTCCATCAGCGGGCCGTCCTCTCCCCTCGAATCTCCCCGTCCCTGGTGATGCAGGCTGCATCGAGGATGTCGTCACCAAGGTCGATCTCGAGCCCTCCGTCCTCACCAACCATCAGGTGGAGCAGGTTCTCGAGGTTCTTCGAGTAGAGCTGGGAGGCATGGCCCGGAAGCTCGGCCGGGAGGTCGAGCGGACCGATCACCTTGACCCCGTCCACCACGACGGTCTCGCCCGGTTCGGTCACCTCGCAGTTCCCGCCTGTCTCGGCGGCCAGGTCGACGATCACCGACCCCGGAGCCATCCCCTCGACCGCCTTCGCGGTGATCAGCAGCGGGGCCGGCCTGCCCGGGATCGCTGCCGTGGTGATGACCACGTCCTGGCCGGCTGCGTTCTCCCCGATCGCCTCCCTGACCTGTTCGTTCTCCTCGTCGGTCAGGGGCCGTGCGTAACCGCCCTCTCCTTCAGCGTCCGGGATGAAGTCGAGTTCGAGCGGGCGACCGCCCAGCGAGGCGATCTGCTCCCAGGCGGCCCTGCGAATGTCGAATCCGGTGACGATCGCCCCAAGACGCTTTGCCGTCGCGATCGCCTGGAGCCCGGCCACCCCCGCCCCGAGGACGAGAACCTTGGCCGGTCGGATCGTCCCGGCTGCAGTGGTCAGCATCCCCCAGAACCGGCCCGACTCCCGGGCCGCAAGCAGGGTCGCTGCGTAACCCGCAGCAGCTGCCTGGGAAGAGAGCGAGTCCATCGCCTGTGCCCGGGTCGTCCGCGGGACCGCCTCCATCGCGAACGCGGTCACGCCGGCCCCCGCAAGGGCATTGTTGGTCTCGGTGCTGGTCCAGGGGTCGAGGTGGGCGATCAGGACCTGGCCCGACTTCATCCCCCCGATCTCTTCCCCCGAGGGCCTGGAGACCGCGAGCAGTACGTCCGCCCCTGCCGCCTCGTCATGCGAAGCGACCGTGGCCCCGGCGTCGGAGTAGGCGCTGTCCGGGAACCCGGCGGCATGGCCAGCTCCCGACTCGACCAGGACTTCGACGCCTTCGCGATCGGCCAGGGACCGCACCGAATCGGGAACCAGGGCGACCCGGCGTTCACGCTCGGAGGCCTCCTTCGTCACGCCGACCTTCACCGGAAATCCTTCTCCTCCGGGACCCGCGGGCCCCCCGGGTCAGCCGGCAATGGCCGCGAGCCTCTCGACCGTGTGGGTCCGTGCCTCGTGGTCCACGTCGATAGGGGTGGCGATCAGCCGGTCGACGCCCTTGGCGGTAAAGGCCTTCAGGCGCTCGGCGACCTCCTCCTCAGAACCGATCAGGGAGACTGCGTTGACGACCTCATCCGGAACGGCCTGGAAGGCCTTTTCCTTGTCGCCTGCCTGGAAGAGCTCCTGGACCTCGTCCGCCACCTCGCCGAATCCGAAACGGTGGGCGAGGTCGACATAGAAGTTTGTCTTGCGGCTGCCCATTCCCCCGAAGTAGAGGACGAGGCCCATCCTGACCATGTTCCTGGCCGCCTCCAGGTCGCCATCGATAGCCACCTGGACCGAGGGGGAAACCTCGAAGTCGTCCCGGCTGCGGTTGCCGGCCTTCAGACCGGCCTCGATGTGCTCTCCCCAAGCTTCCTCGAACTTCTCGGGACTGAAGAAGATCGGGATCCAGCCATCGGCGATCTCGGCCGAGATCTCGACCGACTTCCGACCGATCGCCCCGAGGAAGACCGGAATGTAGTTCCGCTCGGGATGGAAGTTCAGCTTCAGGGGCTTGCCCTGGCTGTCGGGCAGGGGCAGCTTGTACTGCTCGCCTTGATGGTCGAGCGGACCCTCCCTGGCGATGATCTCCCGGACCACCTCGACGTACTCCCGGGTCCTGCCCCAGGGCTTCGAGTAGGGAACGCCGTACCAGCCCTCGGAAACCTGCGGACCGGAAGGGCCGAATCCGAAGAGGAACCTGCCCCCCGAGAGCTTGTCGATCGTCGCCCCGGCCATCGCTGCCGCTGCCGGGGGCCTCGCCGGCACCTGCATGATCGCTCCACCCAGATTGATCTTCTCGGTCTGACCGGCTAGCCAGGCGAGCACGCTGACCACGTCCGAACCGTAGGACTCGGCCACCCAGACCGACTCGAATCCGACGTTCTCCGCAGAGTGGACCAGGTCGAGAGCCTCTTCGCCCTCCGGTCCGATCCCCCAGTAACCGAGGTAGAGGCCGAGCTTCAGCGCCATGGCGGAGCACTATATCCCGGTCGGTCCGGTCGCCGTCCCGCCGCCGGCGCGATAAGAATCGGTGCGTGAACGAAGCGATCGCAGGGACGCTCCCGGGCGCGGGTCTCTCCTCCCGGGAGGCGGCCGACCGGCTGCGGGCGCTCGGCTCCGAGAAACTGCCCGCCTCCCGTTCGACGGCGAGCATCGTCGCGGCGAACGTCTTCACCCTGTTCAACGCGATCATCGGTGGCTTTTTCATCCTGATCCTCTCCCTCGGACTCTGGGCCGACGCGATCTTCGGCCTGATCGCGATCGTCAACACCTGGATCGGAATTCGCCAGGAACTGAAGGCAAAGGCGGTACTCGATCGGCTCGCCGTGCTGGTCGCACCGAGGGCCCAGGTGATTCGCGATGGCGAGACGGTCGAACTCCGGGCGGGCCAGGTCGTTCCTGGTGACCTGGTCAGGGTCGTCCCGGGAGATCAGCTGGTCGCCGACGGAGTGACCGTTTCGAGCCGCGGCCTGACCCTCGATGAATCGCTGCTCACCGGCGAGTCCGAAGGCATCGGAAAAAGCGAGGGCGACCAGCTCCTCTCCGGGGCGTTCGTGATTTCCGGCTCGGGTTTCTGTGAGGTGACCGCGGTTCGGGAGGAGAGCTACGCAGGTCGCCTGACCGGGGAGGCACGCGCCTTCCGCCACCCCCCCGCGCCGCTCCAGCGCGAGGTCAACCGGGTGATTGTCGCCTGCACCTGGGCTCTTTTCCCACTCGCTGCACTGCTGATCGGGTCCCTGATCATCAGGAACGTCGACCTGATCGAGGCGGCCCAGACTGCGACGGCCGGCCTGATCACCCTGATCCCGGAGGGACTCGTCCTGCTGATGAGCGTGACCTTCGCAGTGGCTGCGGTCCGACTCGCCCGCCGGGGTCTTCTGGTCCAGCAGATGAGCGCAACCGAGTCGCTTTCCTCGGTCGACACGATCTGTCTCGACAAGACGGGAACGCTGACCGACGGGACGCTCTCGGTAGCTGCGGTCGTTCCGGCCGAGGGTGAGGAGGAGCGGGCCGAGGAGATGCTCGCCCGCTTCGCCGCCTCGGCCGGCGAGCAGAACAGGACCCTCGAGGCGATCGGCAGCTCCTACCCGGGTTCGCCGATCCCGGTAACCGCCGAGGTTCCCTTCTCTTCGGAATGGAAGTGGAGCGGTATGGCGCTCGACGGACCGGAAGAGCCCGAGGTGCTGGTGCTCGGAGCACCCGACGTCCTGGCGGAAGGCGACGGGCTGGAGCTCGGGCCCGGACTCGGGGCGACCCTGGCCAGGGAGGCATCGACCGGAAACCGGGTCGTCGCCTTCTGCCGGAGCTCTGGCCCGCTTCCGGCGGACGGCAGCGCGGGGCTGCCACCGGGACTGACTCCGGTCGCCCTGGTCGTGTTCGAGGAGAACCTCAGGGAGGGGGTGACCGAGACGCTCGAGCTGATGAGCAGGGAGGACGTCGCCCTCAAGCTGATCTCGGGCGACGCACCCGAGACGGTCGATGCCGTCGCCCGTCAGGTCGGGCTCGGGGTGACCGGCACGATCACCGGGGACCAACTGCCCGAGGACCCGGAACGGCTTGCCTCGGCCGCGGCGGAGAACACTGTCTTCGCCCGGATCCGGCCCGAGCAGAAGAAGGAGCTGGTCACGGCCCTGGCCGAGAGTGGCAGGTACACCGCGATGATCGGCGACGGGGTGAACGACGTGCCGGCCCTGAAGGCGGCCCGGATGGCGGTCGGGATGGGCTCGGGGGCCCAGGTCACCAAGAGCGTCGCCGACGTCGTCCTGCTCAAGGACGACTTCGCTCGCCTGCCGGAAGCGATCTCGGCCGGCCGGCGGATCGCCCGGAACATCCACCGCCTGGGCCGGCTCTACCTGACCAAGACGGTCTACGCGGCGGCGTTGATCCTGCTGGTCGCCGTGCCGGGCTTCGAATTTCCCTTCCTCCCGCGCCCGCGGACCCTGGCCGCCCTGCTGACGATCGGCATTCCCTCGTTCGTCCTCGCGCTCGCCCCGAGCGACGGGCCGCTCTACCGGGGCCACCTCCTGCGGGCACTTGGCGCCTTTGCGATCCCCGCCGGGGTCGCAACCGCCCTGGCGACGATCTTCTCCTTCCTGGTGGTCGATGCCTCCGGCACCCTCGAAGAGGGCAGGACGGCCGCGACGACGACCCTCGTCGTACTCGGACTCACGTTCATCCGCCTGCTCGAACGGGGACCTGGCCGGGAACACATCTCGATCCAGGGCTACCTGCTTGCGATGGTCGCCGGGCTCGGCGCACTGTTCGCCGGCATCCTCGCGGTCGAACCGCTCCGCCAGACGTTCGAGATGACCTTTCTGACCGCGGTCGAGTGGTTCATCGCCCTGCTCGCCGCGGCCCTCGGACTGGTCATCGCCAGCCTGCTCTGGCGGCTTCCGCTCTTCCAGGAGTGGGAATCGCCCTCCGAGGACGAGACGCCCCCGCTCGAGCGCTAGTTGCGGACCGCGCTCAGGCGGTCCGCTCGACCAGCATCGCCTCGCCCTGGCCTCCGGCGACGCACATCGTCTCGATCCCGAACTGGTGGTCGTCGGTCTCCATCACGTTGAGCAGGGTTCCCATGATCCGGGCACCGGTCATTCCGAAGGGGTGACCGAGCGCGATCGCCCCGCCGTGGGTGTTGAGCTTCTCCATCGGGATCCCGACCTCCTCGGAGATCGGGATCACCTGAGCGGCAAAGGCCTCGTTCAGCTCGACCACGTCGATGTCGTCGATCGTCATCCCGGCCCGGTCGAGCAGCTTGCGGAGGGCGGGGATCGGTGCGACGCCCATGTACTCGGGCTCGTTACCGGCAGTGGCCGAAGTGATCACCTTGGCCCGAGGGGAGATCCCCAGCTCCTTCGCCGTGGTGTCGCTCTTCAGGAGGACGGCGGCAGCGCCGTCGTTCAGCGGGCAGGAATTGCCGGCGGTGACGCCGCCGCCTCCGAAGGCCTCGGGCAGCTCGCCCAGCTTCTCGAGCGTGGAGCTGGCCCGCGGTCCGTCGTCCTTCTCGACGACGGTGCCGTCGGGGAGGGTGACCCCGACGATCTCCCGGTCGAAGAACCCATCTTCCTGGCTCTTGACCGCTAGCTCCTGGGAACGCTGGGCGTACTTGTCCATGTCCTCGCGGCTGACCCCGTAGCGCTCGGCCACGTTGACCGCGGTCACGCCCATGTCGATGTAGGCGTTCGGCTGGCCGTCGTTTCCGATCAGGTCCTCGTGCTGGTCTTCCTCACCGGCCGAACGGGCGCCCGCGATCTCGGTCCTCGCATTGAACTGGCTTACGAACTCGACCCCGGCCGCGATGTAGACGTCGCCCTCACCGTTCTTGATCGCATTCGAGGCGTGACGGATCGCGTCGAGGCTCGCCGCGCAGTACCGGGAGATGGTCACCCCGGTGGTCGCCGGGGTCAGGTGGGAGGAAAGCAGGACGAGGATCCTGGCGAGGTTGTAGGCCTGCTTGCCCTGGGGCATGCCCACCCCACAGAAGACCTCCTCGACCGACTCCGGGGAGACGGCTTCGTTTCTCTCCATCAGCTTGTCGATCACGAAGGCCCCGGTGTCATCCGGACGAAGCTGGGAGAGCGACCCCTTGAAGGCTCGGCCGATCGGGGTCCGGACTGTGTCGACGATCACTGCTTCGGGCATTCGGTGGGTCTCCTTGTTCGGTTCTTTCCCCCGCCGATCGGTGGAGGGGCGTTGGACGGTGCCCGGCAACTTAGTGGACCGGACCATCCCGAGGCCGGTAGATTGACGCATCCCGATGGCAACCGGCACCTCGCCAGACCCGTCCGGCCTCGACAAGGGAGCCGCCCAGGGCGCTTCGCGACCGGCCTCCCAGGACGTCACCAGACGCCTCGACGGCCTTCGGGGCTGGCTTGCCGAGATCGACCGATCGCTCCGGCGCCGCTCGGTGGTCGCTCTGGTGCTGACCGCGCTGGCGATCGGCGCCGGAGCGGCAGCGATCTACATCTCGCTGACCAAGAACGCCGACAGCGACCGGATCAACGCCCTCGAGACCCGGATCGAGAACCTCGAGGCTGCCGCTGCCGGAGTGGCAGGAACGACGGAGACGACCACCGAGGAACCGGTGCCCGAGCCGGTCCCCGCCACCCCCTCGACCGAGGGCACCGGTGGAACCACTCCGGAAGGCGCGACCGCCCCCGATGCGGGAGTGTCCGACGAGGGAGCGAGCGGCGGGACCCAGCCCTGAGGTGAAGATGACCGGAACGCTCGAGACAGGAAGAACCCGGGACGGGACCCAGACCGAGGCGGATCGTGCCGTCGCCCTGGCGCGAAAGGCCCACCGAGGCCAGCTCGACCGTTTCGGGAGGGACTTCATCGAACACCCCGCCGCAGTCGCCGAGCTCTCGGTCGACCTGGGGGAGACGGCGCTGACCGTGGCCTACCTCCACGACACGGTCGAGAAGGCCGGTACCGACCCGGAGGAGATCGAGCGCCTCTTCGGCCGGGAAGTCCGGCAGATGGTGGAGACGCTCGGGCAGGACCCGTCGATCGAGGATGGAAGGGCCCGCCGGGAGGACCACCGCCGACGGATCGCGGCGGCGGGACGAATCGAACAGGCCGTCTACCTGAACGACCGACGCGAGAGCATCCTCACCCTTACGGCCCTGCTCGAGAGCGGCAGGGACCCGGAGGAGTTCGACGCCGCGAGGCGGGTATCCCTCTGGCAGGGCGATCTGGACGCAGTCGACCCGGAAAAGGTTGATCCGGCCCTCCTTTCGGCGATCCGGGCAGAGCTTGACGGCCTTGCGGCTCGCCTCGACTGCTGAAGGCTTCGCGCCGATGCCGACCGAGACCGAGACGGGAGTGGGGCCCAGCCGAGCGCCGTCGGGTGGCGGTGAGTTCGGCCACCTCTTCACCAGAGTCGTCACCTTCAAGCGGATGGAGGCGGTCAGCCTCGTCCATTCGGCTATCTACCTCGGCCTGCTCGTCGCGGCGTTCGCCCTCGGAGGACCCCAGCCCTGGACCTTCATCCTCGGCCTGAGCCACGGGATCATCTGGATCGTCATGTCGCTCACCGCCGTTGCGGCAGTCCACTTTCGGGTGATCAACCTGAGACTCGCGGTCGCAATCGCCCTCCTCGGCTGTATCGCACCGTTCTTCGGCTCGGCTGAGTTCCTCCGCCAGTCCTACCAGCGGAAACGGGCAGAGGAGGCTCAGTAAGCTTGTCCGCGCTCGCGGTAGTCGGAGCCACCGACCCGTCCGGGCGGTCGGTCGGTCTGGTCGCAGAGGACGGTCGAATAACTGGGTTCGGACCGAACGCCACCCCTCCGGAGGGGGCCCAGGTACTCGACGGCTCGGGGATGCTGATCGCCCCGCCGCTGGTCAACGGACATACCCATGCGGCGATGACCCTGTTCCGGGGACGGGGCGATGATCTCCCCCTAATGAAGTGGCTCAAGGAGGCGATCTGGCCCCTCGAGCAGAATCTGACCCCCGACGACGTCTACTGGGGTGCCCGTCTGGCTTGCGTCGAGATGGCCCGGAACGGGGTCTCGACCTTCTGGGACATGTACTGGCACGAACCGGAAGTGGCCCGTGCCGTCGGAGACGCCGGCCTTCGGGCGACGGTCGGGCCCGTGGTGATCGACCCTCCGGGGGGAAGCGGTCCGTCGACCGGCTGGCTCGAGGATCTCGACCGCTGTGCCTCCTTCGGGCCACGGATCTCGGTCGCCGTGGCACCGCACGCGATCTACACGGTCGGGAGCGAGAGCCTCGAGCGACTGGCCGGGATCGCCCGGGAGAGGGATCTGCCGATCCACATCCACCTCTCCGAGACGGCAAAGGA
The DNA here is from genome assembly GCA_046091385.1 of Solirubrobacterales bacterium. Lineage (GTDB taxonomy): Bacteria > Actinomycetota > Thermoleophilia > Solirubrobacterales > 70-9 > 67-14. The sequence continues at coordinate 772 of JBJTBP010000040.1, read as the reverse complement.
GGTCGAGGACTGCCTGGCCGAGCACGGAGTTCGACCGACCCGCTACCTCGATGACCTGGGCCTGATCGGTCCGAAGACCCTGTTGGCTCATGCCGTCTGGCTCGACCGGGAGGAGCTCGAACTGGTCGCCGAGCGGGGAGCGACCGTCGTCACCAACCCGGTCGCAAACCAGAAGCTCACGGTCGGGCGGCCCTTCCCCTGGTCCGAAGCGCGACGGGCCGAAGTCGCGGTCGGTCTCGGTACCGACGGTCCTGCCTCGAATAACTCGCTCGACCCTCTTGGGGACCTCAAGGTCTTCGCCCTTCTCCAGCGCGCAGCCTCGGCCGACGCGGCGGTGATCCCGGTGGAGGAGGCCTGGCAGATCGCAACAGGTCGGGCCTCCGCCCTCCTCGGCCCGGCCGACCCACTTGCCCCGGGGATGCCGGCCGACTTCATCCTGGTCGACCTCTCCCGGCCGGAAATGGCGACCGGGGACCCCGTCTCCAACCTGGTCTATGCGGCAACCGGCTCCGCGGTCCACACCCTGGTCGTCGACGGCAAGGTCGTCTCCCGAGGGGGACGGGTCGAGGACGAAGAGGAGGTCGTTGCCCGGGCAGCCGAGGCAGCTCGTCGCCTTACCGCCTGAGGTCTACGGAAAGGGCTAGAGGTAGCCCATCGGGTCCTGCGCGGCCCCGTTGATCCGGACTTCGAAGTGGAGGTGGGGTCCGGTGCTGGAACCGGTGTTGCCGGAGTACCCGATCACCTGACCCTGGCTGACCCGCTGACCGGTGGA
>JBJTBP010000039.1:0-13342 GCA_046091385.1 Solirubrobacterales bacterium | reverse complement strand
CTCGCCGCGCGGCTGGTGGATCGGCATCCCGGACTCGAGCTGGTGGCGGTTACGGCGCGGTCCCAGGTCGGGGAACGACTTGGCGACATCTACCCGAGGCACCCCGTCTCCCTCGAGATCGAGGAACTCGACAGCCAGGTGATCGAGAGGGCCGATGCCGGAATCGTTGCCTACCCGCATGGTGCGGCAGCTCCGGTGGTGGCCGAGATGAGGGGTCTCGGGCTGGTGGTGGTCGACCTCTCGGCCGATTTCCGTTTCCTCGAGCTGCCCGACTATGAGAAGACCTACGGGGATCACAGCGCACCGGAACTGCTGGATGGTGCCGTCTACGGACTGCCTGAGTTGGATCGTGCGGCGGTCGCCGGCGCCGAGCTGGTTGCCAACCCCGGCTGCTACCCGACCGCTGCACTGCTCGGGCTGGCGCCACTGGTCCGGGCCGGGCTTGCCGAGGACGTGGTGATCGATGCGAAGTCGGGGACCTCGGGGGCCGGTAGGGATGCCGGCGAGGCGGTCTCCTTCGTCAACGTGACCGAGAACGGTCGACCCTACAGACCGGTTGGGCATCGTCACCGGCCGGAAATCCTCGAAAGGCTCTCGACCCTTTCGCCGGATGGGACGACACCTTCCCTCACCTTCGTGCCCCATCTGCTGCCGGTCGATCAGGGTGAGCTCGTCTCGGCGTACGTGACGACGCGAGATCAGCTCCCCCAGGAGGAACTCGACGCCCTCTACCGGGATGCCTACGAGGACGAGCCGTTCGTCGACGTCGTCGACAGCCCGCCAGGGGTCCGCGATGTGAGGGAGACCAACCGCTGCCGGATCCAGGCAGTCGCCGGTGAGGACCGCGTACTCGTCTTCTCGGTAATCGACAACCTCTGGAAGGGTGCCTCGAGTCAGGCCGTCCAGAACCTCAATCTGATGCTCGATCTACCCGAGGGGGAGGGTCTCGAGTGACGGCGGCCGAATCGCTGACCGGCTTCAGGTGGGTGGAATTCCCCGAGGGAACCGAGGCCCTCAGCCCGGATCGGCTTGCCGAGGGGTTCATCGCGGCTGGTGCTGCGGTCGGGATCAAGGATGACGGCGCCCCCGACCTGGCCCTCCTCGCCTCTTCCGGGGCGCCGACATCGAGCGCGATCGTCCTGACCACCAATGCGGTGGCAGCAGCTCCGGTGAGACTCTGCAGGGAGGGGCTCGATTCCGGGCGAATCGGGGCAGTGGTGGTCACCTCGGGGAACGCGAACTGTGCGACAGGGGAGCGGGGGATGGAGGTCGCGACGGAGGTGCGGGACTCGGTAGCCGCGGCATTGGGTCTCGATCCGACCGAGGTCGCGATCGCCCAGACCGGGGTTATCGGCGTGCAGCTGGACCCAGGTTCGGTGGTTGCGGCCGTCCCTGGACTGGTCGAGCGCCTCGGCCCGGACGGTGGTGGGGAGTTCGCCGGGGCGATCCTGACCACCGACGCAGGCACCAAGTCCCTGACGGTCACTGCCGGCGGAGTGACCGTCTCGGCCCAGGCAAAGGGAGCCGGGATGATCGAGCCGGGACTCGCCACGATGCTCTGCTTCGTGCAGACCGATGCCGTCGTGGAGGAACCGCGGTCAGTCCTCGGTGAAGCGGTCGGACGGTCGTTCAACCGGATCTCGGTCGATGGACAGATGAGCACCAACGACACGGTCCTGCTCCAGGCGAGCGGTGCCTCGGGGTTGCCCCTGCCCGTCGGCATGCTCGACGCCGTCCTGCTCGAACTCGCCCTGGCGATCGTCGCCGACGGAGAAGGTGCGACGCGAATCGCCCGGGTCTCCGTGGAAGGGGCAAACGACCGGGACGAAGCCGATCGGGTCGCCCGGGCGATCGGCAACTCGCCGCTCGTCAAGACGGCGCTTTTCGGTCGCGACCCGAACTGGGGACGGATCCTCCAGGCTGCAGGGGCGGCACTTAAGGGTGAGGACCTGATCGGCCTGGACGAGCAGGCCGTTCGAGCCGACGAGCTCGGTGGCCCTGATGACCAGGTCGAGATCGGGATCGACCTGGGGCGGGGTGAGGGATCCGGCCACCAGTACTTCTCGGACCTGACCCATCGCTACATCGAGATCAACGCTGAATACACGACCTGAGAGGACCGGAATCCCCTTGACCGAACCAGGAGGACAGCAGGCCCCCAACGAGCCGGGAGGGGATGTGACCGTCCTGCTCGAGGCGCTGCCCTACATCAGGGAGTTCCACGGGCAGACGGTGGTGATCAAGTACGGGGGCGCGGCGATGCGGGAGGAGTCGCTCCGCAGGGGGTTCGCGGAGGATGTGGTCCTGCTCAAGTACGTCGGGATGAACCCGGTGGTAGTCCATGGCGGCGGTCCCGAGATTTCCGAATACATGGAGAGGCTCGGGATGGAGGTCAAGTTCCACGACGGACTCCGGGTATCCGATGCCGAGACAGTCGAGGTCGCGAAGATGGTCCTCCTCGGCAAGCTCAATTCCGACCTGGTCAGTCGCCTGAACATGGCCGGGCAGGCTGCAGTGGGACTCTCCGGCGAGGACGGGGCCCTGTTCGAAGTGGCCCCTGTTGCGAATGCGGCCGATATCGGTTTCGTCGGGGAGATCGAGCGGGTCGACGTCGACGTGATCAACCACATCGCAGAGGACTACATACCGGTGATCGCGTCGGTTGCCTCGGACGGTGAGGGCAACTCCTACAACGTCAATGCCGACGAGGCGGCCGGGAAGGTCGCTGCCGCCCTCGGGGCCTTCAAGGCCTTCTTCCTGACCGACGTTCCGGGCTGGCTCGATGATCCCGGGGATGAATCCTCACTGGTCTCGGAGACCGACGCGGCCACTCTCGAAGCGGCCCTGGTCGGGATCGAAGGGGGGATGAAGCCGAAGCTCGGGGCGGCACTCGACGCGCTCAAGGGTGGGGTTGGCAGCGTCCACATCATCGACGGCCGAAAGCCGCATTCCCTCCTGCTCGAACTCTTCACCGACTCCGGGATCGGGACCAAGGTCACTCCTTGACCGGGGCCGGAACGATTCGGGAGCGGGAGGCGCGCTACCTGATGCAGACCTACCCTCGCTCCGACGTCGTCTTCGTCGCGGGCGATGGAGCCATCCTGGTCGACGAGGAGGGCAGGGAGTACCTCGACTTCCTCAGTGGGATCGCGGTCACTTCGCTCGGGCATGGGAACCGGGATCTGGTCGAGGCTGCGACTGAACAGATGGCCAGGCTCGACCACGTCTCGAACCTCTTCTACACCGAGCCGATGGTCGATCTCGCCGAGCTGCTTTCGGAGGGATCGATCGGGGGACCGGTCTTCTTCGCCAATTCCGGTTCGGAGGCCAACGAATGCGCGATAAAGGTCCTGCGAAAGCACGCCGCTGCGCGGGGGATCGATAGCCCCGAGGTGATCACATTCGAGGGGGCGTGGCACGGAAGGACCTACGGAGCGATGGCGGCGACGCCGGCCCTGGTCGATCAGGCCGACCTCGGCCCGATGCTGCCGGGTTTCATCCAGGTTCCCTTCGACGATCCGGACGCCCTCGAATCCGCCTTCGGACCGAACACCGCCGGGGTGATGATGGAGACGATTCAGGGAGAGGCCGGGGTGCGACCGTTCTCGGAGGCGACGCTCGAGCTGGCCCGCCGTCTGACCCGCGATGCCGGCGCCCTGCTGGTGCTGGACGAGGTCCAGACGGGGGTCGGCAGGACCGGGTCGCTCTGGAGCTACCAGCAGTTCGGGATCGTCCCGGACGTGATGACTACCGCCAAGGCCCTGGGCGGGGGGATGGCGATCGGTGCCTGTGTCAACTCCGAAGAGCTGGGCCAGGTACTCGTGCCCGGGGACCACGGGTCGACCTTCGCGGCCGGGCCGGTCGCCTCGGCGGCGGCCGGGCGGGTTCTGGAGATCGTCGACAGGCCAGAGACCCTCCGCAGGGTGCGCGAGGCGGGTGGCCGGCTCGTCGATGGACTGGTGGGCCTCTCCGGAGTCGAGTCGGTACGGGGGAGGGGACTGCGGCTCGGAGCTGCCCTGGAGAGCGGTCTCGACTCCGCGGCCGTTCGCGACGAGCTGCTCGGGCGGGGTCTCGTCGTCAATGCCCCTCGTCCGGACACGCTGAGGTTGCTGCCACCGTTCGTGGTTTCCGATGACCAGATCGACCGGGCGCTCGAGATTCTCGGCGAGGTCCTGGCGGAGGCCCGTTGATCGCTGTGCTGGCCCTGTCAGCGGCTACCATCAGAAATCGGAGGAAAGGCTCTTCTTGAACGACGAAAGGACACGGGTTATGGCGCAGGGCCGAGGACGGGATCCGTATGGCGATGATGGAGGCGGGGGCGGCATGAGGTGGTTGCTCTTGGGTCTGGTCGCCGTGATCATCGGCCTGGTGATCGCGATCATCGTGCTCGCAGGGTCCGACAGCGGAAGCGACCAGACCGGTTCCGGAACCGTTCCGGTACCGACCAAGCCCGATGACTCGGATTCCGGTGGGGTCACCCCGGAACCCGAGCCGGCCCCCGAGGAAGGCGGTGGTGAGCAGGGCGGAACCACCCCCGACGGTGGTTCAACCGATTCGGGGGGCTCATCCGGGGGCGTATCACCCGGGGGTACCTCCTCGGGGTCGGGTAGCGGGGGCATAAGCCCTTGACCGGAGCCGGTCCGGAACAGATCGAGGAGCAGCTCTCCCTGGGCCCGTCGGCCGACCCGGTCGCAACCTTCGAGGCCCAGCCCGAGGAGGTGCGGAAGGTCCTCCTCCTCTACTCGGGGGGCCTCGACACCAGCGTGATGCTGCACTGGATCCAAGCCGAGTATGGAGCCGAAGTCGTCACCTTGACGATCGACCTCGGGCAGCCCGGTGAGGACTACGACGCGGTCACCGGGAAGGCCCGGGACCTCGGTGCGGTCGAAACCGTGGTGATCGATGCGCGGGAGGAGTTCGCCCGCGACTACGTCCTTCCGGCGATCAAGGCAAACGCCCTCTATGGAGGCGGCTACCCGCTCTTCACCTCGCTAGGCCGTCCGCTGATCGCCAAGCTCGGGGTCGAGACCGCCGCCGCGACCGGCTGCAACGTACTCGCCCACGGCTGCACCGGGAAGGGCAACGACCAGGTGCGCCTCGAGGCGACCGTGGCGACCCTGGAACCGAGCCTGAAGACGATCGCCCCGGTTCGCTCTTGGCAGATCGGGAGGGACGAGGAACTCGAGTACTGCCGCCGCCACGGGATCCCGGTCAAGGGAGGCGGCCAGGCCCCGCCCTATTCGATCGACGACAACCTCTGGGGGAGGTCCTCCGAAGGTGGGGAGATAGAAGATCTGAACGCCGCTCCGCCCCGGGACGTCTTCCAGCTGGTGACGCCGCCGGAGGAAGCCCCGGATTCACCCGAGAGCGTCACGGTCGGGTTCGAGGCGGGTGTACCCGTGTCGCTCGACGGCACCGCGATGGAGCTGGTGCCCCTGATCGATCGTCTGACCGAACTCGGCTGTCGACACGGGGTCGGGATCGTCGATCACATCGAGGACCGGGTCGTCGGCCTGAAGGTGCGTGACATCTACGAGGTCCCCGCGGCCGAGATCGTCCTGACGGCGCACGCGGAGCTCGAGAAGCTGGTCTCGACCATCCACCAGAACAACTTCAAACACACGCTTGACCGGCAGTGGGCCTACCTCGTCTACGCCGGACTCTGGAACGAACCTTTGAGGCACGACCTCGACGCCTACATGGATTCGGCCAACGAGTACGTCACCGGTGAAGTGACGATGAGGCTCTACAAGGGCTCCGCCGTTCCGGTCGCCCGATCCTCTCCCTACGCCCTCTATGACCGGAACCTCGCCTCCTTCGGGGAATCGGGGGGCGAGTTCTCCCAACGCTCCAGCCCGGGCTTCATCGAGCTGTTCTCCCTCCAGACCCGGATGGCCCACAGGATCAGGAATCGGGACGGGGGCGAACGGTGATCTACGAACTGATCGGTCGCCTGGCGGTCTGGACGGTCCGCAACCGCCTGGTCAGGCCCAACCGCCCGCCCTCCCGGCTTTCGGTGCTGGGCCTGGGGTTGCTGGGGGCCCTGGTCGGCCTCGTCGGGGTCGGGCTCCTGCTCGGCCGGGCCGGCGACGACGACGAAACCACCTGAGCGGGGCTGCGCAACCCGCCTTGCGGGCCGAGCGAGCCCCGGTCGACTCCCAGCCTCCCTCGGCTACGGTCGTCCAAGATGTCTTCTCCGACCCCCTCAGCGGTCGCAGTGGTGCTCCTGCGGGCGGCCGCCCTCGCTCTGGCGGCAATCCTCATCGGCCTCTGGGCGCCAGCCCCCGGGGAGGGAGTGAGTGCTGAGGAGGCGGTTGCCAAAACCTCCGCCGGCGAGAAGGAACTCGAGAAGGCCGAGTCCCGGGTCGAGCGGCTCTCCGATGAGCTGACCGGATCGAGAGAGAGGTTCGACCGGCTCGACCGGGAGGCGGAGTCCGCCAGGGTTGCCGAGCTGCAGATCGAACAGCAGCTGGCCGACGGGCAGCGGCGCCTGGTCGAGATCGGGGACCGCCTTCGCTCGGCACTGGAGGCGGCAGCCCTCGCCGCCCAGCGCCTCGAATCGGCTCGGACTCAACTGGCCGACCGGCTGGGTGCGATCTACGAGTCGGGTACCTCGAACGCGGTCGCGATACTGCTCGCGACCGAGGACTTCGGTGACCTTGCCGCCTCGGGCGCCTACCTGGAAGCGATTGCCGACTCCGAGAGGGAACTAGCCGAGCGGATCGCAGACCTGCGCCGACAGCGACTCGAGTCGCTCGGGCAGGTAAGGCGTTCGCGAGAGCTCCTCGTGTCCGAGCTGGGGGGGTTGCGTTCGGCGAGGGAATCGGCCGCGGCGACGCGGCTCGAGTCCGAACAGTCGATGGCCAGGCTTACCGCGGTCCAGAATGCGAGGGAGGGGAAGATCGACGAGCTGAAGGACGAGGTGACGCGGATCGAGTCCGAACTCGACTCGGGCACCGGGGCAGCAAACTTCGCCGGTGGCCCCTACGCAATCCCGACCTACATCGTCATGTGCGAGTCCGGGGGAAATTACTCGGCACTCAATCCGAGCAGCGGGGCCGGAGGCGCCTATCAGATCATTCCATCGACCTGGGAGGCCTACGGCGGCGAAGGCCTTCCCCACCAGGCATCGAAGGCGGAGCAGGATCGGATCGCCGCCCTGATCTGGGAGAGCGCCGGTCCGGGCGCCTGGGTCTGCGCCTGAGGCTGGCCCTGCCAGGCGCTCAGCTGGCCAGTGCGAGCAGGTCCGGCCCGGCCAGCATCTCGAGGCGTGAGCCCCGAACGACGGCGATTCCACCCTTCCTCAACCGGACCGAACCCCCGGTGAGCCTCCCCACCTCGCTCGAGAACGAGGGCTCATGCCCGACCAGGAGGACGCAGCCCAAGCCGGCTGCCAGATCCTCCGCATCGAACTCACCGATTCCGAGGCCCTCGTCGACCACCGGCTCGAGGCCGAGGGCCTCGCATGCCCCTCGGGCGGTCTCGATCGCCCTCGTCCTCGGACTGGAAAGGCAGAGGTCCGGGATCAGGCCGAGCGAGTTGAGGGCCCGACCGGCGACTTCGGACTGAGCGATTCCCTTCGGGGTCAGAGGCCGCGCAGCGTCGCCTCTGCCGTCGTCGTCTTCGGCCTGCCCGTGGCGGAGGAAGATGATCGTTTCCATCGGGTATCGGCGTCGATCGTAGCGGCGGCGGATCGTCACCACGGGGAACTCTTCCCAAAGAGCGAATCCCCGACTCCCGAGCGTCCCGGTCCACCCGATTTCGTCGGGACCGATTGCGATCATTGACGGGTGGCAGGGTCGACTCCCGGAAAAGCGCAGGTAGCCCACCTACACGTCCACAGCGAGCATTCGGTGCTGGACGGCGCCTGCAACATCGACCAGATGGCAGCTCGGGCAGCCGAACTCGGGATGCCGGCCCTGGGCCTTACCGACCATGGCGTCATGAACGGAGCCGTCGACATGTACTCGGCCTGCCGCAAACAGGGTGTGAAGCCGATCCTCGGGATCGAGGCCTACTTCGTCGACGACCGGACGGCCCTTTCCGAGGCGGGAAAGTACGAGCGGAACCACCTCACACTCCTCGCGGTCAGCAACGTCGGATTCCGGAACCTGGTCGCTTTGAGCTCCGATGCCGTCCTCGAGGGATTCAACAAGGGAAAGGCCCACACGGATCTCGAGCTGCTCGAGCGCTACTCGGAGGGCGTGGTCGCCCTCACTGGATGCCTCCAATCCCGTTTCGTGCGCCGGATAGTCGAACGCAGGCCCGACGAGGCCCGCGAGCACCTCGACGCCCTGATTCAGGTCTTCGGTCCGGACCAGGTCTATCTGGAGGTCCAGAAGAACGGGATCGAGGACCAGGACTTCGCCAACCAGGAGATCGCCCAGGTCGCCCGTGAAGTGGGACGCCCTCTCGTCGCCACCGCGGACGTCCACTACCTGACCAGGGACGACTTCGACAACCACCGCGCCCTGCTCTGCGTCCAGACGAAGTCGACCCTCGACCAGCCGAAGATGAGCTTCGACACCAACGAGTACTACCTGAAGAACGCAGATGAGATGGCCGAGTCTTTCGCGGAGTGGCCGGATGCGGTGCCCTCGACCCTCGAGATCGCCGAGCGGGCCGAAATCGAGATCCCACTCGGACAGGTGCTCGTGCCCGACTTCCCGACCCCGGATGGGTCCGACCCAGGTGTCTTCCTCCGTGAGGTTGCCTTCGAGGGCCTTCGCGAGCGTTACGGCGACCCGGCCCCGGCCGAGGCGATCGAGCGGATGGAGACCGAGCTCGCAGTGATCTCGAAGATGGGTTTTCCGTCCTACTTCCTGATCGTCTGGGACTTCGTCCGGCACGCAAGGGAGCAGGGAATCTCGGTCGGACCGGGACGTGGTTCGGCGGCCGGCTCGATCGTTTCCTACGCCCTCGGAATCACCGATATCGACCCGCTCGAGCACGACCTCCTCTTCGAGCGGTTCCTCAACCCGGGCCGGAGGAGCATGCCCGATATCGACATCGATTTCTCGGTCCGTGGCCGGGATGAGGTGATCAGGTACGTGACCGAGAAGTACGGCCAGGACTCGGTCGCCCAGATCATCACCTTCAACACGATGGCCCCCCGGGCAGCGATTCGCGATGCGGCCCGGGTGCACGGCTTCGACTACCAGTTCGGTGACCAGCTGGCCAAACAGATCCCGGAGCCCGTGATGGGGCGCTCTCCGACCTTCGAGGAGTGCCTCGCCCCGGGAGGCGACCTGCGCGGCACCTATGACGCCGAGGAGGACGCCCGAAAGGTGATCGACACCGCTCGAGGGCTTGAGGGGAAGATCCGCAACACCTCGATCCATGCCGCGGCCGTAGTCATTTCGGGCACCCCGCTCAAGCAGGTGGTCCCCCTCCAGCTTGTCGAGGATCGTTCCGCCGAGCCGATGAGGGACGAGAACGGCAAGCCGGTCCGGCAGTACAAGACGGTGACCCAGTACCCGATGGGTCCGGTAGAGCAAATCGGCCTGTTGAAGATGGATTTCCTGGGCTTGCGGAACCTCGATGTGATCGACGATGCACTCGACATCATCCGGCGCTCGCGGGGCGAAGAGATCGACATCCTCGAGATACCGCTGGATGACCTGATGACCTACGAGATGCTCGCCCGCGGTGACTCGACCGGCGTATTCCAGCTCGAGTCGGACGGTATGAGGGAGGCGATGAAGAAGGTCGTGCCGACGCGGTTCGACGACATCGTCGCCCTGGTTTCCCTCTATCGGCCCGGAGCGATGTCGGAAATCCCCCGCTACGCCGAGGGCAAGGCCGATCCATCGGCCGTCTTCTACGAGGACGAGCGCCTCAGGGAGATAACGGAGGCCACCTACGGATGTCTCGTCTACCAGGAGCAGTTGATGGCGATCGCGGTCCGGATCGCCGGATTTGACCCTGCCCGGGCCGATGACCTGCGCAAGGCGATCGGCAAGAAGCTTCGCGACAAGATGGAGGAACTGAGGGACGAGTTCATGGATGGGGCGGCAGCTTCGGGGACCGACCGGGCCGTCGCCGACCGTCTCTGGAAGACGATGGAGAGCGCCGCCGACTACTCCTTCAACAAATCCCACGCGGCGAGCTACGCGATGATCGCTTACAGGACCGCATGGCTCAAGGCGAACTACCCCGCCGAATTCATGGCGGCCGTGATCTCCTCGGTGATGGACACCAAGGACAAGGTTCCGCGCTTCATCGGTCGCTGCGCCGAGATGGGGATCGCCGTCCTGCCGCCCGACATCAACCAGTCCGACCATGGGTTCGTGGTTACCGATGAGGGGATCCGCTTCGGGCTGGACGCGGTCAAGAACGTGGGTCATGCCGCGGTCGAGGCGATCATCGCCGCTCGCGAGGAACGGGAGTTCGAGTCCCTCTGGGACGTCTGCGAACGGGTCGATGCCAGGGCGGTCAACAAGAAGGCCCTCGAGTGCCTCGTCATGTGCGGAGCGCTCAATTCCCTGCCAGGCGCGCGAAAGGGGATGCTCGAGGTGCTTCCGGAGGCCCAGGCGTCCGGAAGCCGGGTGCAGGCCGATTCGGTTGCAGGACAGGGGTCGTTCTTCGACATGGAAGAGGGCGGCGAGGACTTCGGCGGTAGCGCAACCCACCCTGCGATAGCTGAGGAGGAGTTCGAAGAGTCGGACCTCCTGGCACTCGAAAAGGAGACCCTCGGTACCTACCTTTCGGCCCACCCGCTGGACGGCCTTCGCGAGGCCCTGGCGGTGGAGGCCGACTGTCCGATCTCGGAACTTCCCGATCGAAGGGACGACGAGTGGGTCACAGTCGGTGGCCTGGTGACCGAGTACCGCAAGGTCCGGACCCGGTCCGGACGCCAGATCGCCTTCGCGACGCTCTCCGATGTCGAGGCCGAGGTGGAGTTGCTCGTATTCAACCCCGATGAGTCGGGGAAGACCGGGGCGATCCAGCCCGACTCGGTGGTCCTGGTGAAGGGGAGGGTCGATCACACCGACCGGGGGACCAAGCTGGTGGTCCAGGGGGCGAATCGGTTCGAGCCCGACCCCGACCAGGTGGCGCAGGCGAAGAAGCGGATCGAGGAAAGGAGCGAACCCCTGACCCTCCGGGTCGACGAGGATCGCTTTTCCGCCGACGCGCTGGAGGACGTCAAGGCCCTGCTCGAGCACCATCGGGGGGACATCGACGTCAACCTCCTGGTGGTCGGACCGAACCGGCAGACCAAGCTCCGCCTTGGCCCCGACTACCGGGTGGTGAGATCGGCTGCACTGATGGCCGAACTGGACGAGATCCTGGGACCCCAGGAAGAGTTCACCCGGGCGGCCTGAAGGGCACATTCAGGTCCCGAGGTCAGGACGATCCGTTGTGGCTCGCTAGTACCCTGTAGCCATGAGCACTGAAACCAGCACCGAGACGACCGAAGCCTCCGACGCTGCCGAGAACGGCGCCGCCGCCACCAATGGTGATTCGGCCCAGCCGACCTTCTCGATGGAGCTGAACCAGGACCAGAAGGACCTCCAGGAGTGGGCCCATGGGTTCGCCGAGAGCGTCCTCAGGCCGGCCGCCCATGAGTGGGACGAACGGGAGGAGTTCCCGTGGCCGGTCGTCGAGGAGGCCGCGAAGATCGGCCTCTACGGGTTCGACGGCATGGCCCAGCTGTTCGCCGACCCGACCGGGCTCACGCTCCCCCTCGTCAACGAGGAGATCTTCTGGGGCGACGCCGGACTCGGAATGTCGATCTTCGGGAGCACCCTCGCCGCGGTCGCGATCCTCGGCCAGGGCACGCCCGAGCAGATCGGGGAGTGGATCCCACGCTGCTTCGGGACCGAGGGTGACCTCAAGATCTCTGCGTTCTGCTCGTCCGAGCCAGATGCGGGCTCGGATGTTTCCGCCATGCGGACCACCGCAAAGTACGACGAGGCGAAGGACGAGTGGGTACTCAACGGCCAGAAGGCCTGGGCGACTAACGGCGGTATCGCCGATGTCCATGTCGTGGTCGCCTCGGTCGACCGCGACCTCGGCTCTCGTGGCCACGCCGCCTTCGTCATCCCGATCGACACCCCTGGCATCGAGCAGGGGGCAAAGGTGAAGAAGCACGGGATTCGGGCATCCCACACCGCCGACGTACACCTCGACGACTGCCGGGTCCCGGGAGCCAACCTCCTGGGCGGCAAGGAGAAGCTCGACGAGCGCCTCGCGAGGGTGCGAGAGGGCAAGAAGTCGAAGTCTCAGGCCGCGATGGCCACCTTCGAGGCGAGCCGTCCGACGGTCGGTGCCCAGGCCCTCGGAATCGCCAGGGCTGCCTACGAGTACTCGCTCGACTACGCCAAGGAGAGGGTCCAGTTCGGACGGCCGATCATCGAAAACCAGGCGATCGCCTTCACCCTCGCCAAGATGAAGACCGAGATCGACGCCGCCAGGCTGCTCGTCTGGCGGGCCTCCTGGATGGGGCGGAACCAGATTCCGTTCGAGAACGCCGAAGGGTCGAGGTCCAAGCTGAAGGCCGGTGAAGTCGCCGTCTGGGCCACCGAGCGGGCGATCCAGATCCTCGGTGGGAACGGGTACACCCGTGAGTACCCGGTCGAGAGGATGCACCGGGACGCGAAGATCTACGACATCTTCGAGGGCACCGCGGAGATCCAGCAGCTGGTGATCGCCCGGGCTATCTCGGGGATGAAGATCAGCTGACGGCCGGGCAGTTCTAGTAGCCGACGCCGGAGTGGGCGGGGGTCTTGCCCTCGCCCGTCCCGCGCTTCCGGAGGAACTCGATCGAGGCACCGAAGTCGGCCACCAGTGCATCGACCAGCTCGCGGGTCTGGTCGATCTTCACGAGCATCCGCATGATCCGGATGTCGTCACTGTCGGGCGGGAGGTCGTAGGCGGGTACGAGCCATCCCCTGCGCCGAGCTAGCTCACCGACCAGGTCGTCCTCGCTGAAGGGCTCGCCCTCAGAGACCCTGGTGATGACCAGCGGAAGAGTCGGTCCCTTCAGTTCGACGTTCTCCACTCCATCGATCGCGTCGAGTCCTTTTGCCAGGGCGGTGGCATTTGCGTCCATCGCCTGAACTGCCGCTTCGTAGCCAACCCTGCCGAGGTAGAGGAAGTTGAAGTACTGGGCCAGGATGAATGAGCTGCTGCCCGAGAAATTCAGGGTGAAGGTCGGGTCCTTCTCCCCCAGATAGTCCTCGTAGAAGACGAGGTCCTCCGGCAGCTGTTTGTCGTCCCTGAACACGAGCCAGCCAATCCCGGGGTAGACGAGGCCGAACTTGTGTCCGGAGGTATTGATCGACTTGACCGTCTCCAGCCTGAAGTCCCACTTGAAGTCCGGGTGGGAGAAGGGGAGGAC
>JBJTBP010000038.1:0-14589 GCA_046091385.1 Solirubrobacterales bacterium | reverse complement strand
CTCCCGGATCGCCCGCGCGTCGCGGCCGGGTCCGGTTGGGGAAAGGCCCGGTCCGGCATCGGGCAGGCAGCCCACCTCGCGCAATCCCCGGCCGTTTGCGGGTTCGGGTATGCCGATCAGCCCCGAGCCCACCTGGTCGGCCAGCCCGGCGGCCTCGGCGCCGTTTGCCAGCGCCTCGACGGCGGCATGACCGGCCGCCCCCTGACCGATCCGCTCGCCCCAGACGATCACCGTCTGCTCGGAATCCGCGATCAGCCCGGCCAGCCCAGTCTTCGCCCGGCCGCGTTTCACCTTCCCGGCGAGCTCTTCGAGCAACGCCGCTGCGCCCCCCGGAGAAAACCGGACGACCTCGGTCGCACCTCCCTCGAGTGCGCCGGGGCGGTCGGTCGCCACGGCGAGAGCCGTTCCGTTTCGTCGGACCGCCTTCCTCACCCGCAGGTCAAACGAGGGCGCTGACTGGATCGGGTCGGTACCGACGACGATCACCAGGTCTGCCGTATCGATGTCGGAGGTCTCGGCAGTTATCGCCGGGTCAGCCAGCTTCAGGGCCGCGGCGCCATCGACACCGGGCCCCCGCCGGGAATCGATGTCCCCGGAGCCGAGCGCCTGGCGAAGAATGCGCTGGAGCAGGTAACCCTCCTCGTTCGATGCGTCGCCGACCAGGACGGCCGTCTTCGACCCGGCCCTCGCGAGGCCCTCGGCCGCCGCATCCTCGGCTTCCTGCCAGGAGGCCGGAGTCGGATGGCCGTCGGAGGTGACCTCCGGTCCGAGGACCCGGTCATCGGCGTACATCGCCTGGAAGGCGTAGCGCCCTTTATCGCAGAGCCAGCCGTCGTCGACCTCGGGGTTGTCCCGGGCGAGGACCCGGGCGACCTGCTCGTCCCGCACCGTAAAGCTGACATTGCACTGGCTCGGGCAGAGGGTGCAGACCGATCCGCCCTGCTCGATGTCCCAGGGCCGGGCCCGGAAACGGTAGGTGTAGGAGGTCAGCGCCCCGACCGGGCAGAGCTCGGTGATGTTGCCCTGGAACGGCGCAATGTAGGGCCGGTCGTCGAAGGTCCCCACGTAGGTGCCGTCTCCGCGCTCGAGCAGCTGGAGCTGCTCGTCCTCCGAGACCTCCTCGCTGAACCGGACGCAGCGGTAACAGAGGATGCATCGCTCGCGGTCGATCGCGACCAGCGGTGAAAGCGGCACCGGCTTCTCGAAGTGCCGCTTCTGGTCGACCATTCGGTTTCGGTCCGGGCCCCATCCCATCGAGATGTCCTGGAGCGGGCACTCGCCTCCCTTGTCGCAGACCGGACAGTCGAGCGGGTGGTTGACCAGGAGGAACTCGACCACCGATTCCTGGGCCTCCTTGACCTGGTCGGTCCGGGTGTGGACGACCATCCCGTCGCGAACCGGAGTCGAGCAGGAGGTCTGTAGCTTCGGGATCCCTTCGACCTCGACCAGGCACATCCGGCAGGCCCCGACCGGGGCGCCAAGCTTGGGTTCGTAACAGAAGACCGGGATCTCGACGTCGCCCTCGCGGGCCGCGTCGACCAGCATCGTGCCCTCATCTGCCTCGATCTCGCGGCCGTCGATCGTCAGGGTGATCCGGTTGGGCTCGGTCCTAGGCATCGCCGCCCTCCGCCCCGACCCGCTGTTCGCCTGCCGGCACGGGCCTGCCCTGGAGTGGGTCGCGTTCGAGCATTTCGGCCAGGGCCGGGACCTCGGCCGGTGCCCCGTTGCCGTTGCCGTTGTCGCCGGTGACCGGGACCGACTCGAGCGCGGCCTCAGCGATCACCTGCTCGAACTCATCCCTGAACTTGCGGACCATCGCGCTGACCGGCATCGCCATCGAGTCACCGAGTACGCAGAGGCAGTGGCCGACGATGTTGTCCTGGACCGAGGTGATGATGTCGAGCTCCATCGGGGTAGCCTCGCCGCGGACCACGCGCTCGAGCATCTTCACGGTCCAGTTAGTGCCCTCCCGGCAGGGTGTGCACTTGCCACAGGACTCGTGGTGGTAGAAGCGGGCCGTGCGGAGCGCCATGTGCGGGATCGAAACGGTGTCGTCTGCGACGATGATCGAGCCCGAGCCGAGCATCGATCCCGCCTCGGCCATCGCCTCGAAGGAGTAGGGCAGATCTAGCCCCTCCGAAGTCAGGACCGGCGAGGAAGAGCCTCCCGGGTAGAAGGCCTTGACCTTGTGGTCGCCCGGTGGGCCGCCGGCCAGGTCCATGACCAGACCACCGGTCGGGACCCCGAGCTGGACCTCGTAGTTGCCGGGGCGCCTTACCCGACCCGAGACCGAGACGACCTTGGTCCCGGGTGACTGCTCGGTACCGAAGCTCCGGAACCACTCGGCCCCGTTGGCGACGATGTGGCTGACGTTGCTGAGCGTCTCGACGTTGTTGATCAGGGTCGGCTGGCCATAGAGCCCCTGCACTGCGGGGAAGGGCGGCTTCAGCCTCGGGTTGCCCCGCTTGCCCTCGAGTGCGTCGAGCAGGGCGGTCTCCTCCCCGCATATATATGCACCGGCGCCCCGATAGACGATCAGTTCGAGGTCGAAGCCCGAGCCGAGGATGTCCTTGCCGAGGAAGCCTGCGACATAGGCCTCGGCGATCGCCCGGTCGAGAACGTCGGCCTGGGCCTCGTACTCGCCCCGGATGAAGATGAAGGCGTGGCCGGCCCCGGCGGCGTAGCTTGCGATCGCGATCCCCTCGATCAGCTGGTGGGGGTTCCGCTGCATCAGCTCGCGATCCTTGAAGGCACCGGGCTCTGATTCGTCGGCGTTGCAGCAGAGGTATTTCGTCTCCTCGCCCCGCGGCAGGAAGGAGACCTTCTTGCCCATCGAGAATCCGGCTCCCCCCCTTCCCCGGAGGCCCGATTCCTCGAGCTCGTTGACGATCTCATCGGGCTCCATGTCCTTGAGCGCCCGCTGGAGGGTCTCGTACCCACCGTAGGAGCGGTAACCCTCGATCGTCGCCAGCTTCGGGTCCTCGGCGTGGCGAAGCAGTATCCGGGTCTCCTGGATCTCGAAGTTCATCGGTTCGGTCCCTTCAGCGAGTCCACCCTGGGGTCATCGGTCGGGTCGGCGCCGCCGGCCAGGCCGCGGGAGGCGAGGGCGAGCCCGGGCTCCGGCTCGGCGCCATCGCGGAGTTCCCTGACGATCGCCGCGGCGTCGTCCTCAGGCAGTGGGCCGTAGTAGCGCTCGTCGATCGAGGCCATCGGGGCCAGGTCACAGGCCCCCAGGCACTCGGACCCGGTCACGAAAAACTCACCGTCGTCGGAGACGGTGCCGCCGTGGGACGCCTTCCCCAGGTCGCACCCGGTCGCCTCGGCGAATGCCCCGAGCAGCCGATCGCCGCCCCTCATCCAGCAGGAGATGTTGGTGCAGACCCGGACCCGGTGCCGACCGGTCGGCTCGAGGAAGAAGAGGTCGTAGAAGCTCGCCACCGACTCGAGGTGGGCCGGGGTGACCCCCATGACCGCGGCCGCCTGGCGAACCCCCTCCGGGGAACACCATCCGTAGAGCCGCTGGACGGCCCAGAGGGCCGGGATCGAGGCCGAGCTCTTCTCGGGGTACCTGGCCATCGCGGTCTCGATCTCCTTCTGGAGCTCGGGCGGGCAGTCGACCTCGGCGAGCTCCGGCACCTCCGCCGGGTTGCCGATCGGTTTGCGACCGGTCGTGTTGGCCGGGTCCTCGGGCAGACCCTCGCCGACGAAGCCGCCGATCGGGATCTCGGGGAAGTCCGGGGAGTGGGGCGCGCTCACCGGTCGATCCCCCCGAGGATCGGATCGAGCATCGCCAGGGTCTGGATCAGGTCGGCGACGTACTCGCCGATCGCCATGTCACGGAGCGACTGGAGGTTGACGAACGAGGGGTCGCGGAAGTGGACACGGACCGGCTTCGCCGAGCCATCGGCGACGACGAAGCAGCCGAGCTCCCCACGGGGCGACTCGATCGGGTAGTAGACCTCGCCCGGATCGACCCGGAACCCCTCGGTGACCAGTTTGAAGTGGTGGATCAGCGACTCCATCGAGGTCGAGAGCTCGGAGCGGGGCGGCAGGACGTACTTGCGGTCGTCGGCGATCCAGGGGCCATCTGGGAGCTCGTCCAGGCACTGCTCGATGATCTTCAGCGACTCCCGCATCTCGGCCAGACGGACCCGGTACCGGTCGTACCCGTCGCCGACCGTCCCGACTGGGATGTCGAAGTCGAGCTCGTCGTAGACCAGGTAACCGGCCTCCTTGCGGAGGTCCCAGGGGTCACCGGCGGCCCGGAGCAGCGGCCCGGTCACCCCCAGCTCGAGCAGCCGTTCCCGATCCACCACCCCGATGTTCTTGGTCCGCATCAGGAAGATCTCGTTGCGGTCGAGCAGGGACTCGTACTGGGAGAGGCCCCGCTTGATCACATCAATCAGCTCCCGGGCCTTCGCCTCCCAACCTTCGGGAATGTCCTCGGCAACACCGCCGACCTGGAAATAGCGGGTGTGCATCCGCTGGCCGGCCGACATCTCGAACAGGTCGAGCACCCGGTCGCGGTCGCGGAAGCAGTAGAAGTAGACGCTCATCGCGCCGACGTCGAGGGCCGTGGTCCCGAGCCAGACCAGATGCGAGTGGAGCCGGTTGAGCTCCATGTGGAGGACCCTCAGGTACTGGGCGCGACGCGGCACCTCCAGCCCGATCAGCTTCTCGACCGCCCCGCAATAGGCCTCGGAATTGAAGAAGTAGGAGAGGTAATCCATCCGCTCGACGAACGGGATCACCTTCCAGAAGGCCATCGACTCGCAGGACTTCTCGATTCCGGTGTGAACGTAGCCGACGATCGGCCTGAGGTCGCGGACGACCTCGCCCTCGAGCTCCACCTCGAGCCTCAACACCCCGTGGGTCGCCGGGTGGTGCGGGCCCATGTTGACCATGAGGAGTTCCTGCTCCGGCTCGAGCTCGACGGTCACCCCCGGGGCGCTGCCCTCTATCTCGTGGACGATCTCGGCCGCGCTCTGGCCGCCCCTTCCATTGCTTCCTGGTTCAAGGGTCATTTCCACCATCCCGGATCGGCCGGCTCGTCCCGGGTGAAGATGACCGGCTCCCCACCGATCGGGAAGTCCCGCCTCTGGGGGTGGCCGACGTAATCCTCGGGCATGAACATCCGCCTCAGGTCGGGATGGCCGCGGAAGACGATGCCGAAGAAGTCGTAAGCCTCGCGCTCCTGGAAGTCGGCCGTCGGGAACAGGTCGACCACGGAGTCGATCTCGGGCGGTTCAGGGGCGACCGTTGTCGGGGATTCCGTCGGCCGGCCTTCGCCGGGTGCTCCTCCGGAACCTTCCTCGCCCCCTCTGCCAAACGCCTCGGAAAGACGGTCGCCGGGACTTCCTCCAGAGTCCTCCACATCCCCCTCCTCGATCGCTGTCGAGGGACCAGCTCCCTCAGCCCCTTCGACCAACGAGCTCGACCCGTTCCCGGTACCTCGCGCGACCGATCCGTTCGCCTCCGAGCCCGCTCCAAAGGAAGAGGCCGGACCCGGGAGGAGGGCCTTGACCCGGATCCGTTCGTAGCGTTCCCGGTTGAGTAGTTCGTAATGGACGGCGAATCGCGGCTCGGCCGGCAGGTAGTCGGCCGCGTGGAGCGAGGAGAGGAAGGTGTACTCCTGGCCCGGGGTGTCCCGGAGCCATTCGAGGACTTCGCGGACCCGCTCGGCGGGAACCACGAGCGAGGCCTGCTCCCGGTCGTAGCCCGTGTCGAGCACGGCACCGGGGTGCGCCCGGTTTACCTCGGCCATGATCAGCTCGAGTCCCGGTCCGTCAGGCACCGAGTGCCTCCCTGGCCGTCCTGTAGGCCTCGACTGCCTCGGGTGAAGGCTTCGATCCCGTTCCGCCACGGGCCCACTCCTCGGTTCCGGTCGCGTTGTAGCGCGCCCGCCAACCCGGGTCGGGGTGGCCCATGATCATCCGCTGGAGCTTGTTGAAGCCGTAGATCAGTGCCTCCGGACGAGGTGGACAGCCCGGCACGTGGACGTCGACCGGCATGAACCGATCGGCACCCTGGACCACCGCGTAGTTGGCGAACATCCCGCCCGAGGAGGAGCAGGCGCCCATCGAGATCGACCACTTCGGCTCGAGCATCTGGTCGTAGATCCGGCGCACGACGGGCGCCATCTTGATCGAGACCCTGCCCGAGATGATCAGCAGGTCGGCCTGGCGGGGTGAGGCCCGGAAGGCCTCGGCCCCGAACCGGGCGATGTCGTAGCGGGGCGAGACGGTCGACATCATCTCGATCGCACAGCAGGCCAGGCCGAAGGTGGCCGGGAAGATCGAGTTCGCCCTGGCGACGTTGAGGACCTTCTCGAGGGTCGTGGTCATCACCCTCTCCTCTACATACGCATCGAGGTCGGCGCCCTCCAGATCGCCCCGGAGCATGTCCCTTGCCTTGAGCTGCCTGGCCCGGAACTCCTCCGGACTCGACGGCTGCTCGAGCGGGGTCTCGGGGGTGACCTTGATCCGTTCTATCTCCAATCCAACGCCCCCTTCCTCCAGACGTAGGCGAGCGCGACCAAGAGCAGCACGACGAAGATCAGGACCTCGACCAGTACGAAGACGGAGTCGGCGGCCGAGAAGATCGCCGCCACCGGGTAGAGGAAGACGACCTCGATGTCGAACAGGATGAAAAGCATTGCCACCAGGTAGAAGCTGACCCCGAACCTGAAGTTCTTCGAGACCTCCGAGGGCAGGCCGCACTCGTACGGATCCGCCTGCCGGGCGGCGGCGCTCGAGACGCTCCTGGCGACCCGCTTCGGCCCGAGCACCGCGTTCAGGGTGGCGAAGGCGGCACCTATGGCGACGCCGAGAAAGCCGAAGACGAGGACTGGGAGGTACTGATGGAGCATCTCGCTCGGTTTGGGCTCTCTTCCAGGGTTCGGGCCCCTGACTCGGGGCCCACTGCCCGTATCGGTGAATCCGTCCCGACCGGTGAAATCACTGCCATCGGATGCGGGACCTGACACACCCTTTATACCGATACGCTCAGCGAGTTTGTGGCAGGTTGCTACATAGTGATTTTTCGCATTAGGAAGCGGGAGATGAAGGGTTACCTAAGCCGGAGCGGACTCCCGGAGAGAGGGTCCTGATGGAAACCGTCTACATGGTCGCGGGACTTCTCGCGATCGGTCTCAACCTGGCAGCTGGACTGGTCGGCGGGACGGCCTGGGCGAGGGATTCGATCTCGACCGCCTTCTGGCCCCTGCTCCGCTCGGCGCAGCTGTTCGCTGCCCTCTTCGTACTGGTCGAGACCGGGCTCTACGTGGCCGGATCGAGGGCCGAGTACGGCCTCCACTACCTCTACGCCTTCCTGCCCCTGGTCGCGATGTTCCTCGCCGAGGGAATGAGGGGTTCGGTCGGCCGCCAGGAGCTCGGTGAGCGCGAGCTCAGCTCCCTCGACGAAGGGGAGAAGGCAGCCCTCGCCCTGGCGATCATCCGCCGCGAGACCGGGGTGATGACGATCTCCTGCCTGGTGGTCGCCTTCCTGATCTGGAGGGCGATCGAGACCACGGCCGGGATGTTCTGAGTCAGCCGTCCCCGGGCGCCGGGTCGAGGGTCCTGAAAAGACCACCGTGGTAGACCAGCGGCTCGGCACCCCCGGAGTCATAGTCCACCTCGAGCACCTCCCCAGTGACGATCACGTGATCACCGGCCGGGATCATGTCGACCCGCTCGCAGACCACCGTTGCCGGACAGCCCTCGATCAACGGAACCTCCGGCTTGCCGTGCCAGGTGACCGCTCCCCACTTCTCCTCCTGCCCGACCTTCGAGGCGAACAGCTCGGCCTCGCGACGCTGGTCCTCGCAAAGGACGTTGATCGAGAATCGCTCTGCCTGCTGCACCGCTCCGAGGGTGCGTGAGTCGCGATCGAGGCAGACAAGCATCATCATCGGCCTGAGCGAGAGCGAGCAGACCGCCGAAGCGGTCGCCCCAGCCGGTCCCTCCGGACCGAAGGCGGCTACCACGGTCACCCCGCTCGGCATCAGGCCGACCGTCCTGCGGAACTCCTGTTCGTCGGGCGGGGACATTCTCCGCGCCAGACTCTATGATGGCCCGGCCTTGGAGCATCCCTTCGGCAAGTCAGGCAGGTGGGCCGCGGCGGCCCTGGTGGTGACGGCGGCATTGCTCGCCGGATCGTCCTCTGGCTGCGGTTTCGGCGAGGACGGAGTCGACGTCGCCAAGGGGAGCGGCGAGAAGAAGGCGGCCGAACTGTTCGCCGCCAACTGTGGCGGCTGCCACACCCTGAGCGCAGCCGGCGTGGTCGGCACCGGGAACAACAGCTCCCGGGTGCAGGGGCCTAACCTCAACCAGCGCAAGGAGACCGTCGACTCGGTTCTCTATGCGATCCGGAACGGCGGCTACTCGGGCGCCGTGATGCCCCAGAACATCCTGGTCGGGAAAGAGGCCGAGAAGGTCGCTCGTTTCGTCGCCCGCTACGCCGGCACCGACGTCTCCGGTGGCAAGTAGCCCGCCCAGGGCGTCGTGCTCGATCTGAAGCTAATCCGGTCCGACCCAGACACGGTCCGGGCCGGGCTGGAACGCCGCGGGGCGGCCGGGGATCTCGACCGGGTGGTCGAACTCGATGCCCGACGGAGGGCGATCCTCCCCGAGCTCGAGGCTGCGCGTGGCGAGCGGAAGGAGGCCTCGGAGAAGATCGGCGAGGCCAAACGCGAGGGTCGGGAGGCCGAGGCGGAGATGGAAGAGGTTCGAGTCCTCAAAGGGAGGATGGAGGGGCTCGAGACCGAACTCGAATCCGTCGAAGCCGAACTCGACGACCTGGTCGCCGCCCTGCCGAACCTGCCCGAGTCCGAAGCCCCCGATGGCGAGGACGATTCCGACGCCGTCGTGTTGCGCGAAGTCGGGGAGAAGCCCGAGTTCGAGTTCGAGCCCAAGGACCATGTCGAGCTGGCCGAAGGCCGGATCGAGCTCGAACAGGCTGCGAAGGCCTCCGGGGCGAGGTTCGCCTACCTGATGGGGGATCTGGTGCTGGTCGAGCTGGCCCTTGTCAGGTGGGTGCTCGGCCTGCTCGCCGAAGAGGGATACGAACCGGTCATTCCACCGGTCCTGGTCAGGGAGGAAGCACTGTTCGGGACCGGCTTCCTGCCCGGCGACCGCGACCAGATCTACGAGGTCGAAAAGGACGAGCTCTTCCTCGCCGGGACGGCCGAGGTGCCGCTCGCATCGCTCCTGGCCGACCAGATCCTCGAAGCCGACCAGCTGCCGGCACGCTTCGCCGGGTTCTCGCCCTGTGTCCGTCGGGAGGCGGGGGCGGCAGGCAGTGACACCCACGGGATCTTCCGGGTCCACCAGTTCGACAAGGTCGAGATGTTCTCGTTCGTGGCTCCCGACGAGTCGAAGGAGGAGCACCTGAGGATCCTCGGGATCGAAGAGCGGATCCTCGGTGAACTCGGCCTCCCCTACCGGGTGGTCGACATCCCGGTCGGCGACCTGGGCGCCCCGGCCGCCCGCAAGTTCGACTGTGAGGCCTGGATTCCGAGCCAGCGCAGGTACCGGGAGCTGACCTCCTGCTCGAACACGACCGACTTCCAGGCGAGGCGCCTGGCCTGCCGGTTCCGGCCGGAACAAGACGGGAAACCCGAAGTCGTCCACACCCTCCACGGGACCGCGATCGCGGTCGGGCGAACGATCATCGCCCTGCTCGAGAACGGCCAGCAGGCCGATGGTTCGGTCAGCCTGCCCCCCGTCCTCCAGGAGTTCGGGGCTCCCGGGCGGATCGGCTGAGCGAGGGTCTGTAACAGTCGTTATAGTCGCCGGGCGCGAGGTCAAAACGACCGTTTCAAGAGGGGCGGTCGGGCAAGAGATGGAACTCAGGGGAGGAGCCTTTGCCCGTAAAGATCGAGAGAACGCAGGATGTTGGGAGCGACCGGGAGGATGGACCGAAGACCGGTGCGCCAACCGTGGTCATCTGCGACGACCACCCGATCGTCAGGGAGCTGCTGGTCGAGAACCTCGCTCGAACGGGTCGGCTCGGGGAGGTCTCCGCGGCTGCCGACGTAGAGGCCCTGCTCGAATCGGTCGAGAGGGATGGACCTTCCGTGATCGTCGTCGACATCGAGCTGCCCGCTGACGATGGCTTCAACGCGATCGAGAGGGCGGCCGAGGTCGAGAAGTCGGTCAGGTCGGTGATCCTCTCGGCCCACGTGGATCCCGAGCTGATTTCCGAGGCGCGTCGGCGCGGCGCCTCCGGGTTCGTCCCCAAGGCCGACGCCGCCGAAGGCCTGGTAGAGGTGATCGAAACGGTCGCGGGCGGCGGCGAGAGTTTCCCCGCCGAGGAGAGGGGCGGTGACCGGATCGACCGACTGCTCAGCCTGAGCCCCCGGGAACGGGAGATCCTTGACCTGATCTCCGACGGAGAGAGCGCCGAGGCGATCGGCGAGCAGCTGGGGATCGGCCGAGCGACCGTTTACACGCACGTCCGGAACACGATGGCCAAGCTCGGCGTCAGGACCCGGGGCGAGGCGATCGCCCTCTCGGTCCGCTACTCCTACCTCAGGCCCAGGTACTGAACCTCCCCGGCGGGGCTAGGACCCGCCGTTCCCGGACTCGCGGTCCTTGAAGTCGAGGGCGACCCCGTTCATGCAGAAGCGCTGACCGGTCGGCTGGGGCCCGTCGTCGAAGACGTGCCCCAGGTGGGCATCGCAGCGGGAGCAGACGACCTCGGTCCTGACCATGCCGTGGCTTGCGTCCTCCCTCAGCTCGACGTTCTCGGGGGCCGAGGACTCCCAGAAGCTCGGCCAGCCTGTTCCTGAATCGAACTTGGTATCCGAGGAGAAGAGCTCGGCACCGCAGCAGACGCAGTGGTACGTGCCGTCGTCCTTGCGTTCGAGGTGAGGCCCGGTGAAGGGGGCCTCGGTACCGGCCTTGCGGGTTACCTCGAAGGCCTCGGGGGAGAGCTCGTCCCTCCATTCAGCTTCGGTCTTGGACCCGCCGTCAGCGGGGGATTCATCCGGGGATCCCATCGGCCGAGCCTACACCCAGCCCGGACCGGCGACTCCCGTTACCCTGATCGGACCCATTGCGGTCGGCCGAGAGGGAGGTCCCTTGCCGGAGCAAAGCGACATCGAATTCCATCTCGAAGGCGTCGGGGAGTACCCGCCGCCCGAAGCATTCGTCGAGGGTTCGACTTTCAGCGACCCGCAGGTCTACGACCGGGCCGCCGCCGATCCCGAGGCCTGGTGGGAGAGCTGGGCCGAGAAGCTCGACTGGATCGAACGGTGGAGACGGGTCCTCGACTGGGACGACCCTCCCCATGCCCGGTGGTTCGAAGGGGGGCGACTGAACGCCTCCGCCAACTGCCTCGATCGCCACGTCGAGGCCGGACTCGGTGACCGGGTTGCCTTCCTCTGGGAACCCGAGCGGGTGGGACCCGACGGCGACCGGCGCAGGGAGGTCACCTACTCGGAGCTGCTCGATACGACCTGCCGCCTGGCGAACTCCCTCAAGTCGCTCGAGATCGGTCGTGGCGACGTGGTCGGGATCTACATGCCGATGGTTCCCGAGACGGCGGCCGCGATGCTGGCCTGCGCCCGGATCGGAGCGATCCACAACGTCGTGTTCGGCGGATTCTCCCCGGAGTCACTGGCCGACCGGATGGAGTTCTCGGAAGCAAAGGCGTTGATCACGGCCGACGCAACCAGGAGAAGGGGTGAGCCGGTGCCGATGAAGGCTGCGATCGACCCGGTGCTGGACCGCCTCGACCGGATGGAGAGCGTGATCGTTCTCGACCGGTGCGGAACCGACCCACCGATGAAAGAGGGGCGCGACCACCACTGGTCGGACCTGATCGATACAGCCGAGCCGACCTGCCCGGTCGAATCCATGGATTCCGAGGACCCCCTGTTCATCCTCTACACCTCCGGTTCGACCGCCCGGCCGAAGGGCGTCCTCCACACGACCGGCGGCTACCTGACCCAGGCGAGTGCCACCCACCGAATGGTCTTCGACCTGAGGGAAGACGACATCTACTGGTGCTCGGCCGACGTCGGCTGGGTGACCGGCCACTCGTACATCGTCTACGGGCCCCTGGCCAACGGGGCGACCTCGGTCATGTACGAGGGGGCGCCCGACTTTCCCGAGAGGGACCGGTGGTGGGAGATCATCGCCAGGTACGGGGTGACGATCCTCTACACGGCCCCGACCGCAATCAGGACCTTCATGAAGTGGGGCGACGAGCTGCCCGCCGGGCACGACCTCTCGAGCCTCCGGCTGCTGGGGTCGGTCGGCGAACCGATCAACCCCGAGGCCTGGCTCTGGTACCGCGACGTGATCGGGGGTGGCCGGTGCCCGGTCGTCGACACCTGGTGGCAG
Source organism: Solirubrobacterales bacterium (assembly GCA_046091385.1). Classification (GTDB taxonomy): domain Bacteria; phylum Actinomycetota; class Thermoleophilia; order Solirubrobacterales; family 70-9; genus 67-14. Next base: position 2,242 of record JBJTBP010000038.1, on the reverse strand, counting down.
ACCGAGACCGGTGGGATCATGATCAGCCCGCTCCCGGCAATCACCGTGACCAAACCGGGTTCGGCGACCGTGCCCCTTCCGGGGATATCGGCGGCGATCCTCGACGAGGAAGGCCGAACGGTCGGAGCCGGAAAGGGCGGAAACCTGGTGATCGACAGGCCGTGGCCCGGCATGGCCCGCTCGCTCTACCGGGAGCCCGAGCGTTTCGTCGAGACCTACTGGACCCGGTTCGGCAGGGCGACCTACCAGGTCGGTGATGCAGCGTTCCGGGACGAGGACGGCTACTACTGGATCGTCGGACGGCTCGACGACGTGATCAACGTCTCGGGACACCGACTCTCGACCATGGAGGTGGAGGCGGCGATCGATTCCCACCCCTCGGTGGCCGAAGCGGCGGTGATCGGGATCGACGACGAGCACACCGGCCAGGCCTTGGTCGCCTTCGTCATCCCCAAGGACGGCTCTGAGTCCGGCGACGGCCTGACCAGCGGGATCGAGGAACATGTGGCCGACCGAATCGGCAAGCTGGCCCGTCCGTCAGCGATCTACTACGCCGACGACCTGCCGAAGACCCGATCGGGCAAGATCATGCGCCGCCTGCTGCGGGACCTCGCCTCGGGCAACGAGCTGGGCGACACCACGACACTGCGCGACCCCGAGATCGTCGAAGACCTGAAAGAGCAGGTGGAGCGGTAGTGGAGTCCGGGTCGCCGTCAGCCGGCGCCCCCGGGGAGAATCGTCCCGCTCTGCGTCGGGCGATCACCCGGCGGATGCTGCTCTTCTTCGTGATCGGTGACGTCCTCGGGGCCGGCATCTATGCCCTGGTCGGTGAGGTCGCCGGCGAAACCGGTGGGGCCGTCTGGGCGCCGTTCCTGCTCGCCCTCGTCCTCGCCATGTTCACCGCCTTCTCCTACGCCGAGTTGGTCACCCGATTCCCCGGTGCTGCCGGCGCGGCGCTCTATACGAGCCGGGCCTTCCGCACTCCGTTCTTCACCTTCCTCGTCGCCTTCGCGGTGCTCGCATCGGGCCTCTCATCTGCGGCCACGATCGCCAGGGCCTTCGGCGGCCAGTACCTCTCGAGCTTCGTCGAGCTGCCGGTGATCGGGGTCGGACTGGTCTTCCTCCTGCTGATCTCGCTGATCAACCTGCGGGGGATCACCGAGAGCATGAGGTTCAACTTCGGGCTGACCCTGATCGAGCTGGGCGGACTCTTCCTGGTGATCACGATCGGGGTGGCCGCCCTCGCGGACGGACTCGGCGAGCCGTCCCGGGCGATCGAATTCAGCCCGGACACCCCGGTCTTCCTGGCGATCCTGGGCGGAGCCGGACTCGCCTTCTTCGCCCTGCTCGGGTTCGAGGACTCGGTCAATCTGGCCGAGGAGACGAAGCGGCCACGAATCGACTACCCGTGGGCGCTGTTCGGTGGCCTGCTGGTCGCCGGCGCGATCTACGTGGCGGTGACCCTGATCGCCTCGATGGTCGTGCCGACCGCGACCCTTGCCGGATCGAGCGCACCCCTGCTCGAGGTGACCTCGGTCGGCCCGCTCGCGGTCCCGGACCGTGTCTTCTCGGCGATCGCACTTTTCGCGCTCGCCAACGGAGCCCTGATCAACCTGATCATGGCCTCACGTCTGACCTACGGGATGGCCAGGGAAGGGGTGCTGCCGGAGGGGCTCGGCCGGGTTCTGCCGAACCGGCTAACCCCCTGGTCCGCGATCGCCTTCACCGCAGCCCTTGCAGCACTGATCCTGATCTCGGGCGACCTCGGTGACCTGGCCGAGACGACCGTGCTCCTGCTGCTCGGGGTGTTCGCCACGGTCAACGTCGCCGTCCTCGTCCTCCGCCGAAGGGACCCCGAACAGGGGGACTGGTTCCGTGCGCCGACGGCGATGCCGATCCTCGGGGTGATCGCCTCGATCGCCCTGATGACGACCAAGGACGCCGAGACCTTCGCCAGGGCAGGCGTCCTGCTCGCGGTCGGGGTCCTTCTCTGGGCGATCAATCGCCTCGCCTCACGCCGCCGCGAAGGCGACTGAGCGGGCGCGGCTCAGGCGTCGCGCTTCTTGCGCTTTCGGGGAGCCTCCCCCGCCTCGGCCTCACCGGTTTCCTGCGGCAGCTCTTCGGGACCGGCCGAGACCTCTTCGGCCTCGCCTTCGATCACCCCGTCGCCGGAGTCATCCCCCTTCCGGTCGCCCCCACCGCCGAAGAGCGGCCCACCCTTCGGCCACGGTCTGGCCTCACC
>JBJTBP010000037.1:0-5485 GCA_046091385.1 Solirubrobacterales bacterium | reverse complement strand
CGGATCAGCGCCATCTGGCGCGATCGGGCGATCAGGGTGCCGTCCCTGCTCCAAAGCTCGGCATCCTCGGTGAAGTGGCCCTCGGTCGCCTCGGCGGCATGGAGGTGGATCAGCATCCAGTCGGGCTCCTCCAGCCCCTCCGGTGGAAGCCTGCGGGGGAAGTGGACCGTGTACTCGAGGGTCGGGGCGGCGGTCGGTCCGTCCAGCAGCACGTAAGGGGCCGGGACCCAGACGTCGAGCACCGCTGCCGCCAGCTCGGCGGTGATCGGTCGGTCCTCCTTCAGCCGGATCCAGCCGGCCGTATCGGCCCTCGAGCCCGAGGAAAAGGGCGGCTCGCCCCCACCGAATATCACCCGGAACCGGGCGAAGACCTCGACCGGGGCCAGCTCGGTGTCGAACTCCTGGCTTTCGTCGGGCTCGGGTACCTCGGGCATCTCGGTGTGGTCGAAGGCAACCCCGTCGCGGTCGGAGGAAAAGACGGCCATCGCCTTTGACTGGACCTCGCCCCCCTGGATCAGCCGGGCCGAGAGGAAGGAGGTGTTCCGGCCCTGCCGCTCGACCGTCACCTCGACCTCGGCCTCCCCGGCCTCCGGCGCCGACAGGTACTGGACGGTCAGCGAGCGGGGCGGCTGGCCCGAGTCGGACTCCTCGACCACCGACCCCATCGCATTCTGCATGACCGCCGCGACGTAGCCGCCGTTCGGCCCGCCACCGACCCACCACCGGTCGCTCAGGGCTGCCGTGAACCGGCCTTCGCCCACGGGCTCAACGGCGATGTCGGTGTCGAAGGAGCTCTGCTCTGCCAAGTGGAAAGAAGGGGGAGGGGCGGCCCTCAGGCTACTCCGAGAGTCCGATCTTCCGGTGGAGCCGCTTCATCCAGTCCGGCGCCCACCAGTTCCACTCGCCGAGCATCTCCATCAGGGCCGGCACCAGCAGCGCTCGGATGATCGTCGCGTCGATCAGCACCGCAAGCGCCGTGCCGACACCGAAGGCCTTGATGAAGACGATCTGCGAGGTCGCAAACGCACCGATCGCGATCGCAAAGAGGAGCGCCGCCGCGGTGACGATTCGGCCGGTCCGCTGCAGGCCGACCGCGACCGCCTCGTCGTTGGGCAAACCGCCGTCATAGGCCTCCTTTATCCGGGAGAGCAGGAAGACGGCGTAGTCGGTCGAGAGGCCAAAGGTGATCGCGAAGATCAGGATCGGGGTCGAGAGGTCGAGCCCGCCGATCGACTCGAAGTCGAGCAACCCCGAGAGGTTCCCGTCCTGGAAGATGAAGACGAGGATCCCGAACACCGCGCCCAGGGTGAGGATGTTCATCAGGAGCGACTTGATCGGCAGGATCACCGACCCGGTCATCAGGAAGAGGATGATCAGGGTCGCCCCGATCACGATCGCCGCGACCACCGGCACGCGCGAGGCGAGGCTGTCCCCGAAGTCGAGGTAGAGGGCCGTGTTGCCGGTCACCTCGGCCACCGTGCCGCCGCCGAACTCGATCCCCCGTATCCCCTCGACGCCATCGATCGTCTGGCTGTCCATGTAGCCGGTGGTCGAGGTCGCCTCGACCAGGTACAGCCTGGGGGCGACCTTCTCGGGCGGGGAGACCTCGGTCACCTGGCGGACCTTCACGATCGACTCGCCGACCTGCCTCGCCTCCTCCCTGGTTGGTGCCTCGACCGCAACCTGGATCCGCTCCAGGTCCCCGCCGGGGAACTGGGCATCGACCACGTCGGAGACGACCCGCGCACTCGCCTCGGGCGGCAGGACGTCGCTGTCGACCGGGGCAAAGGACATCCGGAGCGCCGGGGTGGCGATGATCAGGAGCACCAGCACGGCGATCGTCGCCACCGGCAGCGGCCTCGACATGACGAACCTCGACAGTCGGTACCAGAATCCCCGGAACTCGCGGTCGGAGTCGTTTGCCTCCCGCCGCCTCAGGAACTTCGGCGAGAGCGCGTTGACCCGCTCGCCCAGCAGGGTGAGGACGGCCGGCAGCACGACCAGCGCGACGACTAGCGAGAGCAGGGCGACGATCAGCCCGCCCAGGCCCATCGAGTAGAGGAACCGCTGGGGGAAGATCAGCAGCGCCGCGAGCGAGGCTGCGACCGTGATCGCCGAGAACAGCACCGTCCGCCCGGCCGAACCGAGAGTTCGCGACATCGCCGCGAGGCCCGGCCCCGACTCGGCGATCTCCTCCCGGTAGCGGGAGATGATGAACAGGCTGTAGTCGATCGCCAGCCCCAGCCCAAGTCCGATCGTCAGGTTGAGCGCATAGACCGATACCTCGCCCAGCTCGGTCGCGATCCGAAGCGCGAAGAAGGTGCCGACGATCGAGATCGCCCCGACCACTAGGGGCAGCGCCGCGGCGACCAGCCCCCGGAAGAAGACCAGGGAGAGCAGAAAGAGCAACGGGAAGACCATGATCTCGGCCCGGGTCAGGTCCTTTCCGATCTGTTCGTTCACCTGCTGATTGGCCAGCGAGTCGCCGCCGACCATCACGTTCGCGTCGTCGGCCAGCCGGTCCTGGACCCGGGCGGCAGCCGCCTGGCGCTCGGTGTCGTCGGTCGAGTCGAGCGAGAAGAGGAGCAGGGCCTTGGTCCCGGTCTCGGACACGAACCCCGGCGAGCCGGTCTCGGCGTAGCCGGTCACCTCCTTTACCCCCTTTACCTCCCGGACCTGCTCGGAGATCGCCTCGACCTGCTGGCGGTCTGCCTTCGAGCCCTTTACGTCCACGTTGGAGATCAACACCTGACCGGTCGGGGCCCGGAACCCGGCATCTTCCAGGGCGCGCTCGGCCCGGACGCTCTCGGTGGCGGGGTCCTCGTCCCCGTACGGCCCCATGTACTCGGCGACGTTCCCGCCGAAGTAGGCGGCGACGACGAAGAAGACCACGGTTACCGCGACCACTGCCTTGGCGTGGCCGTCGGCCAGTCTGGCCAGGCCGTTAAACACCGGCGCCTCCCGCTACTCCCTCCGCTTGCCGGGCAGCTTCGACCTCCCGCTCGCACCACCCGACCACCCAGCGGTGTAAGTCGAGGCCGAACCGGAGTACGAAGGCCGGCATGCCGGGATGGTTCTTGGCGATCGTCTCGGGGTTGCAGGCAAGCTCACCCTCGGACTTTTTTCCGGCGACCAGCTCGAGCTCACGAACCTGGCGACGGTGTACTTCGGCCATCGCCTCCAGCACTGCGACCTGGCTATCCGTGGAATCGAGAGCGTCGGCGAAGAAGACCTTGAGCAGTCCTTCGTGGCGGAGCTCGACGGTCGAGCCGGCATCCATGATCCAGGAGGTGAGGACTTCCCGGCCCGATTCGGTGATCCGGAAAACCCGCCTCGCCCGGCCGCCGTGGGGGGTGTCGGTCCCCTTGATCAGCCCCGCTTCCTCGAGCCTCTTCAGTTCGGGGTAGATCTGGCCGTAGCTGGCCGCCCAGAAGAAGCGGGTCGAGTCGTCGACCCGCAGCTTGATGTCATACCCCGAGAGGTCCTCCCTGCTCAGGAACCCGAGGATTACTTTGCCGACCGAGCTCAACTCCATGTATCGGAAAGATATATTGAACTGATTGGTCAAGCCCTCGTTCGACCTGCGGTCTCATGCAATGGGCGGGGTCTGACCCTGCTCGGCGAGCCCCGCCCCTATCCTGAACCCGTGGCAAAGGTGGAGGAAAAGATCGAGAACGGGGTCGACGGCGACGTCGTGGTGATGAAGTTCGGCGGCACCTCGGTCGCCGGGCCGGAAGAGCTGAAGCGCGCCGCGGCGAGGATCGTTGGTGCCCGCGAGGAGGGGAGCAAGGTGGTCGCCGTGCTCTCGGCCCGCGGCAAGACGACCGACGAGCTGGTCGAAGCGGCCTACGAGATTTCCGAGCGGCCCGACCCCCGGGAGATGGACATGCTGCTCTCCACCGGGGAGCGGGTCTCCTGTGCGCTCTGCGCGATGGCGATCCACGACCTCGGCCACCAGGCGCTCTCCCTCACCGGCTCCCAGGCCGGGATCGTCACCGATTCCTCCCACACCAAGGCCCGGATCATGGAGGTCCGGGCCGACCGGATCCGGGAGGCGCTCGGCGACGAGCGGATCGTTCTGGTCGCCGGCTTTCAGGGGGTCTCGACCGAGAGCAAGGACGTGACGACCCTGGGCCGGGGCGGCTCCGACACCACCGCGGTGGCGATCGCCGCTGCGCTGGAGGCATCGGTCTGCGAGATCGTCACCGACGTCTCCGGGGTCTTCACTGCCGACCCGCGGATCGCCAGGGACGCTCGGAAGATCCCGGTCGTCTCCTACGAGGAGATGCTCGAGATGTCGGCCTCGGGGGCAAAGGTCCTGCAGCTCAGGGCAGTCGAGTACGCTCGCAACTACGGCGTCCCGATCCACTGCCGGAGCAGCTTCGAGGACGGCCCGGGTACGCTCGTCGTACCCGAGAGCGAAACGATGGAACGACCCCTGGTAACAGCCGTGACCCACTCGACAGGCGAGGCCCGCGTCACCCTGTCCGGGGTCGAGGACGAGCCTGGCATCGCCGGCCGGATCTTCGGCGCGCTGGCCGAGGCCAACGTGAACGTCGACGTGATCATCCAGAACGAGCCGCTCGAAGGGGACGCCGGGGCCGACCTCTCCTTCACCGTGGACCGCGACGACCTGAAGACCGCGGTCGACGTGATCGAGGGTCTGGGCGGGATCTCCGACGGGGTGAGGACCGACGAGCAGATCGGCAAGGTCTCCATAGTCGGTGCCGGCATGCGGAGCCACCCAGGCGTTGCCGCCCGGGTGTTCGAAGTGATGGGCGAGCGGGGGATAAACATCGAGATGCTCTCGACCTCCCCGATCAAGATTTCCTGCGTGATCCAGGCCGACCGGGTGCCCGATGCGGTGTCCGGCCTCCACGAGGCGTTCGACCTGGGTGCCGACGCGACCTTCCCGGAAGACCCGACCGGCGAACACCGCCCGACCGTCCGGCCATGACCGCGGAGGGTGGAGGTTCAGGGGGCCTCGTCGTCGGGGTCCTCGGGGCTACCGGTGCGGTCGGCTCGGTCGTCCTCGACCTGCTCGAGGAGCGCTCCTTCCCGGCGTCCGAGGTGGTGCCGTTTGCCTCCGAGCGCTCCCGGGGCAAGTCGGTCGTGCTGGCCAACTCGATGGCCCAGGTCCGGGTGCCCGATGAGCAGACGATCCAGGGGATCGACATCCTGATCTCCTCGGCCGGCGGGTCGGTCAGCGAGGAGTGGGCGCCCCGGTTCGTCGAGGCGGGCTCCCTGGTCATCGACAACACGAGTTTCTGGCGGATGCACGACGACGTCCCCCTGGTGGTGGCCGGGGTCAACTCCGAGGCCGCGCGCGAGAACCAGGGGATCCTCGCCAACCCCAACTGCACCACGATGGTGATGATGATGGCCCTGGCGCCGATCCACCGGGCGGTCGGGCTGAAGCGGCTTGTCGTCTCCTCCTACCAGGCCGTCTCTGGCACCGGCAACCGGGCGATCGAGGAGCTCGAGG
>JBJTBP010000036.1:0-58247 GCA_046091385.1 Solirubrobacterales bacterium | reverse complement strand
TTGGACCTTGGAGATGTTCGGGGGAATATCTGATTAATGGTGGCACCTTTTGTGTGCCGAAGCGAAACCCCAAGCCAAAGGTAAACGTGACCCTCACCCTCGGGTACCCGGGGGGGGACCTCTCCTACCGGTAACGGGAATAGCGAGAGGTCGTAGGCGAAGTCCTCGACCTTCGATTCGGTCGTTTCCTTTTCGGTGGTCTGATTCATTTCGGGTTCCTTTCTAAGTAGGGGACAAAACCCGTCGCCTAACGTCCTACCACCGCTTCGGGGGTCCCCTTTTGCTCAGTTCGCAAAGTCCGAAGTTAGAAGTTTCGGGCCGCCCTAGAAAGGGTCACCCCCTGAGAACTATGCTGGGGACGGTGGGTAAGGGATTACCTCAAAAGGGAGCAACGCTCGGGCTAGTTTTGGCCGGGTTGGCCCTGGGCGCTTGCGACACCAACCAGGAGGACGTTGCGGCGCTTGAAACTCAGGTCACCCAACTGAAAAACGAAAAGCGCCAGGTCTTCGCCCGCCTTGACCGGGCCGAGTCGGAGCGAAACGCGGCTGAGTCCCAACTGAGTCTGGCCCAGGACAACGTCAGAAACCTTCGGTCCGAGGTCTTCGCCCTCAGAGAAAGCGTCGACTACTTGACCAGTCAGTTGGAGACAATCGCTAACCAGACTCCCGACACCCTCTACCTGCCACCTCCCGAGGAAGATTGGTGCCAGGACTTCTACGACGTCGGCGTTGACTGTCCGCTTGAAGGACTGGTCCCCTAAGCCCCGGTCCCGGCCGACCGGATAGGGCCAACCCCCCAGGGCGACGTCCTAGGGGTCCCCAGGGTGCCTTCGGGGTCGTCAAGGGACCCGTTCAAGCTCGACGACGAAGGGGTCGAACTGGGGCCTCCTGGGGTGTCAGTTCGGGGTCATTTTTGGGCCAGTTTTTGGGCCAGTAAGACCCCGCCTACTCGGTCCCCCCCGGTTTCCTCCGGTAGGTCAGAAGGCGGTCAAGGCCAATAGGGGCGCCGTTTTCGGCCCTTTTTCGCCTTGAACGGTGGACTGGGAAAAAGTACCGCTACGGGGATTCGAACCCCGGTTTCCGGACTGAGAATCCGGCGTCCTAACCCCTAGACGATAGCGGCGTGGAAGGCCGATTCTAACAAGTGAAATCGGGCCGACCGGGGCTGGCGGGCGCCCGGTAGAGTGGCCCTCCTGAGCGGCTGTGGCGGAACTGGTAGACGCGCAGGCTTCAGGTGCCTGTGTCCGCAAGGACGTGGAGGTTCGACTCCTCTCAGCCGCATCACTGGCCTCCAGGGCCGGGACGGAACGAAAAAGGGGCGGCCCGAAGGCCGCCCCTTTTCGAACTCCTCTGAAAGGAGTGCGCTGCTTCGCGACTCCTAGCTACCGCACTTCGAGCTCGAGTTTGCGCTCACGGTGCTCGTCGGCCCGGTCGGCTGACCGAGCGAGTTCCTCGATCCGAGCGTGAAGGTGGAAGCGAACTTCAGGTTCTGGCCCTGACGGCACTTGACCTTGACGAAGCCGGCGTCCAGACCCTTCTTCAGGCTGTACGGGGTCCCGTTGGCGAACGTCCCAGGTGTCTCAGCACCGGGAATTGCGATGTTCAGCGAGGTGACCGACGAGTCGGCCGTAAGCACTGGCATCGCGATCTTCATCTGACCGTTCGGCTTGAGGATTCCCTCCGCGTAGACACCTGCGTTGGTGTCACCCGACCAGGCGCTGAACTTGATCTTCACGTTCTTGCCCGACATTCCGCCGTAGAACACAACGACCGTTCCCTTACGGAAGGCGATCGATGAGTTGTTCTGGCCGAGCTGGAAGGTCGCCTCACCGTTTCCGATGTAGGCCTTCGGGCAGGTGGCGTAAGCCGCCTCCGGAGAGACCGACAGCTGGGTCGGAGTCGCCTTGCAGACCGGCAGGCCCTTCTTCGGCGTGAATTCCATGATGCTCTTGGCCGGGAACCTCATATCCGCCACCTGCATCGGTGAAATCGTGATGTTCGGCGGGTTTGGAGCCGACAGGTTGACTCCGAAGGTGAGCTTCGCCGGCTTGTACTTCTTCGGCGAGAACTTGCCCTTGACGTTGTAGTTGATCACCGCGACTTCGCCGCTCGCAGCGGCGATCGAGACCCCGCCGACGAGCGCAGCCAAGGCGGCGGCAGCAACGACCACTGACTTCTTCATCTGACTCTCTCCTTCTCGTTTGACGAGGCCGGGCAGAGGTTGCGGCGGCCCATTACGTGATTCTAGACACATAACAGCCGATTTCGCCCGGAGTTGCGGCGGTCGGAGACACCGATTTCGCTCCAAGAGCGGATTGGCGGTTCAGGGCTGGCGGAACACGTGCTGGTACTGGGTTGCCGGCCTGGAAGGGTCACCGAGTGGCGTGAACGGCGCCTGCTGTATGCAGGCAGGGGCCGGAACATTATTGGTCTGGGTCTGGCCAGCGAAACCGAAGGTGATCACGTTGTCGTACTGATCCTCCACCTCGGTCGGGGTGAGCGGGTAACGGAGGTTGTTCGTGTACTGGGCCTGCTCGGCCGGGGTTAGCGCGCTCCATTCCGGCATCGTCGCGTTGAGCCCTGCTGAGCAATTGGTCGAATCGAAGACCTGGAGGCCTCCGCTGGCAAAGCCGAGGCTCGATCCGGCCGCCGGATACGGGTTCGAACGGTTGGTGGTCAGCCTCTGCGGGCCGAAGGCTGTGGTCGATTCGGGCCCGAGCGTCACCCCGGCCCGGATGTAGCGGACCCCGGTGAAGTTGCTGGCATAGGGAGAGCGGGCGTTGGTCGCTGCGGCGGCATTCCCGAGAAAGGCAGCAAGCTCGCGCCGGTAGTAGGAGGCGGCACTGATCAAGGGGGTGAACTCCTTGAGGAAATCGGGAAGCCTTGCCAAGAGCCTTGGGGCCTCGTTGTCGAGGAATCCACGGAGCGACGGGAAAGCCCTCGGTGCCTTGTTGATCACGGGGCGGGTATTGGTGTAGAAGCGGAGGCTCTCGGGGGCGAGGCGCTTGGCTGCCTTGAAGGTCGGAGAGAGCTGCTTCGCGACCGGGACCATCTTCTCGACCCGGGGTGTATTCGCCTCGCTGAACTCGCCAAGCCTCTCCTGAGTCAGGCGCGACTCTCGCAGGAAAGTTGGGAAGGCACGGAAGAATTCGGCCAGCTCAACGTTTCGGTCGGCAGTCGTCCGGAAAACGGTGTTGGTGCCCCTGATCAGTCCGGAGAGCTGGCCCTGGCGGCGGCTCAGGGCATCGAAGACGACCCCGGTGTTTCGGATCAGCCGGGTGACGTCCTCTTCCTGCGTGTTGAGGATGTTGAGCACGTCGTCCAGCTGGACAAGGGTGCCTGGAAGGACACCGATGGCCTGGTTGAGGGAGACCCCCCTCCCCCGGCTGGCGATCGCATTGTCGATTGCGCCCTGCATGAACGCTGCCCTCGTCTCCTCATCGTAGGTCCGGAAGATCTCGTCGAGCTGGACCGAGCGGGCCACCTGGGCCGGCGGCAGGGAGCTTCCGTCCTCGAGCATCCCCGATGACCGATTGCCTGGTGCCAGCTCGACGTAGGCCTCGCCGATCAGTGACTTTGCCCTGAGGATGGCCCGGGTGTCCTTCGGGAGGGGGGCATACTCGGGTTCGATCTCCAGAGTCACGATCGCCCTGTCACGATCATCCTCCTCACCCAGGCGCACGTCACTCACCCGGCCGACCTCGAGACCAGAGATCTTGACCTGGGACTGCTCGGCAAGCTGGTTGATCTGGACGAGGGGCATCTTCAGCTTGTAGCCCTCAGCGGCCAGGGGAGTCGGTCCGCCGAATGCCGTCCAGACGAAGAGCAGAAGGGCAAAACAGGCCAGGGCGAACCCAGCGACCGTGATCAGCTGTCCCGCTGAAGGCGCTTGCTTGTTCACGGGCTCTCCGGTGGGACGTTGGGGCAGATACCGCCATCAACGGGATTGGTCGGCGGCGGCAGCTGGGCCAGCTGGTAGGCGGTGTAGAGCTGGGGTATCCCCTGCTGGGTGAGCGAGCTCCAGGCGACGCCGGCAGCCTGTTGCGCCGTGTTGCAGGAGATGGTGCTGATACCTCTCCGAACCGGACCACCGGCGTCCTGGGCATTGATCGAGGAGTTCAGGTTCTGAGCGAGCCACGGGGCCCAGAAGAGGAACCCTTCCTGGGTATCGCCGGACGGGTTATGGGCGAGGAAGTTGAACAGCCGGTTCAGCTGGGTGTAGAAGCCCTGGGTGGCCGGGGCGGTGAACTGGGCCGCGTTGTTGGTCTTGGCGAGGGCCTTGAAGAATGGCTGCGAGTTCCGGGCGAAGGGGCGGATGTCGTCCCGTATCGGAACGGTCACGTCCCCGGCGAGGTCCTCGAGGGCGATCAGGCCATCCTTCAGGCGCTTGGCTCCCGGGATCAGGTCGAGCAGTGTCGGGCGGATCACCAGCGAGAGCCGGTTAGAGGAGGCGAGCCCACGACGGGCCTGGACAAGGGTCGAGGGGAACTCGGTCAACGCCTCGCGGAGCGATGCCTCCTCATCGGCCCAGGCCTGGAGGTTGTTCTTCGAGTTGGTTACGAAGTCACGCACTGCGGTGTCGTTGTTGCCCAGCTCGGTCGCCAGCAGGCTGAGTGCCCTGACCCCGCCGGAGATGTTGTTGCGGCGCTTCTCCAGCAGGCCGTTGATCCGAGCCGTGTAGGTCGCAAAAGGTCCGAACCGCCTCAGGGCCTGGGAAAGCTCCGGCCCCTTTCCGTCGAGGCCTATTCCGGCGCCGTTCAGCAGCAGGACGAGGTAGTCCTGTGTCTCCCGGTCGAGACTGGCCCAGAACTGGTCGAGCTGCACGTTCGAGAGACCCTGGGCCAGGGGAAGGGTCGAACCCTCTTCGGGCGGTGGCCCGGTGGTTCCGGGGTCTATCTCGACCACCATGTCGTTCAGGCCGGTCTTCGGACGGAGAAGGAACTCGGCGTCCTGGTGGAGCAGTTCGCGATAGCGCGGCTCGATGTCGAGCCGAACCTTGGCAACCCCGTTCTCGAGCTCGGCGGCGCCGACCTTGCCGACATTGATTCCCGAGATGACGGCGGCCTGGCCCTGCCCGGGGGTTATCGCCTGGGCCGTCTCGAACTCGGCATTGATCGAATAGAACTCCTGACCGAGGCCCGGGATCCAGCCGGGCAGCGCAGCCATCTCGTTGGCGAGGATGACCAGCAGCGTCACGATCGCCAGGAGGATCATCAACGAAACCGCGACGAAGTCCTTGGTGTGATCCTTGATCGCCCGGGCCAGCTTGGTCATGGCGTGTACACCACCGGGCTTGCCGGGCCGGGTCCGGCGGCCGGGCCGTTGAGGTTGGGGACGTCCTGGGTGTAGCAGTCGAGGTTCGGGTTGAGCGGAGGAAGTCCGGTATCGAGCGGACTCGAGGCGATGGTCGGCTCGCCCATCCGTCCGTAGAGGGGCGTGTTCGTCCCTGATTCACTCGGGTCATCCATCTTCACGCTGACCGGACCGCCGCCTACCTGGAACCGGACGAACGGCCCATTGCCGTCGAAGGTCGAAGTCGAGCCGGCCACGTTGACCGCCGCGTAGAGGGCCTGGCGGGAAGCGGGCTGACCATTGCCCAGGCCGCTATCGGTTATCACCTGGTCACCGGTCGGGACGATGTTTTCCGAAACGCACAGTCCGAAGGGCCTCAGCTGGGTCATCACCCCGAGGGTTCCGGCCGCCGCCTTGGCCGCCGGCGGGGCCGACTTCCTAAGGATCTGGGAGAGGCCGAGCAGCTCGGGCTGGGTGAGCAGCGCCTTGAGCTGCGTGGTCAGCGGTGGCAACAACCGGATCGCCCGTGGCAGCTCATTTATTCCCGGCTCGGCCGCCCTGGCGAATCCGCGAACGGCCGGCAGGGCCCGGTTCAGGTTGGTCAGCGATACCCGGGCTGTGGCGATGGTCGGGCCCAACTCCCTGACGGTTGCCTCGAGGTTGCCGGATTCGGCGGCCAAAGCCCCGGTGAAGGTCTCGAAGTTCCGGATGAATCCCCGGACGTCGTCCTGGCGCTGGTTGACGGTCCCGGTCAGGCGGCCGAGGCCCCGGAGGAGGTTCCTCAGGTCGTTCGGGCCTTCCCCGAGGTAGGCCTCGTTGACGATCGCCGTCCCGCGGGCTGCCACAGGGCCATTTCGGTATGCAAGGTTGAGCGACTGGCCGCCGGTCAACCCCTGGGCCAGCGGTTCGAAGGTGATGTCATCCACCGCGGTCGGCTCCCGGGTCAGCCCCTCACCGATCCCGGCGAGGAGCTTCTGGAGGTAGGCCCTCTGGGGCAGCTGGAGGACGTTCCTCAAGACATCCCCGGTCTGGACGCTCGTCCCCGTCCGCGAGAGCGGTATCTCTGCCCCCTCCTCGATTACCGGTGCCGTCGGGGTTCCCGGGTCCAGATCGATGAACCAGTTGCCCTCGAGGAAGAGCCGGGGACGGATCTGGGCCGCAGCATCGGTGTGGATCGGCTGGCCCTCTTCATCGACCGTGAAGGTGACGACGGTGGCATCACCCTTCGCCTCGGAACTAATCACCCTGCCCACATTGATCCCGGCGATCCGGACCGGCGACTTGTCCGATATGTCGACCGCGTTGGCGAAGGTCGCGCGGACCTCGTAACCGGGATCGGTGAACGGAATCGACTTGGTGAAGGCGTAGAAGAGGAACACCGCTACCAGGGCGATCGCGATCAGGCCGACCGCCAGCGGACCGAGTCCTCGCCACTCGCGGAAGAACTCCTGGTTGTAGCGGGGGTTGCCGCGAGGCTTGTCGGCCATCAGTCGGTCCCCCAGTCGAGCTGTGCCTGGGACTGGTCGTTGGTGACGATCGTGCGCTGGGCGTCGCCGTTGCCGATCACCTGGGCCCCGACCGTGTACCCCTCGTTGCCGGCGGCGCAGACTCGCGGCTGACCCGGCGAGGCCGTCCACGGATAAGGGTTCGAGTGGAGGAAGGTCCCGGGGTTGTTCGGGTATGGGGCGGGCGCGGGGCCGCCGTTCGCCGGAGCTGAGGCGGGCCCGCCCTCGGCATTCACCCCGACCGGAGGCAGCACGGAGATTGCCCGAACCCACTTGCCGGTCGAGTTGCCGGTGGAGGAGACCTCCTGGATGTTCCTCAGCAGCAGGGCGAGGTAGTTGCAGACGTTCTGGGCCGGGGTGACGAACGAAGTGAGCGGCTGAAGGGTCTGCCCGAGTTCGACCAGCGAGTCGAGCCCCTGGACGTTGGTCGGGTTCTCGCCGAAGAGCCTGAGCGACCTGGCAGTCGGAGCCAGCTGGTCGTTCAGCTGGGGTGAATCCTCGAGTACAGGGATGCCGACCTTGAGGGCCTGGTTGGTGATCGGGGCACTCTCACCCAGGGCGATCGCCCCGGGCAGGAGTGCCCGGGCGAACCGCGCCGACGTGTAGAGGAAGGGCCGGATCCGCGGGGCCTCGCGCTGGACGACCTCCTGGGTCTTGACGTTCTCGGTGATCGAGTCCTGCATGTAGGGCCTGGCGACGGTCGCCAGGGAGGAGAAGGTCGTGTCGAGGTATTCGAAGTTCTGGGCCTGCTGCTCGGCCACCGGGGCGACCTCGGCGGCGGCCTGACTCAGGCCCTTGATGAAGCCCTCGAGGTCGGTCTTCTCGGAGGCCAGGTTCCGGGTGACCGGACGGGCAACCTCGAGCAACGGAGGCAAAAGGCCGAGGATCTCGTTTATCGCAGCCCCCCTCGCCGCGAAGGCCCCGCCGTACTGGGCGAAGTTGCTCTGGATCGCCCGGCGGACATCGGGCTGGAACATGTTGAAGAACTGGTCCTGGTCGACCGGCTCGGGGACGGCCTGGCTGATAGGCAGGGTCCCACCGTCGGGGAGTTCCTGGCTCGACTCTCCCGGGGTCAGCAGCAGGTACTTGAGCCCCAGGGCGGAGCGCTGTCGGACCACCACGGTCGAGTCTTCGGGGATCGGTCCCGCACTCTGATCGAGTTTCAGTGAGAGGTTGACGATCGTCCGGCCGTCCTCGAGCTGGACCGGCTTCACTTCCTGAACCGTTCCGACCCTGACCCCGGCGATCCGGACCTCGTTGCCGTTGACCAGGGAAGCGCCTGAGGGCAGCTCGGCATTGATCTGGTAGGTCGGCACGAAGGGGAGCCCTGTATTGGCGTTGTAGGAGAAGAACACCCCGACCACGACGATCAGGGTCGTCACCGCCCCCACCAGGAGCGGGCTCGCCGAAATCCCTGTCTTCCCCGGCTGGCTCATCGTCCTAGCAGGTACTCCAGAATTGCCATTCGGGTCATCTGTCTCGGGTCCCTGGCGCGACCTTCACGGACGGACTCCCCCGGGTTCCTCGCATCGCCAGGGGTGGCCGTTCCATCGACGGAGGGAGTCGCTCCGCCGTCGTCGATGGCATCTGGCGCAGCCGGATCAGGTACGACGGGCTCCTCGGGCACCACGGGTTCCACAGGGTCGACGGGATCGTCAGGAATCAGTTCGTCGCTCGGATCGGTGGGAACCGGATCCCCGTCCTCCAGGCCCTCAGGCGAGATCCCGCCGGTCCCGAGGTCGGGCAGGACCTCGCGGGCAGTCGCCGACAGGGAGTCCGCAGTGTTCTCCCACTGTGCCGGGCAGTCACTGAACTTGACGATCTTGTACTCGGAACAACCGGTGACCAGGACGTTGGTCCGCTGGTAATGACCGAACTGGTCGTAGCCGGAGAGCGCACTGCCCGTGTTGTAGAAGAAACGCATCAGGTTCTTGAAGCCATTCGCTTCGCGGGTGCTCTTGAGGAAGAAGTCCAAGCTGGTGCTCGGCTCCTTGGCGGCCCGGGCCTGATCCCCGAGCAGCTCGACGATCGGGATCGAGGCCTGCAGGTCCGGCAGGGCAGTCCGGGTTGCCCTGGCCAGGCTGGTCAGGGAGACGTTGCTCGCCCTGGCGAACGGGGCGAGTTGCTCAGTCACCTGGGAGATGTCTTTGGCGCTCGGCCTCAGCGCAGCGAACACGGGCCTCGCCTCCCCGGTGAACGTCTCGAGCGCTGCGAAGGTCGCCCGCAGCTCGCGCAGCGTCTGCGGCAAGAGCCTCAGGTTCTCCCTCATGTCGTCACTCCGCTCGGCGGTAGCACCGGCCGTGTAACCGGCCGACTTGAAGAAACCGACCACCTGCCTCCTCCGGGCTGCCAGGCGGGTCAGGTTGTTGTCGCCGTTCCTCGCAAGCTCGGCCAGACGGCGATTCTGCGAGGCGAGGATCGCGAGGACCTTGTTCACCTCGAGCAAAGTCGGGTTGGCCCGGGTGATCGTCTCCCGAAGCTCGGGACCCCTGGTCGCGAGTCCGACGCCGAGTTCGTTGAGGATGATCCTGAAACGCTGCTGGTAGGGCAGCCGGTAGATGTTGTTGATCAGGTCCTGGTCGACCGAGCGGCCGTTGTTCTCGAGCGGGAGCAATCTCTGCCCCGCGCCCGGCTGCCCGTCGGGAATGACCGCGAGGGCGGCCGGGGGCTCGGTACCCGGCGGTCTCGGCTCGGTCACCTGGCAGTCGATGAACTTCTCGCCGATCAGCGACTGCGGGCGGATGATGCAGGAGGCGTCGTCGCGGAAGTCCTGGAAGTCCGGATCGTTGATCTTCATGACGACGATCGCCTTGCCCGGACTGGTCGGATCCTCGGGATCATCGGTTACGACCTCGTCGGGCATCGAAACGTCGATCGAATCGACCGAGCCGACGTTCGCCCCTGCGACCCGGACGTCGACGTCCGGCACCACGAAGGCACCGTTGTCGAACACCGCCCGGACCAGGTAGGGATTCGAGTCGCCCGAGAGGTTGCGGATCACCAGGAGGGCCAGGACGGCGGCGAGGATGATCCCGGAAATTACGAGCAGCCTTCTCATGGCACCTGCGTGGGGTTGCACTTGCCGACCAGGTTGCCGTCATCGAGGAAGGGGTTCGATCCCGCTATCGGCTGGGTCGAGCCGCCTGGGCAACGCTGGATTCCACTGATGAAGTCGAGACCACCGTAGATCGCCGTCGACGCTGGTTCGATCGTCGTGCCGTTCAGCTGGTACAGCCCAGTTGCGGTCGGCCTGACCCGGGTGTAGTGGCCGTGGACGTCGTAGTTGGCAGTTGCCGCTCCGAGCTTCGCCAGGGCGGCATAGATGTCGGGGGACCAGGCCCGGGTTGCCGCGACCTCTTCCTGGGAGGCATCGAGCGCACCGATCGCCGCGTCGACCCCCGGCCCTGCCCTGCTCTGCAGCGGGATCAACGAGCTGAGCAGGTCGGAGGTGTCGTTGTTCTTCCCGCTGCGCCCAGCTGCGGTGGCCAGGTTGGAGAAGACCGGGCGGGCCCGGTTCAAGACGGGGCGGAGCTGGTTCTTGAGGAATCCGGCGAGACCGGCATCGGCCGCCCGGGCGTTCGCCTTGAACAGGGGCTCGATGTCGTCGAGCGACTGACGGAGGTTGACCAGGGTCGTGCTGCCCTGCCTCAGGGTCGGCGGGAGCTCCTGAAGGGCCAGCGAGAGGGACTCGTTCTGGCGGCCGATTGCGTTCAGGGCGATGTCTGCGTTGCCGACCAGATCGGTGATCTCCGGGGCGACGCTTGCCAGGGTCGTCATCAGCCCCCCGACGTTCCTGACGAAGACGTCGAGCTTCGAGTCCTGGTCGGAGAGCTCGGCCATCAGCCTCTGGGTGCTGCTGAACGATGCGCCGGAGTACTTGAAGGTCTGGTTTGCGCCCTCGGCCGCATCCCCGGCGTAGATCTGGGCGATTCCCCGGAAGACGCCCGAGAGTCCGTCCCGGGTCCGGCGATCGAAGATGTCGAAGAACTGGTCGATCTCGACCGCCGAAGTCGTGTTCTCCTCACCGAGGACGGTGCCCTCCGGAATCTCCGGAGCGTTGTCGGCTCCGGGCATCAGCGAGAGGTAGTGGTTGTGGACGCTCGAAAGGGAGCGCTTGCGGACGATGAAGGAACTCCCCTCGTGGAGCGGCTCGTCGAGCTCGACCTCCATCTCGGCCATGCTGTCCTCGGTCAGGCCGATGTCGGTTACCGACCCGACCGGGTGCCCCCCGACCATGATCAGGTTGCCCGGGACGATCAGGCTTACGTTCTCGAAGTGAAGCTTGTACCGGTAACCGGAGCTACCGCTGAATATAAGAACGGCCAGCAGAACGACCGCGCATACGAAAACGCCCAGGATCGAAAACCTGAGCAAGGTGGAACTCCGGCTTCGGACCGTTGCTCCGCCGGACTCTGCTGGACTGGCTGGGGTCAACCTTCGCTATCCGGTGTTTCTCCCCACCGGAGGAGCCTCCTTCCTCCCGATTCATGCTACCTGAGGCACCCCCTGCGACAAGGCCTCCCCGGGGCCCCAACGGGCTCCCGAACTGGGACCTGGGGGACGGCCGATCGACCGGCCGAGGGGCTACTTGCGCAGGAGCGAGCGGAGGTACGGGAGCGGGTCGATCGGTCGCCCCCCCGTCTGCCACGGACCGAGCCAGAACTCGAAGTGGAGGTGGCAGCCGTAGGCCCGTCCAGTCTGTCCAACCCGCCCAATCAGCTGCCCGGCACCGACCGTCGAACCGACCCTTACGGGCGAGCGCTCGATCAGGTGCATGTAGGCGAAGCTCGAATCGGTACCGAAGTTCTTCAGGACGACGTACCAGCCGGCTGCCGAGTGGTAGGTGTTGTAGAGGACCTTCGACCGCCGGATTGCGACCAGGCGGGTCCCACAGGCAGCCATTACGTCCTGGCCCTGGTGCCTGTAACCGCCTCGCGGTGCCCCGAAACGGGCAGCGCCACTACCGAAGTCGACCCGCCCCTGGACTGGGAAGACCTCCTCGGGGATCAGGTTCGGCGGGAGAACCTCGAGCTCGCGAGGGGTCCGGTTGGAGCGGGTCCCGTCTGCGGCAACCACCGAAACCCGGCCACTGACCGCGCCCTTGGGAACGGTCGCCGTGACCGCCCCGTAACCCCGCTTCGCATAGCCGGCCGGGATCGGTCCGCTGGCTCCTGCGAAGACGACCCGGCTGACCGATTCGAGGTAATTCCCGACTACCCTGACCTTGGAGCCCGGGGTCGCCTTGCGTGCATCGACGCACCTGGTCAGACAGACCGCGTCGTCTACCTGGGGATCACCGGTGACGCCCAGCCCACCGGGCCTCTCCGCCGCAACCGCCTGCTCTGCGGGACTACCCCCCTGGGCCGCAAGGGCAACCGAGCCGGCCAGGAGCGCTCCGAAGGCGATGGTGGCAAGCCTAGTCGTGGACCGGGGGATGACCCGGCGGAAAGTGTCGAGGGGATCGGGCACCTGGGAAGACCTTAGCGAACCGTAGGGCGTTTGTGAGTGAACGTAAACATTTGGCTCCCCAAGTGGCCACTCGCTACCTGTCCCGATGTAGATAGCCCCTGGGGAAAAGTTAGCCTGCCGGACAAGCGCCGAATCGGCATCCGCGCTTTACTCTCTGAACCGTTCCTTGCTCCCGGGCAGGAGCGGTCAGCCGGAAGTAATCCCAATCCGCCCCGGAGGTGCCTTAGAGATGACCCGGACCCGTCAGCAGAACGTCACTGCCGCCCAGTGGAACCCGAATGGCGCTCCGGTCATACCGGTCGACCTGACTCGGGAGGAGAACATCGTCTTCGGCAGCGACGTCTTCTCGCTCGCGGCCCAGCGGGAACGGCTACCGGCAGACGTCTTCGACCGTCTGGTCGCGACGCTGGAGAAGGGGGCAGCACTCGACGTCGAACTTGCCGACGCAGTCGCCGAGGCGATGAAGGACTGGGCGCTCGAGAACGGGGCTACCCACTTCACCCACGTCTTCCAGCCCCTGACCGGGTCGACTGCCGAGAAGCACGACTCGTTCTTCACCCCGACGTCCGAGGGGCACGCGATCGCGGCCTTCTCCGGGAGCGAGCTGATCCAGGGGGAGCCGGATGCCTCCTCCTTCCCGACCGGTGGGATCAGGGCGACCTTCGAAGCCCGCGGCTACACCGCCTGGGATCCGACCAGCCCGGCCTTCCTGCTCGACAACCCGAACGGGAAGCTCCTCTGCATCCCGACCGCTTTCGCCTCCTGGACCGGTGAGGCGCTCGACGCGAAGATCCCCCTGCTGCGCTCGATGGATGCGCTCTCGCGCTCGGCGGTCAGGGCCCTCCGGGTACTCGGTGATGCCGAGACCGAGCGCGTCGTGACCACGGTCGGTCCCGAGCAGGAGTACTTCCTGATCGACGAGCAGTACTACTTCGATCGTCCGGACCTGATCCTCACCGGCCGGACGCTCTTCGGCACCAAGCCGGCCAAGGGCCACGAGCTCGACGACCACTACTTCGGGGCGATCCCGGAGCGGGTACTGGCTTTCATGATGGAGGCCGAGGACGAGATGGCCCGACTGGGCATCCCGATCAAGACCCGACACAACGAGGTCGCCCCCGCCCAGTACGAGATCGCCCCGATGTTCGAGAACTCGAACGTCGGCTCGGACCACCAGCAGCTGCTAATGCAGGTGCTCCAGAACGTCGCCCGACGGTACGGACTGGTCTGCCTGCTCCACGAGAAGCCCTTCGCCGGGGTAAACGGTTCCGGCAAGCACAACAACTGGTCGATGGGCACCGATACCGGCAAGAACCTGCTCGACCCCGGTGACACCCCCGCCCAGAACCTGAGCTTCCTCTTCTTCTGTGCCGCGGTGATCCAGGCAGTGAATCGCCACCAGGGCCTGCTCCGCGCCACGGTGGCGAACATCGGACAGGACCACCGGCTCGGGGCAAACGAGGCACCGCCGGCGATCATCTCGATCTTCCTGGGCGCCGAGCTCGAGAAGCTGTTCGACGCGATCGCCGCGGGCGAGGGCGAGCGGGAGACCCCGGGCGAACTGCTCGACCTGGGAGCCGAGGTACTGCCTGACCTGCCGCTCCACGGAGGCGACCGCAACCGGACCTCCCCGTTCGCATTCACCGGCAACAAGTTCGAGTTCCGGGCGTTGGGGTCGAGCATGTCGCTCGCCTTCACCAACACCGTGCTGAACACGATCGTCGCCGAGGCGATCGACGACCTCGCCGACAGGGTCGAGGCGATCGGGACCGACGACCTGGTCGCCGCGATCGAGAGCGTGGTCGGCGAGTCCTACAGGGAGAACCGCCAGATCTGCTTCGACGGGGACGGCTACTCCGACGAGTGGCAGGAGGAGGCCGCGGCGCGAGGGCTGAAGAACCTGCGCTCGACTCCCGATGCCCTGCCGGAGGTAGTCAGCGAACAGACGATCGAGACCTTCGGCAAGTACGAGGTGCTCGACCGGAGGGAGCTCGAGGCCCGTTTCGAGGTCTGGGTCGAGCAGTACGCGATGGAGGCGAATATCGAGGCCGAGACGGCCGCGGACATCGCCAGGACTCAGATCATCCCCGCCGTGCTACGGCACCTTGCGATGCTCGATGAGGCAGACGCTGACCAGCTCGAGAAGGAGGCGCGAGCACTGTTCGACCAGCTGGTCGAGAAGACGATCGCCCTCGAGGGGGTCAACATGTACCCCGACGGGATCGACGCCGAGGGCCTCGACCTCGCGGTCTATGCCCGGGACGAGCAGCTGGCGAAGATGCATGACGTCCGCGAGGTCGCCGACCGGCTCGAGCGGATCGTCAGCGACGACCTCTGGCCACTGCCCAAGTACTCGGAGATGCTGTTCATCAAGTAGCGTCGGGCGAGCGCAGGGGACCCGGTCCTGATTGACTGCCGCGGGATGGAGGTCATCCGTGACGAACAGCCCGAGTGGCTGACCAACTCCTACCTGGTAATCGACCGGGAACGGGGCAAGGGCATCCTGATCGATGCCAACGGTCGGACGGGGGAACTTCTCGAAAGGGCCGATGCAGAGGGGATCGAGGTCTCCTACCTCCTCCTCACCCATGAACATTGGGACCACGTGCTCGATGCCGGTGCGCTGGCCGCCGAACGCGGCCTGACCGTCCTGGCCCACCCCCAGGCCGCACCGATGCTCGACTTCGAAGTGACCCCGATCGAAGGCGGCGACACGGTCGAGCTCGACGGTTTCGATGTCCAGGCCCTGCACACCCCGGGGCACAGCGACGTGCACCTCGCCTTCCTAATCGACGGAACCGACCTCTTCTCCGGTGATGTCCTCTTCGCAGGCACGGTCGGGGGGACGATGCTTCCGGGTCAGTCGGGCTTCGACGAGATGAGATCTTCGGTGATGGATGTACTGATGGAGCTCGACGCGGAAACCCGTGTCCATCCGGGCCATGCCGGACCGACGACGATCGGTGACGAACTCGAGGCGAACCCGTTCGTCCGGGTGTGGAGGGGAGTTGACCCTGAGGGCGAGGAGTCCTGCGAGGTAGCCGATGCGGGGCCGGCCACCCTCATCCTCTGGGCACCTGACTACGACGGAACCAACAAGGCCTGGGTCAAGTTCCCGGATGGCACCGAGGGGATCACCGGAGGCTCCAGGGTCGAGCGGGGCTGACGCCCCGACCTACGGTCGTCTGACCAGGATCCGGGCCTCGATCAGTCCACCCAGGGCGATCAGCAGTCCCACACCGAAAAGGGTCGCCGCTTCGCCCGAGAGTCCCAGCACCGCGGGTCCCCCGGCACCGGAGTCCTTGGGTGCTGCCTCGGGCACGGCACTCTGGGCCGCGCTCGCCGACGGATCAATCAGTAGGCCGGATACCTCCTTCAGTCCATCGGGTGACTGGCCAGCCTTCCGGGACCGCTTCGTTTGTTCGGGAAGTGCCTGCCCGGCGGGAGCGACTGGGGTGCCTGCTCCGGACCCGCCCGAGCCTGTGGAGCTACTGGAGCCATAGCCGCCGCCCCCTCCCCCGGTGCCGTAGATCGAGGCCTCCGGAGTGACCGGCGCTGGATCCCCGGACGGGGCTCCTCCGTTGCCACCGGAATCCCCACCCCCGGACGGCGAGACGTCGAGGGAGAGGGCTGCCTGTCCCTCCCCGCCACCACCCGAGACGACGAGGACCACCGATCGCCTGCCGGTCCCCTCGAAGGTATGTGCGATCTTCGGGGATGAGGTGGTCCGGGTCGTACCGTCACTGAACGTCCATCGGTAGGAGAGGCTTGCTCCGTCTGGGGCCCCTTTCACCTTTGCGGTGAAGGCCACCGACTGGCCGCGCTTCGGTCGGCTCGGCGTCGCCGAGATGCGAACATCGAAATCGAGGCCGCTCCCGACCTTCATCCCCACCGGGGCAAAGCTGAATGTGTACTCCCGCCCGGGGGATCCCGGCATCAGGAAGACCGTGGTCCCGTTGTTCTCGTAGAAGACCGGCGGCCCATCGGTGAAGTAGTTCCGGTCGAGCGCCTCCGCCCGAGAAAGCCTGATCACCCCTGCCGTCGGCAGGTCGACCTCGATCGAGGGGATCGTTGCCAGGTCGAGCCATCCCCCCGCCTCCTTCTCGGCCTCCTCGAGCACCCGGCGCATCGAGTAGCCGCTGACCTGTTTCCGGCCCGATGAAAGTGCATAGGCCTGGTTGTTGATGTCCGGTGATCCGAGGGCTGCCAGCCGGACCGTAACCTGGCTCGGGTCGGTGCCTGGCGCACTTACGGTCACCGTCCCATTCTTCGCGCTTGCCGAAGCCGGGAGGATCGCCAGGGCGACCAGGAAGCCCAGCGGGAAGAGCAGGTAGCGGCCCCCGGTCACGGGCCCCTCCGGATCGTCAGATCGACCGAACCAAACTCTGCCCCCGGAGCGTAGAAGCCACCGAACACACCGGTCGAGCCTGCCGGCACCGATCCCGGGATCCCGGTCCAGGTTGTGGTCGATCCGGTGGTTACCGGGGTGACCGAGTCGGGACGGAGGTCGACGACTACGGCCCTGCCCGGGCTGAACGGGGTGCCGTCGATTCCCTTGACGGTAAAGACGAGTCGTGAATTCGTCCCGTTCAGCTCGACCTCCGGTGCAGTCACCGTGAAGTTGATCCCCTTGTAGACGTTCTGGCTACCGCAATAGCGGAAGTAGACCCCGCCACTTCCCTTGGTCGACGCGGATAGTCCGGGCCCCGGCCCGCCATCGACCCACCCCGAGACGAAGGGGAACGTGAAGGAGTAGACGAGCGGAGGCTGGCCCGGGACGGTGACCGCCGGAGCGGGGACGGCCCCACCGATGGCCGAGGGTGCATCGCCGCTGGCCACGTACTGGACCCAGCTCTGACGGACGTTCCAGGTGATCGTGCCACCGACCAGTTCGGTTGCCCCGGCGGGTCGGGGGAAATCCGGCGGAGCCTGGGGCGGTGTGACGTCCGGCTCGACCGGGTCGGTCCAGTCGAGGTAGAAGCCGCCCCACGCCATCCCCTGGCGGGTAGCCAGTCCGGTTCGCTTGCGGAGGTCCCGGGCGAATCCGGCAAGCAGCTCGGTCCGACCCCCCGAGACCGTCGCCCCGGTAAGGGCACCCGTCTTCCAGGCGACCGTCGTGCCGACCACACGGAAGAGCCGCAGGGATCCGCTCGAGCTCCTGCCCTCGATCCAGGCCTTGCCGGTCGGTCGCCGCACGAAACGGGTCAGGGCCACCTTGACCTTCCGGTTCTTCCCCCCGGAGACGGTGAATCCACCCGAGAGGCCGACCGAGACCGTTTCCCCCGCTCCGTCGTTCGAATTGACCGGGAACACGGGGACGCCTCCCTCCCAGGCCGCGGGGGCGACGTACCGCTGGGTCAGCCCGGCCCGGTTCAGCTTCTTCCAGGTGGCCCGCTTGGTGGTCAACTCGGCATTGCCGATCCTTGTGTTGCCATCCGGATCGACCGGGCAGGCGGTGAGCGGTTCGGGGGTAGCGGCCATACCGGAGGTCGCTGGGCCGAGCAGAGCGGTCACCGCGACCAGCGCGGTCAGTAACACCGGGCGCCTTGTCGCGCCGGGATCCATCGGGTCAGGCCGGGGGGGCCGAGGTCACCGTAAAGCCGATCGTCTGGAGGGCCTGGCCGGCCTGGTAGCGGAATGTCGGCGAGAACGGGGCCAGCCGAAGCACCTCGGAACCCGCCTCGGTCAGGATCACCGGGACGTTGGCCCAGGTGATCGAGCTGGCCGTCTGGGTCCGGGTCGCTTCGGAGGTGACGAGGTTTGCCAGGACGACCCGCTGGTTCGGAATCCAGTCGACCTTCGACTCGGCGGGGTTGACGTTGACGCTGGTGTCCACGTCGAAGACCAGCTGGGCCTTCAGGCCGTCGATCACGATCGTCGGCTTCGAGAGGTTGACCCTGAACTGACCCTTGTGACAGAGGACGATCGTCCCGGAACCCTCGAGCACGACCTGATCGGTGGCGACACCCGTGCTGGCCTGGTTGAACCTGCCGGTCAGATAGGGCCACTTGAATCCGGTCGGGGCGAGACCCGGGACCGGGTTGGGGATGACCGAGGATCCATCGAAGCCCTGCATCACGCCCTGGGCCTCTGGGAGGTAGAAAAGGTAATTACGGAAACCGGAGCGAAAACCCCAGGAGATATCGAGTCCGGTCGCAGCGGTCGCTCCCTCGAACTCGGGCGGCGAACCGGCTTCCTGCAACGTTCCAGCGGTCTTGGAGGTCGCCTGGAGTCCGCAGAGGGTTCCGTAAGGGTCTTCGAAGGCTGCCTGGCCGGACGCCGAGGAAGTCCCGACCCGCGAAGCCGGAAGCCGATCGATGCCAAACCTCGAAGCGATCTCCCGAGCGGCTGCGGGGGTAAGACCGGTCGCCCGTCCAGTCAGGGCCACTGTCCCAACCTGGTCATCCAACTCCGCCGGTCCACCCGTCTTGAAGAGAGAGACGGTCTTCTTCCCGATGCGTCCCTTGACCGCTGATGCATCGGCGCCCGAGACGACCGAGAGCCGTCCGATCACGAGCCTCTCCGAACCACGGAAGAAGACCAGCGAGCCGGCCAGGGTGATCACGCCCCGGTCCCCGGTCACCGAGACGTCGTTCGCCGGGGCCTCGATCCTCACCCGCCCCTTCGAGAGCTGCGTCGGGATGGCGGCACCGGTCGCCGAAATTCGTATTCCGGCATCAGTGAGGGCCTTGGCGGCCTTGCCGGACCCGAGGTCCATGGTCGCCGATCCCTCAGGCCCGACCGCGGCGGCAGCAGCGCCCCCACATAGGCCGAGCATCCCGGCCAGGACTACCCCACCTGCGAGAAACCCGGTAAGGGCCACTCCCGTTGGTCGCCCACTTCCGCTCGTAACAGTCCTGCCGCTCATATCTCGAATCCTTTCGTCACTGGGCCCGCCCCGGATCCCGACCGGAAGGAGCCTTGGGATGTGGTGGTTAGGGATACCTTAGCCAACTTAGGGAAGCCTTAATCGAGTCGTTCGGTGCCGATCAGGTGCCGAGCCCGGACCTTCGATCCAACCAGCCGACGTGGAGGGCCGAGCGACCGTCGCGACTGACGAGTTCGGCCTCGATACCCCAGACCTCGGAGATCAGCTGTTGTGTCAACACCTCGAAGGGGCTTCCGGTTGCGATCGAGCGACCGGATGAGATCACGACGACCCGGTCCGCCACCGCGGCCGCGAGGGCGAGATCATGGACGATCAGGAGGACCGCGAGCCCGCCCTCGACCAGCCCTCGCAGCAGGCGGGAGACCTCGGCGGTGGCACCGAGGTCGAGCTGGGCCGTCGGCTCGTCCGCCACCAGCGCCGGCGCGTCCTGGGCCAACGCAACCGCGATCTGGACCCGCTGGAGCTCACCGCCCGAGAGGGTGGTCAGGAGACGGTCGGCTAGTCGGTCCACCCTCGCCTTCCCCAGCGCCTCGACGATCGCCTCACGGTCAGTCCCAGAGGAGCCCCTGAAAGGTCCGAAGTGCGCCGAGCGCCCGATCGATACTGCGTCCTCGACCGTAACCCCGGCCGGGACCTGCGGGAGCTGGGGAATGAAGGCCCGGGTCCGGGCGAGCTCCCTGCCACGAATCCCGCCGATCGGTCGACCGCCCCATTCGACCTTCCCCGAGGTTGCCGACTGGAGACCACAGGCCACCCGGGCGAAGGTCGACTTGCCGGCGCCGTTCGGTCCGACGACCGCGACCAGCTCTCCCCGGGACAGGGTCAGGTCGACGCCGTCGAGGATCGGACGGCCGCCGATCTCGACCCCGACGCCGGTCGCCTCGAGGAGCGTCTCGGCCCCGGTTCGCATCAGACCGCCTTCCTCAGGAGATAGAGGAAGACCGGCACCCCGAGCAGGACGAGGAGTGGCCCGACCGGCAGCTCGACCGGGGCGGCGATCACCCGGGCCAGGGTGTCGGCCGAGACGAGGAGCGCCGCGCCACCCAGGGCGGAGACCGGCAGTACGTAGGTGTTCCTGGCCGTCCCGGCAGCCAGCCGGACCATGTGCGGAACGACCAGACCGAGGAAGGCGAGCAGCCCGGCGACCGCGGCGGCAGCGGATGCGAGGAGTGCCGCCACGAAGGCAGCAAGGAAGCGGATCCGTCGGGGACGGGAGCCCAGCGATGCGGCCACCTCGTCCCCCAGCGCCAGCCGGTCGAGTGGGCGGACGAGGAAGACCGAAAGCACGAAGCCGACCACGAAGTAAGGGAGGACCTGCCTGATCGTGTCCCACCCCGTGGTGGTCAGGCCACCGACCAGGAAGAAAAGGCCGGCCGGTACCCGATCCGGGAAGGCGGCCATCAGGGCTGCGGTCGCGGCCCCGAACAGTGAGGCGATCGCGATCCCGGCGAGGATCACCCTGCCGATACCCCCACCCCGCTCGCCGACGAAGCCGATCAGGAAGACGAACGTAGCTGCCAGGAGTCCGAAGGCCAGTGCGCTCAGTGGGACGAGGGCGGCCTGGGCCGGAAGGAGAAGGAGGACCAGCATCGCCCCAAACCCGGCCCCACCGGTCACCCCGATCACGTCGGGCGAGGCAAGCGGGTTGGAGAGGGCACCCTGCAGGCAGGCCCCGGCGACCCCCAGGGCTGCGCCCACCAGGAGCGCCTCGACCATCCGCGGCAGTCGCAGGCGCTGGATGATCTCGTAGTCGGGACCCGAATCGACCGAGCCGAAGAGGATGTTGAGAATCTCACTGATCGGGATCGAAACCGCACCGAAGGCGAGGGATGCGGCGCACCCGGCAACCGCCACGACCCCGAGCACCACGACGACGAGGGTACGCCGGAGGGTCAAACTGCCTTCCGGCTAACCGTTCCCGAGGAAGCGGCGCACCTTCCGGATCGTCGTCCCGATGTCCGTCCCCGCCTGGAGGAGGGAGTTGTCGTCGGAGAAGTAGATCCGACCGCTGTCGGCGGCGCCGGTCCCGGCCCACTGCTCGGCGAGCTGAGCCTTCAGCTCGGGCGTGATCTCGTCGGCGTTCGCGTGCGGTACGGCGATGATCACCTCCGGGTTCTCGGCGATCACGACTTCGTTCGAGATCCGGGCGAAACCCCGGCCGCTCGCCCCACCGGTCAGGAGTCGACCGCCGGCGCGCCTGACGATCTCCCCGCCCCAGCTGTCCTCGAGGAAGGCCCAGGGAGTCCTGCCAACGCCGAGGATCAGCATCACCCGCGGCCGACTGGAGATCCCTTGCGTGTTCTGGCGAACCGACCTCTTCATCTGGCTGACCAGGCGCTCACCGCGGGCCTTCCGACCCAGCAGGCGGGCGATTTCGGAAACCTTTCGGTAGGAGCCGGCGATCGAACTGGGGTCGGCGTTGACCACCCGACCCGCGATCTGTTCCATCGCGTCTCGACCGGCAGCCCACTGGGGGGAGGAGAAGATCAGGTTGGGTCCGTAGGTGAGGAGCTGTTCCATGTTGGGGCCGTTCGGGTGGCTCATCGGGATCCTCGGGGTGGTACGGAGGCCCGAGACGTAACGGCGGTCACCTCCGAGGGTCTGGCCGATCGCCTCGGGAAAGACACCCATCAGGGCCATCGAATTGGCGGCAAAGGGGGTAAGCGCTACGACTTTCGGGCCGGAGTTCGAAGGCGCCGCGCTTGCTCCGGAGGGCTCGAGGACCCTCGCGGCCCCGGCGGCAGCGAGGACCAGGAAAAGAGCGCAGATCGCCGCCGCCATTCGAAACCGGCGGTCACCCGCTCGGAAGCGGCGTGGGGCCCTGGGCCCTGGATCCGTCTCAGCTCTTGCCACCCCGGCACCTTTCTGTGAATCTCTCTGGACAGCCTCGGCCCCGACCTCGGGTCGGGTTCCCCTGTAACCCGGCAGACCGCTTTTCGACCCGATCGGAGGGGAAATAATAGGGTAGCCTAAGTACGTGGGGTTCCCGCCCTTTCGGGCGTTGCCCCAGACCGGAGAGCCGAACTTGAGCAACCAGACGGAAACCAGACCCGAGGCCCGCGAGGTGGTCGGCGCCCACAGTCTCCCCGACGGGGTGGCCGTGCCCGACGTAGATCCACTCGCCCGGAATGGCCGCAGGCGTACCCCCGCCGAAGAGGCCAGGACCCTCGTCGCCTCGACCAACTCCGGAACCCTGGCCACCCTGAGCGACGACGGATCGCCCTGGGCCTCCCTGGTCACCTACGGACTGCTGGCCGATGGCTCCCCGGTCTTCTGCCTCTCGACTCTTGCCGAGCACGGACGGAACCTGCTCGAGCGGAGCCAGGCCTCGCTGTTGGTTGCCGACCCCACCCACGAGGGCGAAGTCCTCGCCGGGGGGCGAGTAACGCTGGCCGGGAGGATGGTCCGGCCCGACGATCACCCGCTCGGTGGGGCAGCCGGGGACGCCCATCTCGAGGCGGTTCCCTCGGCCGGAAGCTATGTGGACTTCGAAGACTTCTCGCTATGGGTGCTCGACGTGGATCGTGCCCGCTGGGTCGGGGGCTACGGCCGAATGGATACGGCCCACGCGGCCGAGTTCGCCTCAGCCGAACCGGATCCGGTCCATGCCGGTGCAGCCCACGCCGTTCGACACCTGAACGAAGACCACGCCGATTCGCTGCTCGAGATGGCAAAGAACCTCGGGGGCAAGCCCGGCGCAACAGCCGCTAGCTGTGCTGCAGCCGACCGGTACGGGCTCGACCTGACGGTCCAGCTCCCCTCCGGTCGGGAGGCCGTCCGAGTCGAGTTCTCGGAGCCCGTTGGCACCCTGGATGGTCTTCGGGGGGCGACCGTGGACCTGGCCCGCCGGGCTAGCGAGACCTCGACGGCCTGACCCAGCCCAGAGTCCATCCGGGACGGATGTAGCCCGGGCCAAGGGGTTCCCTGCTCGAGAGCCATTTCCGGAATCGCCGCCGCGGTGCTACCTTGGCCGGGTGAGGAGGAGCCCGACGAGTGGCGCGGGGAGTATTCCGCCGCGCCTCCGGACGCCGATCAGGCTGATCTACGGAATGCTCGCGGACCGGTCGAGGCCGGACCTGCGTTCGCTTGCCTCTGAGACCGATCCAGAGGCCTTCCTCTGGGCGATCCTCCCCCACGCGGCCCGGAGCTTCGCCGCCAGCATCGTCGTCCTGCCCGAGTCCGACGCCCGGGCCGCCGCCGTCGCCTACCTCTACTGCAGGGCCCTCGACACCTACGAAGACCTCATCCCCGAGCCGTCGGGATCGGCGGCCGCATTGATCGACTTCGCGAACCGCTTCGAGGCGGATCCCCCGGACGCACCTCCCCCACTCCCTCCAGGCGCCGCCAAGACCGACCGTGAGCGGGTCTACGAGATCCTCGTCGATCGGATCGAGCTGATCGATGCGGTCTACCGGGAGTTCGATCCCGGAACCCGGGAGAGGATCGCTGGCCTGGTCCGGGCGATGGCCGAAGGCATGGTCTGGTCGAGGGACACTTTCGATGCCCAGGGAGGTGTGCTGCTGGACGAGGAGCAGCTGGCCCGCTACTGCCGGCACGTGATCGGCAATCCGGTGCTGTTCATGCTCGAGCAGGTCGGCGACCGCGACCTCGATGCCGATGCCCGCGAGAACGCACTCGTGGTCAGCGAGATGATCCAGCTGGCCAATGTCTCGAGGGACGTCGAGAGCGATCTCAATCGGGGTATCGCCTACCACCCATCGCTCGCCCCGTACCTTGGCCGATCGGGCTACGAGCCCGAGGTGATTCCGACGGTCAGGGAGGTTCGTGGCCAGTACATCGCGCTCGCCCTCTCCCGGGCACCTGCCTACCGGAGAATGTTCGAGGGTCTGGAGCTCGACCGAAGCGTCCGAGTCAGGGTCGCCTCCGTCCTGATGCTGTTGTTCACCGACCTCCATTACCGCGGCTGCGCGATCCGGGCCGGCCACCTTCCCTGGCCGGGGCCGACCGACCGCTTGCAGGTGATCCTCGGCTCTGCGCCGGCGCTGGTCTCGCGAACCCTCGCCGGCCGCACGGTCAGGCGAGTCGAGCGGGACTTCACCAGCGCCGCGAACCTGATCGGGCCGACCGCCCCACATGCCTGACCGGGCGAGCGCCCCGGAGCTCGTCAGGGAATCGACCACCGAGGCGAACGGCCTCCGTTTCGGCACGCTCTCCTGGGGACCGGAGGATGGACCTCTGGCCCTGCTCGTTCATGGGTTTCCCGACACAGCCTGGACCTGGCGCCACGTCGGGCCCATGCTCGGCGCGGCCGGCTGGCACGCGGTCGCCCCCTTTACCCGTGGTTACGGGCCGACCGACCTGGCTCCCGGCGACCGCTACTTCGTATCGGACCAGGTGGCAGACGCCGTCGCCCTTGCCGACTCGCTACAGGTGGCAGGCCGAGGGGCAGTCCTGATCGGCCACGACTGGGGTGCAGTCGCCGCCTGGGCCGTGGCTACCCACCAACCGGAGCGCTTCGACTCGATCGTCGCGATGGCCGTCCCCCCGCCGGAGGTGCTCACCGAGGTCTGGCTCTCGCCCGGAACCATCCCGACCGGCTTGGGACAACTCCGGCTGAGCTGGTACTTCCTCTTCAACCAGTTCGGGATCGCAGAAAACCGTTTCGAGGAGCTCGTCCGACACCTCTGGCGGGCCTGGTCTCCCGGCTACGACGGCTCGGCCGACATCGAGTTGCTGCTCTCGTCGCTCGATGGCCCGGCGAGGCGCCGGGCGTCGCTCGAGTACTACCGCGACAACCTTCGACACGGAATCAGCTACCTGGCCGGGCTGAAGCCGGTCGCCCCCACCCTCTACCTCCATGGCAGTGACGACGGATGCGGCCGGATCGACCTGGCCCGTGTCGGGGCGGGCCTGATGGCCGAAGGGAGCCGATTCGAGGAAATCGAGGGGGTCGGACACTTCCTCAACCTGGAACGACCGGACCAAGTCGCCGACCTCGTACTCGACTGGATCGGTTCGCCGCAAGGGCGACCGGCTCAGGGGGCGTAGCGGGCGAGCGGCGCGCCTGAGCCTTCCGGCAGGACCGAGTAACCGGTGCACCAGGGGTCGGCTGCGACCGTCTCATCCTGGAAGAAGGAGATCTGGGATTCGTAGAGCCTCTGGGCCGGTTCGCCGGTGAGAGCTGCCTCGACCCCGGAATCGGAGACGTAGGCGAGGACCTCCGGGTAAGTCTTGACCAGGACGGCCTGGCCATCGGGGCAGACATCTGCCCCGACCACTCCCCCGGTCGCCAGGTCTCCGACCCGCTCGAGGGTCACCGTCTCTCCCTGGAAGCGTGGGGCCGGCGCCCGATAGACCCTCGAGCGCGCCTCCCTCTTGGTGATCACGTAGATGTCGCCGTTCGACGGATCGACCAGCATCGCCTCGGCATCCCTCGCCCCGTCGGGGTAGACCAGGTCGACGATCTCCGGGATCACAGGTGGCAGGGAACCCCCGGGGACGAGCCCCTCGAGGTCGGGCTCCGGTATCCGGTAGACCGAGATCGAGGCCCTCGACCCCCCGTTGTCGCCGATCTCACCGATGTAGATCGAGCGTCCGGCCCGATCCGGGCCGAGGGCGATGTCCTCCCAGTCACGATTGACCACTCCGGCGACGGGCTGGGTGGCGACCACCGTCCCGTCGTCGGCCAGTACGTAGACGGCAGCTTCCCCGCCGCTGTCATCGTGGGTGTAGAAGGTTCCGGGGTTGCTCCGGCTCTCGACCAGGCCGGAGGCCTCGCTGACCGGTTCGCCCACCGAACCGAGCGGTATCCGCCGCGACGGCTCGGCCCGGTACCGATCCCCCTCGATCGTCCGGGCGAGTCGTTTCCGGTCCCGGCCCCGTCTGGACTCGAGGGCCAGGGTGAGCGACGTGCCCTCGACCAACCTGCAGTAGGGCAGCAGCAGGTCCGAGGCCGGAGAGAACGGAATGCGAACCGTTACCCGACCTCCGGAGGCTCGAGCCCCGACCCTGCCGCCCGCGATCTTCCGACCCTCCCTGACCAGGGATGCCCGGGCCAGGATTCGCCTCGCCTTGCCCGGGACGACCCTCGCTTCCACGGCCGGGGCGCCCGGAGGGCAGTCGAGCGAAGTCCAGAGGAGGCGGGGCTTCACGAGTCGCTCCCCCGCTTCGGCACCCTCATCCCGGGCTGCACCCGAGAGCGCTGCGACCATGGTCACCACCGTCGCCAGTGCGACGAGGCCACCTCCGACCAGGAGGACCCGGCGATTGTCCCTGCTGGGAGCCACCTTCAGAGCGTAGTCGGGCGATCGGCCGGCCCCCACGGCAGGCCGGGGGAATCGGGGCGACTGGATTTGAACCAGCGACCTTTCGACCCCCAGTCGAATGCGCTACCAGACTGCGCCACGCCCCGCGCGGCTTGCGACTCTACCGGGAGGTTTCAGGTCCCGCCCACCGGGAAGCGGGTGACGGGAATCGAACCCGCTCTAGGAGCTTGGAAGGCTCCTGTGCAACCAGTACACCTCACCCGCGCCCTGCGTAGCAACGAACTATAGGAGTACAGGAAGAGTCGAAGCGGGAAGGAAACCACCGACCACTTGGAGCCTGGCTAGGACCCAGGTGACGCGTGGGAACCCAGGGCTGCCCTGGCAGCGTCTCGGCCGGTGCGAACCGCACCCTCCATGTAGCCGGCGACCCATTGATCCGAGCCAGCGATATAGAAAGGCGGATCGTGGGTGCCATGGAGGGGGCCGACCCTCATGACATCACCCGGTCGCCAGGCCGTGATGTAGCCCTCTGTCAGGGGGTCGACGCACCAGTGACGAAGGAAGACCGCTCGAGGGTTGCGGGCCGGTTCGCCGAACATCATCCCGACTTCGTCCAACAGTTCCTCCTGAAGCCTTGCCGCTGCCGTCGCGAGCATCGGGGCCAAGCGCTCCGCCGGTACCAGCGCCGAAAGGATTCCCTCGCGCTGCGCCCAGGTTCCACCGAGGAAACCTGGCTCCGCGTAAGCAGATCCGTTCTGTCCCTGCCGCTCCCAGAAGGAGTCTGGGTAGGCAAAGACGGCCTTCGAGGCAAGCGCGTGGCGCTGACGATGGAGCGAATCGAGCCGATCCCTGGAGACTCCGGTTATCTGCACTCTCCGAAGGGGACCTGCCGGGAATGCGCAAACCACTGCCTCGGACTCGAAGAGCTCGCCCGAAGCAGCAGTTACTACGCACCTGCCCCCAGAGACATCGATTCGCTCTACGAGCGTATTGAACCGGATCCTGTGCCCGAGACCATCAGCCATCGCGAGGGCAACCGTCGCCGAGCCCTCTTTGACCCGCATGCTCTCCCACACGTCGTAGTCGTAGAACCCGTGACAACCGGCCGAGGCCTCCTTGCGAAGATCCGCGAGCATGGATGTGCGCTCTACCGATTCGGCACCGAGCGCGGCCATCGCAAGGTCCCGAGCGCGAACCACGTTCTCGGTAGCCCCGACGGCGCGGAGCCAGTCGCCGACCGAGGTGGAGTCGAGTCGTGTGGCCTCGGGGTGTGACCACGGGTCGTCGGGATCCACCTGCCGGGAGAGGGCGGCGAATTCGCCCTCAATCCGCCGATAGAGCTCCGAATCCCTCTCGCCCAGCCACCCGAAGTCGTCCGCAAGATGACGGCCGTCGTGAAGCAACGTCGTCTCCTGTCCGGGCATCTCCGGGAATGCCGGTACTAGGGTCAGCCCCAACTCGGCTACCAGTTCGCGATAGGCCCTGTGGAACTCCCCGACTACCTCGCCGCCGAGCTGGACTAGCCGACCGTCCTCCAGCGTGGTCTGCTCGACCCGACCACCGGCCCTCGCTCGACCCTCCAGAACCACCACGTCAGCCCCACCGGCCACCAAGTCCCGGGCAGCGCTCAATCCGGCAAGGCCCGCACCGGTCACCACGACATCAAAGCTCATCCCGTCTCCATTCCGATGGACAAGGAGTTGCAACGAACGGAAGCGGGGCAACTAGGACTCGAACCTAGAATCGCCGGTTTTGGAGACCGGTGCCTTATCCAGTTTGGCCATTGCCCCGAGAGGGCGATTCTAGAGCGTGGGGTCAGGCAGGAACGCCACCGGGGGCGCCGGATTCGACCCTCGTCTCGATCCAGTCGAGCAACGCATCGGCCACCTCATCCCGACTTCCGTCGAGCATCAGGTCGTGACCCGTGCCAGGGAACTCGATCAGCTCGGCCGAGAGTCGACGGGCCGTGTCCCTCACATCGCCGGCAGGGACAAGGGCATCATCGGGCGCGCCGAGCACCAGCACCGGGGGGTCGCCCCTGGGCGGACCGGGAACCCGGTGGAGCAGGACCTGCATCTGGGCAACCGGGGACTCCTTGCCACACATCGCCGACCAGCTCTCGGCTTCGTCCGTGGAGAGCTCGCGGAACAGGTACTCGGGCCGCATCGGCAGCGAACCCCCGAGAGAAATCTTGACCAAGTCCGCGGGGTTGGAGGTGGCGATCCGGTAGAGAGTCCCCACGCCGGGCCGTGCCGGGATGGTCGCGACCAGCACGAGCCCGGCGGCCGGGTAGCGCTCGGCCGCCTTCTGGACGACCAGGCCACCAAGACTGTGGCCGACCAGGACCGGGGGGCCAGGGAGCGACGCAGCGGTGCGGATCACGTCGTCGACATAGGTCGAGAGTCGACCGGAAAGAAGCGATCCGGGGCTGCCACCGTGCCCGCGGAGCGAGACTGCAAAAGCGTGGTGACCCTTGCGGGCTGCGGCCTCCATCCAGTCCCGCCAGCACCACGCACCATGGGAGGCACCGTGGACGAACAGGATCGGCGGACCGGAAGGTTCGGTCCCGAGCGGCTTCGCTTCGAGGAGCTCGAGGCCCGAGTAGGAGGACCGTCCGGTAAATATCTCGATCGGTTCCGTGGAGGTAGCTTCGGCCATCGGGGGATCCTAGCCTCCACCAGGGCCATGTATCCTCTCGCCTGCTTTGAGTTTCTTTCGCGCCTTTCCACTCGTAAGGCGACCCACTATTGAAGGAGTAGATGAATGAAGTGTCGCCGTAGTCGTCTCGCAGGTGCCGCGGTTCTCGGCCTCGTGGCCCTTTTCGTAGCGCCGCTCGCCCAGGCCTCCCCGGGGGAGGATGCCGTTCCCCGGGCCAAGTCGGCAACCACAAGGGCCCTTGACCTGATGCCCAAGAAGATCAAGGCGGGCCTCGATATCCGCTTCGCCTTCCGGCGGTACGCCCTCTGCGCGGCTAGCGACATCACGCCCAGCAGCAAGAGGACCATCATCAACGGGAAGAAGTACCGGGTCGGCACCGGGATCTGTCCGATCCTCAAGGGCTGGACCGTCTACAACGAAACGCTCCAGGGCACGAAGCCAACCGTGGACGGGCCCTCGACGATCTGGTCGAGCTTCGGTACCCCCGTGAGCTTTCCCCAGTACAGCCCCGAGACCGGTTGGACCATTGCCCCCGGGACGATTCGCTCGCAGGTCCTCGGCACCAGCGGCAATGAAGGGATGGCCAACTTCTGGGGCTTCCCCTGCGTCGAATCGAAGCCGGTCTACATTCAGGGGAAGGAATACCCGATGGCGACCTGCGCCGGACCGCTGATG
The DNA here is from genome assembly GCA_046091385.1 of Solirubrobacterales bacterium. Taxonomy (GTDB): domain Bacteria; phylum Actinomycetota; class Thermoleophilia; order Solirubrobacterales; family 70-9; genus 67-14. The sequence goes on along the minus strand of JBJTBP010000036.1, from coordinate 28,534 downwards.
GAAAACCTCAACAATGGCCCAGTTACCTTCGGTGAGACGATGTTCACGAACGCACCCACCTCGGCTACCAGGCCGGTCGGACTCGCCATGGTGACTCGCGGCCCGCTGGTCGGGATGGAGCACTTCTTCCTGAGTCCATTCAAGACCGACTAACTGGTACCGGCAGGACATAGCTCCGGATCGGGCCAGGGAGTCCGGTCCGGAGCACGCCCTGACCTTCGACCACCCGAGGGCCCTCTCGGATGGACTGCCCGATGCGGACGAGAGGACTCGAACCTCCACACCCTTTCGGGTACCAGGACCTAAACCTGGCGCGTCTACCAGTTCCGCCACGTCCGCTGGGCGCCGCCAAACGCCAGGACCGGGTCTGACCGACCCCGGCGCAGGTCCGCGAGTGATTGTATGGTCGCCGGGATGACCGTAGGGGAAGCCCGGCCCGGCTACGAACTCTGGCACCCGAACCGGGAGAAGCCAGCCTCCCTCACGGTGAGATTCCTGATCGTGATCCTTCTGATCGCGGCCGCGGTGCTGATGGTGATCGTCGCGCTGGGTGGCTGGTCGATCCTCAAGGGAGGCTCGACCTGGGGGGTGATTTCCCTTCTCCTGGCCGGCCTCTACTGCCTGCTGGCCTATCTGATCTGGAAGTGGAGTCGGGGCGCCCTTGCCCTTGGAACGGCCGTCTCGGTCCTCCTGCTGGTCCTCTTCTCGGTCGGGGTCGGGTCCTGGTTCGCCCGAAACAAGCCCGACTTCACCGAGGCGGCCCTGCCCAGTGAGCTTCTCGGGCTGATCGTCGTGATCCTGATCCCACTCCAGGCCGCGATTACGATCGCCACCGCGATCGGGTTCCGCCAGGACTGGTACGTCGAGGAGGAACGTCCCCTCGGGAATGGCGGGAGCCCGGGGACGACCGGCGAGCCCCTCGCCGCTGAATGACCAGGCCTCGCCGACGGTCATCCCGGCTTCCGATAGCCCCGTAGACTCGGGCCGGGCCGAATCCGGCTGGCGGCGGTGGCGGAATTGGTATACGCGATGGACTCAAAATCCATTGCCCGAAAGGGCATGTGGGTTCGACTCCCACCCGCCGCATAGAAAGGTCCGGAAGGCGGAGCGAACGAGTCAGGAACCACAGCAAGGTGATGTCAGAGGAAGCTGAAACAACTGCAGTAGAGGATGGTCCGCGGGACGGGAAGCACGATGACGAGGCCTTCACCGGTCCTCCGGCGAGCGAAGGGGAACGACGTGCCGCCCTCCGCCTGGCGGAGGAGCTCGACCGTCGGGGCCACCAGGTCAAGGTCGATCCGATCTCGGTACGGGTCGAGACCGGCCTCGACACCGTGACCCATGTCGTCCTTGCCCTCGCCTCGGGGATCCTCGGGCTCTTCCTCCCCCTGGCCGGTGCTGTGGGCTGCCTTGCGGTTGCCTTCTCGTTCTTCTCCGGCAGGTCGCTCGGCTTCCCCCTGATCGGCCGCCTGCTGCCGAAGAGGGCAACCCAGAACGTGCTCTCGCCCGAACCCGGTCCGGCCTGGATCGGACTCGACGTGATCATCTGTGCGGGGTACGACGCAAACCGGCCCTACCCGTTTGCGAAGTACCTCGAGCGGTTCTGGTCCGGGCGCCTGACCATCGACCGGATTGCCTTCTGGGGCGGGATGATTCCCCTGTTTGCCGTCCTGATGCTGCGGGTGACCGGGGTCGATGGAACGGCGATCGGGGTCGTTCAGCTGCTGGTCTCGATCGTCCTCCTCGGGGTGCTCGCCGCCGAGGCCGATCGAAGGCTGGTCGTCGACCGTTCCGGACCGGATTCCCGCCCGGCCGCAGCGCTCGGTGTGATCGAGACCCTCGACGAACTGGCAGTCGAACAGGAAGACGGGCCGGCCGTAGGCATCGCGCTGTTCGGAGGTGAGAGCGCCTCGGCAGCGGGGGCCGAGGCGTTTCTCCGTGAGGTCTCGGCAAGCAGGGAAGGCAGGCCCGCCCTGATCGCCCTGATCGATGGGGGGCCCGGTCCAGGCACAAGTTCCGATGGCCCCCTCGTCACGGCCCGGGAAGGCGACCTTTCGGTCATGCCGATGAATGACGAGCTGGCAGGTCCCGGAGGCACCGGGCCGGGTCGGGCCATCCTCAGGCGACTCACCGCAGCGGGGGTGGCCCGTCGGCGGGGCCTGGTCGCGACCTCCGTGGTCGGCTCGGGCGACGAGGCGATCGACCTCGTGCTCGAAATCGTCTACCGGGCGACCGCTGAGGAGACCCTGCCTTGACCGGTTCCCCCGAGCCAGTCTGGTCACCGTCACCCGAAACGATCGAGAGTTCCTCACTCACCGCCTACACCTCCTGGCTCGAAGGGCGAACCGGCCTGGAGTTCACCGACTACGAGGCCCTCTGGAGGTGGTCGGTCGAAGACATCGATGCCTTCTGGCGTTCGATCTGGGATTACTTCGAGGTGGCCCATTCCGGTGAGGTGGGTGATGTGACCCTCGGCTCGCCGATGCCGGGCACCCGATGGTTCGAGGGGGCCGAGGTGAATTTCGCCGAACACGTCTTCCGGGCGCGCGATCCCGAGCTGGTCGCGATCCATGCCGCGGCCGAGGATCGGCCGATCGAAGAGGTCACCTGGGGCGAGCTCGAAAGGAGGGTTGCCGGGGCTGCGGAGGGGCTACGCCGACTCGGGGTGGTGAAGGGAGACCGGGTGGTCGCATACCTGCCCAACTCGAGCGAGACGGTGGTCTCCTTCCTGGCAACGGCCTCGATCGGTGCGATCTGGTCGAGCTGCTCGCCCGAGTTCGGGACGGGCGCCGTCCGCGACCGGTTCGCCCAGGTCGAACCGGTCGTGCTTATTGCAGCCGACGGGTACCGCTACGGAGGCAGGGACTTCGACCGACGGGAAGAGGTGGTCGAGGTCGCCTCCTCGATGCCCTCCCTCGAGCGGGTCGTAGTCATACCTGGGCCTGGCTCGAATGGCCAGCTGCCCGAGACGGGCAACGCGATTGCCTGGAAGGAAAGTCTTGGGCTCCCGCCAGATGGTCCCCTCACCTTCGAGCGAGTCCCCTTCTCGCACCCGCTCTGGGTCCTCTATTCGTCGGGCACGACCGGCCTGCCAAAGGCGATCGTCCAGGGTCAGGGCGGAATCCTCCTCGAACACCTGAAGAAGATGCATCTGCACCTCGATGCCGGGCCGGAGGACAGGATCTTCTGGTTCACGACGACCGGCTGGATGATGTGGAACTTCCTCGTCTCCTGCCTCTTGACCGGGGCCGGGATCGTTCTTTACGACGGGAGTCCCGGTTACCCGGACATGGGGGCCTTGTGGGATCTGGCAGCCGAAACCGGGGTGACCTGCTTCGGGACCTCGGCTGCCTTCATCTCGGCCTGCATGAAGGATGAAGTCCACCCGGCCGAGGGCCGGAACCTAGACCGGCTGCGCTCGGTCGGCTCGACCGGTTCGCCCCTCTCCCCCGAGGCCTTCGACTGGATCTACCGGGAGCTGGGCGACGACATCTGGCTGTTCTCGACCAGCGGTGGAACGGACCTGTGTACGGCATTCGTCGGCGGGGTGCCGACCCTCCCCGTCTTTCGGGGCGAGCTACAGGGCCGGGCACTCGGGGCCGCGGTCGAAGCCTGGGACGAGGAGGGTAATCCCGTAACCGGGGAGGTAGGGGAGCTGGTGCTGACCAAGCCGATGCCGTCGATGCCCCTGTTCCTCTGGGGGGACGAGGACGGAACTCGCCTGCGGGAGAGCTACTTCGACCATTACCCGGGGATCTGGCGTCACGGGGACTGGATCGAGCTGACCGAGAGGGGGACGGCGATCATCTATGGGCGGTCGGATTCGACGATCAATCGCGGCGGCATCCGGATGGGCACGAGCGAGATCTACCGGGTGGTACTCGACCAACCCGGAGTGGTCGACGCGCTGGTCGTCGACCTGCCGAAGGAGGGCACAGAGGGATGGATGATGCTCTTCGTGGTGCCCGAGGGTGACAATGGCGCCACTCCCGAACTTGGGGAGCGCCTGAAGTCGGCGATCCGGGAGCGATGTTCGCCCCGGCACGTGCCCGATGAGGTGGTCGCGATCGAAGAAGTCCCGAGGACGCTCAGCGGCAAGGTTCTGGAGGTGCCGGTCAAGCGGATCCTCACCGGGACCCCACCTTCCGAAGCGGCGAGCCCCGACTCGCTCGCAAACCCGGCCAGCCTCGACTTCTTCGCCGACCTCGCCGGACGAACCGGTTGACGAGCCCCCGACCGTCTAACCCGGGCTGATCGGGTTGTGGCGCTCGGAGAAGTAGCGGTCCCGTCCTCCGGCGGCCTCGATCACCCCGTACCTTCGGATCAGCTCCTCACGCAACCCATCGGGATCGACGACGGAGTCGACGACCAGCTCGGAGGCCAGCTTCAGCAGGTCGACCCCCTCCCGGTACTCCTCGCGCTTCTCTTCGATGAACGCCTCCCGTTCGGGACCCTCGGGCACCTCCTGGATCTGGTTGTAGAAGACGGCGTTGACGGCAGCCTGGGGGCCCATTACCGCGATCGAGGCATTCGGAAGAGCGATACAGCAGTCCGGGTCGAAGGCTGGGCCGGCCATCGCGTAGAGGCCCGCTCCGTAGGCCTTCCTGACGACGACCGAGATCTTCGGGACGGTTGCCTCGGCCACGGCCGAGATCATCCCGGCCCCGTGACGGATGATGCCCTGCCTTTCGACCGCCGTCCCGATCATGAAACCGGGCACGTCTGCCAGGAAGAGGAGGGGAATGCTGAAGGCATTGCAGGTCCTGATGAAGCGGGCCGCCTTGTCGGAGGAGTCGACGAACAGGACCCCCCCTTTTTCGGCAGGCTGGCTGGCGACTATCCCGATCGCCTCGCCATCGAGCCGGGCCAGGGCGGTGATCAGCTCACCTGCCCAGTCGGCCTGGACCTCCAGGAGAGAGTCGCCGTCCACCAGAATGTCGATCAGCTCGCCCATGTCGAATGGCATGTTTTCGTCTTCGGGAATGATCTCGGCGATCGGGCGATCGGATGACGGGGCGGCCGGCTCGGCCGCAGGGGTCCGGTCCCGCCAGCTGATCGGCATGTAGGAGAGGTAGCGGCGGCCGATCTCGATCGCGGCCTCGTCGCTCGGAGCGAGGAAGTGGCCGCAGCCCGAGACCGACGTGTGCATCGAGGCTCCTCCCATCTCCTCCAGGGTCACCTGTTCGCCGATCACCATCTCGGCCATCCTGGGAGAACCCAGGTACATCGAGGCGTTTCCTTCCCGCATCACGACCACGTCACAGAAGGCCGGGATGTATGCGCCCCCCGCCGCACTCGGTCCGAAGAGCAGACAGACCTGGGGCACCCTTCCGGACATCCTCACCTGGTTGAAGAAGATCCGGCCGGCCCCGCGGCGACCCGGGAACATCTCGACCTGGTCGGTGATCCTCGCCCCTGCCGAGTCGACCAGGTAGAGCATCGGTATCTCGAGCGCCAGTGCCCGCTCCTGGATCCGGAGGATCTTCTCGACCGTCCCGGGGCCCCAGGAGCCCGCCTTCACGGTCGGGTCGTTGGCCATCAGGGCGACCGGGCGACCGTCGACCGTGCCGATCCCGGTGACCACCCCGTCGGCACCGAGGCCTTCGGATTCCCACCGGGCGAGCAGGCCGTCCTCGGTGAACGAGTCCGGGTCGAGCAGGGTCTTCACCCGCTCCCTCACCGGGAGCTTTCCCTGTGATCTAGTCTTTTCGTGGTGACGGGCCGGCCCACCCGCGAGGGCGGCTTCCAGCGCCTGTTCGAAGTCGGGCTTGCCCAACCGTCAGCTGCCCGGGTCGACCGCAACGGGCGCATCGCCCGAGTAGTCGTAGAAGCCCCGACCTGACTTGACCCCGTAGTGACCGTCGGCGACCAGCTTCTGGAGTGTCGCCGGAGCCTCGAAGCGAGGCTCGCCGAAAGCCTCGTACATCACTCCGGCGATCGAGGCGAGGGTGTCCAGACCGACCACGTCGCAGAGCGTGAGCGGCCCCATCGGATGGCCTGCGCCTGCCTTCATCGCGACATCGATCTCTTCGACCGAGCCTATCCCCTCTTCGTACCCGCGGATGCCGTCGAGCAGGTAGGGAACCAGGAGCCGGTTGACGATGAAGCCCGGCTTGTCCTTGGTCTCGACAACGGTCTTGCCGAGGCTCTCCCCGAATCCGACTCCGACCTCCATCGTCCCGGTCTCAGTATCGGTTGCCTCGATCACCTCGAGCAACGGCATCCGCTGGACGGGATTGAAGAAGTGAAGTCCAAGGAAACGGCCCGGCCTCTCCGTCGCCGCAGCCTGCTCGGCTACCGGAAGGGATGAGGTGTTGGTGGCGAAACAGGCATCCTCCTTGACGATCCCGTCGAGCTCCTGCCAGAGTTCGACCTTGGTCGGCAGATCCTCGGTAACCGCCTCGATCACCAGGTCACAATCGGCGAAGTCGCCGGTGTCGAGCGTCCCCTGGATTCGGCCGAGGACCGCGTCTGCGTCGGCCTGGTCGATCTTGCCCTTCTCGACCCCCTTCGCGAGCTGTTTCTCGATCTTGCCGATCCCCTTGTCGAGTGCTTCCTGGGAGACCTCGCTGACGACCACCTCGTAACCGGCTTCGGCCGAGGCCTGGGCAATTCCGTGACCCATCAGGCCGCATCCGGCAACACCAACCTTCTCGAGCTCCATGTCGCTCCTTCCTTCGGTTTGGTCAGACGAGCGGACCAGGCCGCCGGTTCGGGAGCCTAACGGCTCAGGCCGGCTCGACGCCCTGGGCCTCGAGGCGCCTGCCCATCTCGGTACCGAGTGCCTCGAGGCCGGACATCGGCCTGACCATCACGGTCATCTCCTCGATCAGGTCACCCTCGCCGAAAACGAGGACGTCGACCCCCTGGAGTTCACGGTCCCCGACCCGGGCCTCGAACATAAGCACAGCCGTGTCACCAGTCTCGACCTGGGCCACGTACCGGAAGTCCTCGAAGACCTGAGCCACGTTGGCGAGCAGGAAGAGAACTGCATCCCGCCCCTCATACGGGCTGTGGACGAAGGGGCTCCTGAAGGTGACCCCCTCGGAGAAGAGGGCCTGCCCAGCCTCGAAGTCCTTTGCCTCGGCGGCAGCCCGGAACCGGTCGCTCTTCATTCCCCCATCACTCACGCTTCCCACCGTACCGGCCCGGCCTTCAGCACGTGAGAGCCGAGCGTCCGCCCGAGAACCTCCTGAGCCGCGGCCGACGCTTCCACCAGCCGACCCAGGTCGACCCCGGTCTCCACCCCCATCTCGGAGAACATCGAGACGAGATCCTCGGTGGCGATGTTGCCGACGCTGCCCGGCGGCACCGGACAGCCCCCGAGCTCGCCGAAGCTCGACTCGAACGAGGTGACCCCGGCCGAGAGGGAGGCGTAGGCGTTGGCAAGCCCCTGTCCCCGTGTGTTGTGGAAGTGGGCGGTCAGCTCGATTCCGGGAAGGCGCTCGGTCGCCTTCCTGAAGAAGGCCGCGACCTGGGTCGGGTTTGCCATTCCCGTCGTGTCGCCGAAGCCCACCTCCTCGCAGCCGGCCGCCGCAAGCCTCTCGGCGATCCCGATCACTGCCCCCGGGTCGACCCGTCCCTCGTAGGGGCAGCCGAACGAAGTCGAGATCACTCCCTCACACCTCAACCCCTCCGAACGGGCCTCCGGGATGACCTCTTCCAGTTCGGACAACGACTCCTCGATGGTCCGGTTGACGTTCTCGCGGTTGTGGGTTTCGGAGGCGGAGAGGAAGAAGTTGGCCTCGTCGAAGCGATCGCGAAGTCCGAGTGCCCTCTCCAGCCCCCGGCCATTCGGGATGAGGACCGAGAAGGAGACCCCGTCCCGTTGCTCGATCGAAGCCAGGACCTCTTCGGCGTCGGACAGCTGGGGGATTACGTCGGGCCGGACGAACGAGGTCACCTCGATCCGCGGAATACCGGTTGCCGACAGCAGGTCGATCAATCGGACCTTCTCGGCGGTGGGGATCACTTCGGGTTCGTTCTGGAACCCGTCACGCGGTCCGACCTCGCGAACCAGGACCGACCTGGGAAGCGCGTCGTCGCTCATTCCCCGGTCGGGATCTCGATCATCCGGCGTTCATGGATCCCGGTCCCGATCACCCTCTCCCCCTCCCGGACCTCGACCGAAAAACGAAACTTCCGGCCATCGAGCACCTCGTCGAGCCTGGCCCAGGCCTGACACTCCGCTCGCTCGAATGCGCCTGCCACGTGCTTGATCGAGACCTCGAACCCGACCGTCGCCGCCCCGTCCGGCAGGGCCGGCGCGATCAGCTGGGTCGCGTTGTGTTCCATCATCCCGATCATTCCGGGGGTCGAGAGCACCGGAACGGGAAGGGTTCCCCCGACATCGGTGGTCAGTAGTCCCTCGACCGTGAACGGCTGGATCCTCTCCTCGCCGACCGTCTCCGCGAAATCACTCATCCAACCAAGGATATGACCATCAAAAGGGGGTTGGAGCCCCACCCGTCCTGCCGCCCTAGACTGCGGAGCGTGAACGAGGCCGAGGACAGCCCGAAAATCCCGATCGTCGGGGGGACCGGTGCCCTGGGTACGGGGCTCGCCTTCCGGTGGGCCGGTGGCGGGGCCAAAGTCGTCCTCGGTTCGAGGAGTCCCGAGCGGGCTGCCGACGTAGCCGCCGATCTGGCCGGAAGGGCCGAGGGTGAGGTCTCGGGGATGTCGAATGCCGATGCCGTAGGTGCCGGTGAGGTCGTCTTCCTGACCGTTCCCTTCGCGAGCCAGTCGGAAACGATGGCCGCTATCCGGGACTCGCTCGAGCCGGGCCAGATCGTGGTCGACTGCACGGTGCCCCTGGCGACGGCGGTTGGCGGGCCCCCTACCCAGACGGTGGGGGTCTGGCAGGGCTCGGCCGCCCAGCAGGCCCAGAAACTGGCCCCCGATGGCGTTACCGTCGTTTCGGCCCTCCATACGATCAGTGCCCAGGGCCTCGCCGATCCCGACTGGGTACCCGACGAGGACGTCCTGATCTGTGGCGACCGGAAGGCCGACAAGGCCCGCGTTGCCGGGCTGATCTCCCGGATCGATGGGCTCCGTCCCGTAAACGCCGGAAACCTCGAGACATCCCGTTTCGTCGAGCAGCTGACCCCGATGCTGATCTCGATCAACATCCGCTACAAGGCCCACTCCGGAATCCGGATCACCGGGCTGCCTGAGGGCGATCCCTTCTCGTGAGGTGCGTCCTCCTCGCGGGGGGCACGGGCGGTGCCAGGCTGGCGGAGGGCTTCCAGCAGGTCGTCGGCTCGGACCTGACGGTAGTCGCAAACACCGGCGACGACATCGAGATCCTCGGAGTCCACGTCTCGCCCGATCCGGACCTCGTGACCTGGTGGCTTGCCGGGCAGATCGACGAGATCAGGGGCTGGGGGATAAAGGATGACTCGTTCCGGGTCTTCGAACGGATGACCCGTTTCGGGGCGCCCTCGTGGCTCTCCCTGTCCGACCTAGACCTCGCGGCCTGCCTCTACCGGAAGGAATTCATGGCGGCGGGCGGCCGACAGACCGATGCCCAGGAGCAGATCGCCCGAGGAGTCGGCGCGGAGGCCCGGGTGCTTCCGATGTCGGATGACCGCGTCCGAACCAGGGTCAGGACCGCCGGCAGCTGGAAGGACCTGCAGGAGTTCCTGATCATCGAGGGTGGTCAGCCCGAAGTGGAGGCGGTCGAGCTCGAGGGAATTGCCGAGGCGAAACCGACGCCCGAGGTGCTCGAGGCGATCGCCTCGGCGGATCTCCTGGTCATCGGCCCGTCGAATCCGGTGATCAGCATCGGCCCGATCCTCGCCCTTCCCGGGGTGAGGGAGGCCCTGGTCGAGGCGACGGCACCGGTGGTGGCGGTGAGCCCGTACGTCGCCGGCAAGGTGGTCAAGGGGCCGACCGACAACACGATGAGGGCGCTGGGGCGCTCTCCCGACAGCCGCGGGGTCTGGTCGCTCTACGAGGGGATTCCCGATGTCTTCGTCTGCGACCGCGACGATCCGGATCCTCCCTCTGACTCGGTCCGGTGCTTCTCGACCCCGACCCTTATGGATTCGGCCCGCCGTCGCCAGGCGCTGGCCCGCGCAGTGATCGAGGTCGGGCGCTCGGTGGAAGAGGGTTGATCGAGCGGTGATCGAGGCTGGGGCCAACACATTTGCCGTCCTTCCGGTCAAGCGACCAAGGGGCGCCAAGAGCCGGATGGCTGGAGCGATGGACGAAGAGCGCCGGATCGCACTGGTAGAGGCGATGCTCGAAGACGTCCTCGAGGCATTGGATGGAACTCGCCTCCTGTTCGGGACGATCGTCGTGACCGGGGATGAGGTGGCGGCCGGAATCGCGAAGGCTCACGGCTGCCAGGTGGTCGACGACCCCGATGACGGGGGCCACTCCGAAGCGGCCCTGGTCGGGATCGCAGCGGCGCGCGACCAAGGGGCCGAACGGGTGCTGTTGGTTCCCGGGGACTGCCCCCTGCTCAGCCCGCGCGAGGTGGACCGGCTGCTCGGCTCGGTCCCCGAGAGGTTCGTAGCGATCGTCCCAGACAGGCATGGGACCGGGACCAACGCACTCCTGCTCTCCCCGGCCGATGCGATCGAACCGGCCTTTGGCGAAGGGAGCGCCCAGCGCCACCTCACCCTGGCCCGTGAGGCAGGCGTTCCGGCCGGGCTCGAGGAACTCCCATCGCTCGCCCTCGACCTCGACACGCCGGCAGACATCGTCGCCCTCCAGACGAAGTTCGAGTCGGGCGTCCGGGGGGCGAAGAACACGGCGAAGGTGCTCGATGCCTGATCCCGGACCGGTCCGGATCGTTCCCCTGGACGGGATCCCCGAGGTCGAGCCCGGGTTCGACCTCGGCTCGGCGATTGCCCTTAACGGTTCCCCGACCGGGGAGGACGTGATCGTGGTCTCCCAGAAAGTCGTTTCGAAGGCCGAGGGCCGGGTGGTCGAGCTCGACGGCATCTCGCCCAGGGAGGAGGCGGACTTACTCGCAGCCGAGCTCGGGCAAGACCCCCGCCTGATCGAGCTCGTCCTTGTCGAAAGCAGGGAAGTCGTTCGCACCGACCCGGAACGGGGAATCCTGATCACCGAGACCAACCACGGCTTCGTCTGTGCGAACGCAGGGATCGATTCCTCGAACGCAGGGAAACCCGATGCGGTCGTACTCCTGCCGGAGGATCCCGATCGTTCGGCCAGGGGGATCCGGGAGGCGATCGAGGAGGCCTGCGGCAGCCGACCGGCCGTCCTGATCACCGACAGCTTCGGCAGGGCCTGGAGGATCGGTCAGGTCGAGGTGGCGATCGGGTGTGCCGGAATCGACCCCCTTGACGACTGGCGTGGCCGGAAGGACCTGGGCGGTCGCGAACTGAGCGCCACCGAGATCGGCATCGCCGACGAGCTGGCCGCCGCCGCGGACCTCGCCCGCGACAAGACGAGTCGAAGTCCGGTGGTCAAGATCGAAGGGGTCGGTCGTTTCGTCCGACCGGAGCACGGCCCGGGCTGCTCGGGTCAGCTTCGACCCCGGGCCCACGACCTGTTCAGGTAGGGCGGCCCTTCAGGGGCATCAGCCCGGCGCCCCGACCCGGTGCTGGACCACTGGGTCGGCCGGCACGTCGCCCGGCCGCGGATGGAATCCGAGGATCCCGTAGGAGGTGTCGCGCTGGGCTGCATCACGCCCGGCCCGGTGGGCTGCGTCGACCAGGTCTTCCGGGTCGAGCCTCGTTCCGTGCCTCGATCCAGCCATCCGGGAGATGTTCTCCTCCATCAGGGTTCCGCCGAGATCGTTCACGCCCCATCGGAGCGCCTCGGTCGCGCCATCGAGGCCCATCTTCACCCAGCTCGCCTGGAGGTTCGTGATCGACCGCCCGAGCCCCAGCCGGAAGACCGCGGTGTGCCTCAGGTTGTCGGCCATCGGCATCTCCTCGATCCCGTGGGTCCGCCCCAGCAGGGTGTCGTACGGGATGAAGCTGAGCGGGACGAACTCGGTGATCCCGCCCGTCCTCTCCTGGAGCGCTCGGACCACCCGCATGTGCCGGGCGAGCTCGTGCGGCTCTTCGATGTGGCCGAACATCACGGTCGAGGTCGACCTAAGGCCGGCTGCATGGCTTGCCTCGATCACCTCGACCCAGCGGTCGGCGGGCAGCTTGTTCGGGGAGATCCGTTCACGAACGCCGTTGTCGAGGACCTCAGCCGCAGTTCCCGGCGTGGAACCGAGGCCGCAGCCGATCAGGTAATCGAAAACCTCAGGAAGCGCGAGGCCGGAGGTGGTGGCGATGTGGTCGATCTCCATCGGGGAGTAGGCGTGGAGGTGGATTTCCGGGGCGACGTCGCGGGCCAGGCGCAGCCACTTGCCGTAGTCCTCGAGCCCCAGGTCGGGATGGATCCCGCCCTGTAGGCAGATCTCGGTCGCGCCGAAGGCCACCGCCTCCTCGACCCGGGCGACGAAGTCCTCTTCGCTCACTTCGTAAGCCGAAGGTGAGCGACGCGACTGGCCGAAGCCACAAAAGGCACAGCCGACCGTGCAGATGTTGGTGAAGTTGATGTTCCGGTTGACGACGAAGGTCGCGGTGTCACCGACCAGTTCGAAGCGGAGGGCGTCGGCTGCGAGCCTGATCTCCTCGACCGGTTCGGGTCGCGTCTCGCAGAAGAGCGCGGTCAGCTCCAGTTCATCGAGCTCCTCCCCCTCCCTGCCTTTGGAGATGGCCTCGCGGACGAGACCCGGGTCCGTAAGCCCGCTCTCGAGACGGCCTCGCCCGGAGCGAGGCACGAAGGTCCGGTAGCGCTCCTCGATCACATCGAGAACGACAGGGTCAACCCACTCCCGGTTCATGTATGCGGGATATACGCAGAGGCGTTCCGAAAGGGCGATGTCCCGCTTGCGCAACTCCTTTCGGGCCTCGACCGGGCTGGGAAACGGGTGCTCCGGCGAGATGTGGTCCCCGTTTGCGGAGAGTCCCCCGAGGTCGGTCGCCCCGGCCTCGACCAGCTCGGGCCACCACTCCGAGAGGTTCGGCGGGACCTGGATCCCTACCCCCGGCATCAGCTCGGCTGTCTGAGCGACCAGGGCGATGAGGTCCTCGGGCGAGACCGGACATGCCCAATCCGGCAGGGCAACACCCGACTCTCCCTCGCCCGGTCGGGAAAGACCTGAGCTTCCTCCGGCTCCCCAGCGGAGGTCGGACTCCCGGGCCGCGATCTCGGCCGGCTCGCGACCGTAGTAGTCCGGGTGGGGCACGAAGTTCTGGATGATCACTTCCTGGATGTGCCCGTAGCGTTCATGAAGCCTCGCCAGGGCCTCGAGCGAAGCCGTCCTCTCCGCGACCGTCTCGCCGATGCCGACCAGGATTCCCGAAGTGAAGGGAACCTTCTGCCGTCCGGCCTCCTCGATCGTCGCCAGCCGGAACTCGGGGTGCTTGGTCGGCGAGCCAGCGTGGACCGTCTCCATCAGCCGCTCGGAGACGGATTCGAGCATCAGGCCCTGTGATGCGGTCACTTCACGGAGGCGGGCCATGTCCTCCGGCGAGATGACCCCGATGTTCGTATGCGGCAGGAGCCCCCGCTCGAGCGCCCGCTCGCAGGTCCAGGCGACGTAGGAAGTGAAGTCGGGATGGCCCCAGTCAGCGAGTCTGGACGCGACCTCGGCATTGACCTCGGGTCGCTCTCCGGTCAGTACCAGGAGTTCCTTCGCCCTGCGCTTGACTGCATCATCGAGCATCCGCTCCACCTCATCTGGTGGATGGAGATGGGGCCTGTGGGTCGCGAAGGCGCAGTACTTGCAGTAGCACTGGCACGACCGCGAAAGCGAGACGGTGTAGTTGCGCGAGAAGGTGACCCGGCGCATCGCTCTATGGCCCTGAAGGGGCGGGAGTCGAAGGACAGGGAATCCGGATCAACCGGATTCCCCCACCCTCCTACTCCTGGGTGCCGGGCGCCACGCCCGTCTCGGCAGAAGCGTCGCTCTTCTCGATGACGAACCTGTACATCACGAAGGCGAGGGCTGCACCGACCAGCGGGGCGAGGATGTAGACCCAGGAGTCCGAGAACTCACCGGATACCAGCGCCGGCCCGAACCACCTGGCCGGGTTGACCGATGCTCCGGTCAGCGGACCGAAGATCATGATCACGGCGCCGAGCGTAAGCCCGATCGCCAACGGGGCCCACTCCTTCTTGGCCTTGCTGCCGAGCGCGACCGCCAGCACTGCCAGGACGAGGAGGAAGGCGCCGAGCGTCTCGACCACGAACCCGGGGAACGCCCCGCTGAGCAGCGGGCTGATCGTGGCCGCGCCGTAGTCGGAAGCCCGACCCTCGTCCTCGAGGAGGGCCTTGGTCAAAAGCGCTCCAAGGACACCCCCTGAAAGCTGGGCGAGGATGTAGATCACGGCATCGATCGGCGCGATCTTCCTCATCAGGGCGGCACCGAAGGTGATCGCCGGGTTGAAGTGGCCGCCCGAGGCGATCCCGATCCCGATGGTCAAAGAAGTCAGGACGAAGGCAACCACCAGACCGACGACCGCGTAATCGGAGCCGAACTGGGCCGATTCACCGACCGAGATGAAGAGCACCCCGATCGTGGTGATGAAGAACACCAGGAAGAAAGTCCCTACCAATTCCGCGATGTAGGCGGCGATTCCGCGATCCTGCATTAACCCAAGCCCTCCGTCTCGTTCGATTCCGCCCGCCGGTCGACGGACGGCAGAAGTCTAGCCGTGAACGACGCGGGATGCCTGCCAACCCCGCCCAACTCCCGTTCGAGAGCGGGATCTTCCCCTGATCAGGGCTCCAGGAGGGAGGCGACGAGCTCGGGCAGCTCCCGGGCCGCCCTCGAACGCGGGATAACCATTCCCAGACCTGCCGAACGGCCCTTTTCGCCGGTTTCCGTGTCGAGGTGCGAGTGGAACCCGATCGAGGGAAGGCCGACCGAGGCAACCTCGACCGGATCGACCGAATCCAGGTCGCAGACCAGTAGGTCGGCGTCCTCGGCTGCCCCGGGAAGGGATCCGGTGACCACCTCGTGCCCCGCTGCCCGCAGCGGCTCGACCATCCGGCTGGCGAGCATCAGGTCCGGTACGAGGACGGCGATACGCGCCAAATCGCCCCTACTGGGACCGCCGGACCCGGAACTCCTCACGGACGCTCTCGGGCCTGCCCCACATCTGGACCACCTCTACGCGGCCCTCCCGGACCTCGACCAGCCGAAGCTGGCCTGTGTATCCGGCCGCATCCATCCGCTCGAACAGTCCGAGGACGGTCTCGGGCGCGGCCGCGTGGCCGAACCCGTTCGCGACCGCAACCCGCCAGTGCCAATCGGCCTCGGAATAAGGCTTCGCGTTGATCAGGGTCATCTCGACCGAGGCGTCGATGTACCGGCTCTCGTCGTCGAGCCGGAAGTCGACCTCGAGGTCGGTCCAATCGGCCGGCAGTGACTCGACAATTTCCCTGAAATCCGCGGCAAGCCCCATAAACGAAGCGTAGCGCTCCCGGCCCCACCGTAGAATCGTGTCCGATGGAGTCTGCCGCCCCGGAGATCGATGCCGAGTACCGCCAGGTGCGGGAAGAGGTCGGACAGGTAGCCCTCGACCGCTCCTGGATCGAAGTGTCTGGCCCGGATTCGGCCGAGTACCTCCAGAGCCAGGTGACCAATGAGGTCGAGGCACTGGAGGTGGGGCGCTCGATCTATGCCGCCCTGCTCGATCGCAAGGGCCGGATCCAGGCGGACATGCGGGTCACCCGAGTCGAGGCCGACCGGTTCCTGATCGACTGTGAGCCCTCGGCCGCCGATCGGCTGGCCTCGCACCTCGACACCTACAGGATCGGTCGGGAGGTAGAGGTCGATTCGATCGAGCGGAGTGCGATCGCACTACTCGGGCCCGCGACCGTGACCCTGACGGACGCCCCGCGGGGTGGCGAGGGCGCGACCGGGACGATGAAGTTGGGAGGCCACGAATGTCTGGCGATGGCCACCCACTGGGGGGTTGACCTGGTGATTCCGGAGGATGGCCTTGCGGGGGTAAAGAGCGAGCTCGAGAAGCTCGGGGTCCAGCCGGTGAGCCCGGAGGCGGCGGAGATCCTCAGGGTCGAGGCTGGCAGGCCGCGGCTCGGGCGGGAGATAGGGACCCAGACGATGCCGGCCGAGGCCGGGATCGTCGAGCGGGCGGTCTCCTTCGAGAAGGGCTGCTACATCGGCCAGGAACCGGTTGCGCGCCTCCATTACAAGGGGAAGCCGAACCGGTTCCTCAGGGGCCTCAGGTTTACCGACCAGGTACAGCCCCGCACCGTGCTGACCGACGGCGAGCGGGAGCTCGGGGAGGTGACCACGGTCGTCCTCTCGCCGGCCGAGGGCTGGATCGGGCTGGCCGTGGTCCGCAAGGAGGCATCTCCCGGTGACCTGGTCGAAGCCTCCACCGACGAGGGTCCGGTCCGGACCGAGGTGGTCGAACTCCCCTTTCCGGCGGCCGGCGAGGAACTCCCCTGAACGACGAAGGAACAGGCGAGGAGCCCCGCGGTCGAGTCAGCCGAGGCCTGGGTGGAGGCGCCTTCGGGGAGTCGAGCCAGCTGTTCGGTAGTCCCCCCGGGACTGCCGCTACCGATGATCGACCCCTCCCAGGTCCCGATGGGTCTGATCCGACCACACCGGAGCAGCTCCAGGACGAGGATGCGATCGAGGCGATCCGGGACCTCCTTCCCGCGGTCGAGGAGGGGCGTGAATTCGATGACTGGGGCCGGTCCGAGGCTTTCGTGTCCCGGGTCGAACCCCTGCTCGACTTCTACTACCGGCATTGGTTCAGGGTCGAGGTCGAAGGCATCGAGAACGTGCCCTCAGCGGGCGGTGCCCTGCTGGTGTCCAACCATTCTGGCGCGCTCCCTCCGGACGCCCCGATGGTCATGCAGGCGATCCGGAACGAGCACCCGAACCCGAGGGCCCTCTACATGCTGGTCGAGCACTGGTTCAAGGGGTACCCGGGCGTCTCGATGCTGGCGGCCCGCATGGGCCTCGTCCCGGCCCATCCCGAAAACGCCCAGAGACTCCTCCACGACGAGGGCCGACTGGCAATCGTCTTCCCCGAAGGACAGAAGGGGAGCAGGAAGCTCGCCTGGCAGAAGTACCGGTTGCGTCGGTTCGGCAGGGGAGGCTTCGTAAAGACGGCCGCCCGGGCCGGCGTTCCGATCGTGCCCGTCGCGGTGATCGGTGCCGAGGAGTCGATGCCGATCTTCGCCCACTTCCGTGCACTGGAGAAGCTGACCGGCCTGATCTACTTCCCGTTGACCCCTTCCTTTCCCCATTTCGGGCTGGCCGCAGCCCTCATGTACCTGCCGGCCAAGTTCAAGATCTGCTTCATGGAGCCGATTCGGCCGGAGGACTTTCCCGAAGCCCTGGAGGGGGATCCGGCCGCGGTACAGGATCTTGCCGAGGAGGTCCGTTTCCGGATCCAGGCCCGGCTCGACCTCGAAGTCGGTGCAAGACGTTCGGTGTGGACCGGTTGACCGGTCGGGGGTCGGGTAGATTCACCCAGGTGGTGGTCCGGTCGATTCGCCTGGAAGGACGGTTGAGGGGATCCCCTGCCCCTGGTCGCAGGTGGGGCCTGGCGGGCTGCGTCGCACTTGCCGGACTTGCCCTGACCTCTCTCGGCTGCGCCGCCGAGACCCGGGAGAACCTTCCCCGCCCCCCGGTTCCGACCACGGTGAGCGTCTACCTGTCGGAGGGCGCCGTACTGGTCACTCCCGAGCGGATCGGCGTCCCCGGACAGCGACCGATCAATCTCAACCAGAACGAGAACGCCCAGATCGGCCAGGCCCCGGAGGTCCGCGACGCGACCGTCGACTTCAGGATTGCCAACCAGGTCGGCCGGCCTGTCGCACTCGTGATCGAGGGCCCGGTCGAGAAGTTGAGCCGGATACCGGGAACCGGCACGACTTCCTTCCAGCTGGCCCTTCCGACCGGTATCTACCGCCTCGCCTCTCCGGCAGCCGAGCAGTCCGCCCTGCTCACGGTCGGACCGAGTCGGGTCTCGTCCGGCACCTCGGTCCTCACGCCCTGAGCGGCGACCGGGACCAGGCCTCCTCACGCCGACCTTCGCAGGTAAGGTTCGGGCGGCCCGGATCGATCGAAGACCGAGAGGACCGGCGTGGCGATTGACCTTCAGGAAGTGAGCACCATGGACGTCGAAGTCGGTGACCTGCCGGAAAAGATGGCGGCCTGGGTGATCCGACCGGAAACGGAGGGTGAGCCTAACGAGGCCTTCCAGCTCGAGGAAATCGAGACGCCCGAGCCGGGCGCTTTCGAGGTGATCGTCCGGGTGATGGCCGCCGGGGTCAACTTCAACAACGTCTGGGCTGCCCTCGGACAGCCGGTTTCGGTCTTCGGCTATGGGGACCACCCCGAGTTCGGCCACCACATCGGGGGTTCGGATGCATCGGGGATCGTCTGGAAGGTCGGTGACGGGGTCACCAGGTGGAAGCCCGGTGACGAAGTCGTGATCCACTGCAACCAGGCCTCTTACGAGGATGTCGAGGTGCATGGGCTCGACCCGATGGCTGCCCCGAGTCAGAGGATCTGGGGTTACGAGACGACCTGGGGCTCCTTCGCCCAGTTCACGAAGGTCCAGGCCCAGCAGCTCCTGCCGAAGCCGAAGAACCTTTCCTGGGTCGATGCCTCTTCCTACGGGCTCACCTACTTCACCGCCTACCGGATGCTGATGACCAGGGGCAACATCCAGGCGGGCGACAACGTGCTGATCTGGGGTGCGGCCGGAGGCCTGGGGGTCTTCGCCGTCCAGCTCTGCAAGGCCGCCGGAGCGAACGCAGTCGGCGTCGTCTCCTCTTCGGAGAAGGGCGAGCTGGTCAAGCAGCTCGGCGCGGTCGACTACATGGACCGGAACGAATACGCCGGGATGATGAGGCGCGGCGACGAGACCCCCGAGGAGGAAAAGGAGCGCTTCGGTGTGACCAGGGCATTCGCCAAGCGGGTCAAGGAGATCCTCGGCGATCCACCCGACATCGTCTTCGAGCACGTTGGCAAGGCCACCTTCCCCACCTCGGTCTTCACCGTGAAACCGTTCGGCAAGGTGATCATCTGTGGGGCTACCTCGGGATACGAGCTCGACTTCGACGTCCGGTACCTCTGGATGAAGCAGAAGGAGATCATCGGCTCGCACTTCGCCAATGCCTACGAATGCATGAAGGCGAACCAGCTGATGGCCGAGGGCAAGATCCGGCCGGTGCTGTGGCAGACGATGGGCTTCGACGGAGTCCCGGAGGCCCACCAGATGCTCCACGAGAACCGCCACCTCGGGAAGATCGCGATCATGGTCGGTGCCGAGGACGAGACATCGGGCCAGGAGGAGGACGGTCCCGGTGCGATCACGGCCGAGGTAGGGGCCTGAGCGGGGACCGGACGGCATGATGAACCAGATCTGCGAGCTCAACTGGCACCTGACCCCGTTCCGGGCCCAGGAATGGATCGACCTCTGGTTTCCGGCGGCCGAGCTGGCCGGTGAGTACGGAGCGCTCGACTGGTGGATCTACCGGTCGATCGATGATCCCCTCCTGTTCCGCCAGGTCTCGATCTGGAAGCGGAAAGAGGATTTCCAGGACTACTGGTTCTCGGACGAGATCTCCGCGATCCGGACCGAAATCATCACCTTCTACGACAAGCCGCTCCTGCCGTCTTGGAACACGCCGGTCGCCGGCAGTTTCGCCCGGCGGGTCGCCGACTCGGCCTGAGCCGATCCCCGATCCCTAGAAGGGGTCCGGGATACGGGCGTCTACCTCGCGGAAGCTCCCGGCAGCGCCGGTGGCAAAGAGTGGTGAGCCGATCGAGAAAGAGGTGATCCGGCCGGTCAACTGGAGGCCACGGGCATCGTTGAAGACGACCACCCTCTTGCCGTTGATCCGGGCTACTAACCGGGCCGTGGTCGATGGCTGACCCTTGACCCCGTTGAAGGAGCGAAGGAGGATCCGGTTCGACTGACCGGGGCCCTTGATCTCTTTCTGGTTCTTGCCGGTTGCCAGGTACTCGATCGCACCGTTCGGCTCGACCTTCCTGAGCTCCCACTTCCGTTGCGAAGGGAAGACCGCCAGCTGGTACCGGGAACCGTTGCCGCTCTGTCGAGTCGAAACCGCCAAGTAGGTCCGGCCGATCACCTTTTCCGGGGTCGAGTCGAACAGGACCCCGACCGCAGAGACCTCGACCGACCGACCGACGGCCGGAAGCCGGAAGAAGCACTCGCGGGTCTGCTTGCCGAGGGAGAATCTGAACGCCTTGCTCGCCTTGCCCCGCTTGCACTGGCCCTCGGAGCCGTAGCGGAAGATCTGGGACCGCTTTGCCGAGGTATCGAGGGCGTTCTTGTAGATCGAGAGCGTGGCAGCGGCCTCGCTCCGGGCCACGGCGGGCCCGAGTACCGCGGCCAGCATGCCGACGAGCAGAGCCACGATTAGCGCGATGCGCCCGGCCGAATGGCCGTGGGAGGGGCCTGGAGCAGCGGGGAACGTTGGATCGTTCATGGTCACTCGGCTACCTAAACACAGCGAAGGCCCGAACGGTGCGTCGGGACCTTTCCTGTAAGGGAATCTGCCGATGCGACTGAAAGCCGGCTACGGGTATCTTTCCGGCATGGCCGAGGACGAAACGCACAGGCTCGACCAGCCAGACCGGCCCTGGGTGATGCGTACCTACGCCGGGCACTCCGACGCGCGTCGATCGAACGAGCTCTACCGGTCGAACCTGGCCAAGGGCCAGACCGGCCTCTCGGTGGCCTTCGACCTACCGACCCAGACCGGATACGACCCCGACCATCCGCTTTCACGGGGGGAGGTCGGCAAGGTCGGTGTCTCGGTCGCCCACCTCGGCGATATGGAAACCCTGATGGAGGGGATCCCGCTGGGCGAGATGAATACCTCGATGACCATCAACGCGGTCGCCGCCTGGATGCTGGGGCTCTACGTGGCGGCGGCCGAGGAGGCAGGGGTCGATCGCGCAGAGCTGACCGGCACCACCCAGAACGACATCATCAAGGAGTACCTCTCCCGCGGCACCTACGCCTTCCCTCCCGAGCCGTCGATGCGCCTGATCGCCGACATGGTCGCCTTCTCGGTCAACGAGGTACCGGCCTGGAACCCGATCAACATCTGCTCCTACCACCTTCAGGAAGCCGGGGCCACCCCGGTCCAGGAGATCGCCTACGCGCTCTCCAACGCGATCGCCGTACTCGACGAAGTCAAGAAGCGCGGACAGGTTGCCGAGGAGGACTTCCCCAAGGTGTTCGGTCGGATCTCGTTCTT
Organism: Solirubrobacterales bacterium; assembly: GCA_046091385.1. Classification (GTDB taxonomy): domain Bacteria; phylum Actinomycetota; class Thermoleophilia; order Solirubrobacterales; family 70-9; genus 67-14. The sequence goes on along the minus strand of JBJTBP010000036.1, from coordinate 7,270 downwards.
CGTGAATGCCGGGATCCGGTTCGTCGAGGAAGTGGCGAAGCTCAAGGCGATGGGTCGCCTCTGGACCGAGATCGGCCGGGACCGCTACGGCGTCGAGGATCCGAAGATGCTCCGGTTCCGGTACGGGGTCCAGGTCAACTCGCTCGGTCTTACCGAGGCCCAGCCCGAGAACAACGTCCAGCGGATCGTGGTCGAGGCCCTGGCCGTGATCCTCGCCCGCGACGCAAGGGCGAGGGCCCTTCAGCTGCCTGCCTGGAATGAGGCGATGGGCCTCCCCCGCCCCTGGGACCAGCAGTGGAGCCTCCGGATCCAGCAGATCCTTGCGTTCGAGACAGACATCCTCGAATACCCGGACATCTTCGAGGGCTCGGTCGTCATGGAGGGTCTGGTCGAGGAGTTGATCGAGGGAGCCCGGGACGAGATGGCCGTGATCGAGGAAAAGGGCGGGGCCGTTGCAGCGGTGCCGTACATGAAGGCCCGATTGGTCGAATCCCACCGCGACCGGGTGGCGCGGATCGAAGCCGGAGACCAGAAAGTGGTCGGACTCAACTCCTACACCGAGACCGAGGACTCGCCGCTGACCGCCAGCTCGGACGGCGGAATCATGAAGCCCGACCCCGAGGTCGAGCGCGAGCGTGTCGAAGCCCTCGAGCAGTGGAAGGCCGACCGCGACGAGGCAGCCGTCGATCAGGCCCTCGCTGAAGTCGCACGTGCGGCTGCCTCCGAGGAAGAAAACATCATGCCGGCAACGATCGAGGCAGCAAAGGCCGGTGCGACGACCGGGGAGTGGGCCGAGACGCTCAGGGAGGTTTTCGGTGCCTACCGCGGTCCGACCGGCGTCGGTGCGGCCGGCCCGAGTGCCGATCGCGAAGACATCGAGGAGGTCAGACGCCGGGTCGACGAGGTCTCGGACCAGATCGGCCACAGGATCCGGATTCTGGTCGGCAAGCCAGGACTCGACGGGCACTCGAATGGCTCCGAGCAGATCGCCCTGAGGGCGCGCGACGTCGGCATGGAGGTCGTCTACCAGGGGATCCGGCTCACACCCGAGCAGATAGCCGAATCGGCCGTCCAGGAAGACGTCGACGTGGTCGGACTCTCGATTCTCTCCGGCTCCCACCTGGAGCTCGTTCCCGAAGTCGTCGAGCGCCTCGAGGCGGCCGGGATCGACATCCCCGTGGTCGCCGGGGGAATCATTCCCCCTGAAGACGCTGAGTTCCTCCAGGAGAAGGGCGTGGCGGGCGTGTACACCCCCAAGGACTTCGACATCAACGGGATCATGAGAGAGATCGTCGACCTGGTGGCCCGATCCTCGAAGGAGGCCAGGGCCGGCCAGCACGCGTAGGGGCTGGTTCCGGGATCGATCCGAGCGAGGCTGGCTCAGGACCGAGTCGGATACCCTTCCCCGAAGATGGCAACCGAGAGTCAGAAGAAGCGCAAGGAGCTCAAGGAGAAGCGACTTGCTGCCGAGAAGAAGGCCAAGGGCGACGACCGCAAACAGAACATGGTCAAGGCGGTCGCCGCAATCGCCTTCCTGGCGATCGTCGTCGTGGTCGTGGTCATCGTCGTTGCCAGCTCCGGTGGGGGTGGTGACCAGGCGACCAAGTCCGATTCGGAGATCACCAAGTCGCTGGCCGGGATCCCCCAGAACGGTTTGGTTCTCGGGGAACCGGATGCAAAGGCATCGCTGGTCGAGTTCGGCGACCTCCAGTGCCCTGCATGCCAGGCCTTCGCCGAGAACGATCTGCCCGACCTGGTCGATGAGGAGATCCGGACCGGGCGGGCAACGATCGAATTCCGGAACTGGCCGATCCTCGGTCCCGACTCGACCACCGCAGCCAAGGCGGCGCTTGCCGCATCGCTCCAGGGTCGCTATTGGGAATTCATCGAGTACTTCTACGCCAACCAGGGCGTCGAGGGGACTGGGTACGTCACCGACGAGTTCCTGACCGATATCGCCGAGCAGGCCGGGGTCGAGGACATCGACAAGTGGAACGAGGACCGCAAGCTCCCGAAGTGGGAGAACCAGCTGCTGGCCAACGACGAGAAGGCGATCGAGCTCCAGTTCAGCGGTACACCCTCATTTGCCCTCCAGAACCCCGACGGTTCCCTGGAGCCGATCCAGGGCGGCTCGCTCGACGACCTCAAGAAGGCGATCAAGCAGGCCCAGTAGCTTGAACGACTCGATCTCTGCCTGGCTTCGCTGCTACCGCTGCTGGTCACGGAACCTGGAGGTTCAGCTCCACTACGACGCGATCAGGAAGGTCGATCCCGAGAGCGGTTTCCCCACTGAGGGGGTAGACGAGATCCAGGAGTCCGTGGTCCAGTGCCTCGACTGCCTTCATGACCAGCCACATCTGACCTTCGACGGCGAGTCGGTCGTCCCGATCGAGGACCGCTGGGAGCGACTGGTCGCCGGCACTCCGTGGGTCGCCTCCTGCACTGTCGCCGTCGAAACCTCGACGATCGAGGCCTGCTCTGGGCCCGAAGCGACCGAGTCACTCACCTTCGGTGCATTCGGAGACGCCGGTACCCGCGAGTTCTTCACCCACGTTCGGTTCCATAAGCACAAGGAAGACCTGATCGTGGTCCACCTGCTGGTCGAGCTGTACGCACGTTCGGCCGAGGAGGCGACTGCCGTGCTGGAGGACGCCGCGCGCGGGACGCTGGAGATCACCTCGCTGGCCGAGGAGTCGCGACCCCCGGCCCACGCCCCTGACGGCTCCCACTGAGCCGGATCGGCTGACTACTCGGGAAGCGGTTCGCCCGGTTTCTTCTTCGGGATCAGCGCGGTCCGCTTGAACTCGGCGACCAGGACCCCGTCCTGGTTGTAGACCCGGGTCTGGACCTTGACCAGGCCCCGGTCGGGCTTCGACTTCGACTCGCGGACCTCGAGTACCTCCGACTCGCAGAAGAGGGTGTCACCGTGGAAGACGGGATGGGGGTGGCTGAGCTCGTCGGTCGCCAGGTTGGCAATCGCCTTCCCGGAGAAGTCCGAAACCGACATCCCGACCGCCAGCGAGTAGACGAGCGGACCGACGACGACATTCCTGCCCTGCTGCGATGCCTGGGCATGAACGTCGTTGATGTGGAGCGGATGATGGTTCATGGTCAGCAGGCAGAAGAGGTGGTCGTCGGCCTCGGTCACCGTCTTGGCCGGCATGTGCTTGTAGACGGCACCGACCTCGAACTCCTCGAGGTACCGGCCGTAAGGGTGGGATCCCGACTTCTCGCGCTCGGCCTGATCGGTGGTGAAGTCCTCGTTGGTCTCGCTCATCTTGCTCTCGGATGCTCCTTCTCGTTTCCGTGGGACCGGCCCCACGCAGGCTACGAGAAACGGGCGTCTCCCCGCGGCGAGGTCAGGGCCGGCCGACTAGTGGACTTTCTTCAGGCTGGTTCGCTGCTCGTGGGTCTCGACGACCTTTGCGACCAGCTTGGCGACGTTCGCATCCCCTTCGAACCGGACGTGGCCGTCCTCTACCGCCCGCCGGTAGGCGGATAGTCCGCTCTTCGGGTCGGCCAGGGCATTGAAGGTGGGACGGTCGATCTCGATTCGGCATCGTTCGTCCTCCCCCCTGCCCTTGCTGACCTCGGGTCCGGGAAGCTCGACCCGATAGGTCTGGACGTCGCCCTTTGCCCGGATGTCGAGGCCGAAGACGAGCTTCAGCTTTTTCAGTGCAGGGACTTCACCGGTCAGCCCATCGACCGCGCTTACGATCATCTCCGCGGTCGAGGCCATCCTGGCGTTACCGGGGTTCCCTAGATCTCGTAGCGCTCGAGGAGCTTCTTGCCGATCACCATTCGCTGGATCTCGGAAGTACCCTCACCGATCAGCAGCAGCGGAGCATCGCGGTAGAGGCGCTCGATCTCGTACTCCTTCGAGTAGCCGTAGCCACCGTGGATCCGGAACGATTCCTCGACGACCTCCTTGCCGGTCTCCGAGGCGATCAACTTCGCCATCCCGGCCTCGAGGTCGGACCGCATGCCGGCGTCCTTCATCTGGCAGGCCTTCCTGGTGACCAGCCTGGCGGCCTCGATCTTGGTCGCCATGTCGGCCAGCTTGAACTGGATTGCCTGGTGCTGGGCGATCGGCTTGCCGAAGGTCTTCCGCTCCTGGCTGTACTTGATCGCCAGCTCGAAGGCCCGCTGGGCTATGCCCACGCCCCTGGCGGCGACGTTGACCCGTCCGACTTCGAGCGCGTCCATCATCTGGCCAAAGCCCTTGTTCAGGCCCTCCTCTTCACCGCCGAGGATCCGATCCGGCGGGCACTTGTAGCCGTCGTAGACCAGCTCGGTCGACTCGACGCCCTTGTAGCCCATCTTCTTGATCGTCGGGGGAACCGTCAGGCCGGCGAACTCGCCGGTGTTCTCGTGCGCCCACGGCTCCTTCTCGGTGATGAAGCAGGTCATCCCCTTGTAGCGGGGGTCGGCGTCGGGGTCGCTCTTGGCCAGCAGGAAGACCAGGGTCGAGCCGAGGCCATTGGTGACCCACATCTTCTGGCCGTTAATCTCCCAGTTGCCGTCCGCGTCCTTCTTGGCAGAGGTCTTCAGCGCCTGCACGTCCGAGCCGATCTCGGGCTCGGAGAGCGAGAAGGCCGCTCTGACCTCACCGGTCGCCATCCGCGGTAGGTAGGTCTCCTTCTGCTCCTCGGTACCGAACTTCATCAACAGGTAGGAGCCGATGAAGTGGGTGTTGATCACACCGGAAATCGAGATCCAGCCGCGGGAGAGCTCCTCGACGATCATCGTGTAGGTGGTCAGGTCGAGGCCCATCCCCCCGTACTGCTCGGGGATAGTCACTCCGAACAGGCCGAGCTCTTTCATCTGCTCGACGATCGGCTCCGGGAACTTGTCCTCGTGGTCGTATTCCTCAGCAGTCGGGATGATCTGCTCATCCACGAACTGGCGGACCATTTCGGTGATCGCCTTCTGGTCCTCCGTCATCTCCTGGTAAGTCGACTGATACATGTCGCTCCTATTCGGTCGGAGTGGCGAGAATGGCCACTGGGGGCCTCAAAACCGTTCACGGAGGATACCGGTCCCGGCCACGTCAGGCCGGGAAGGGCCCTCGCGGCCGGATGCCGCCCTGTCGCGCCTGGCGGTAGATTCAGCTGTTCCCGGGTCGGCTTCAGGCCGGATCCCAGACCAGACCAAGGAGAACCGTGAGAAACCCACGCAATTTCTTCAAGCCGATGGCGATCGGAGCACCCGATCCGGTCACCGAGATCCCCTTTGGCCCCTCCCGGATGATCCATTTCTTCGACGCCTCGAACGAGAAGATGGCGGCCAAGGTTCCGGACATGGCCCAGCAGGCCGACATCCTGCTCGGGAACCTCGAGGATGCCGTCCCTGTCGACAACAAGGTGGCCGCGCGTGAAGGCTTGATCAAGGTCGCGAAGGAGGCCGATCTGGGAGACACCCAGCTCTGGTCGAGGATCAACTCGCTGGAAAGCCCCTGGGTGCTCGACGACGTGATCGAGCTGGTCACCGAGGCGGGCAACGTGATCGACGTCCTGATGGTCCCCAAGGTCGAGGGTCCATGGGACATCCACTACATGGACCAGCTGCTCGCCCAGCTGGAGGCAAAGGCCGGAGTGACCCGCCCGATCCTGATCCACGCGATCCTCGAAACGGCACAGGGAGTCGTCAACGTCGAGGAGATCGCTGCGGCCAGCCCGCGGATGCAGGGCATGAGCTTCGGCCCGGCCGACCTGGCCGCCTCGCGCCGGATGAAGACGACCCGGGTAGGCGGCGGCCATCCCGGATATCGAGTGATCGAGGACCCCGACCCCGAGGACGAGGAAGCGCCGAGGGTCACCGCTCAGCAGGATCCCTGGCACTACTCGATCGCCAGGATGGTCGACGCCTGTACCGCCAACGACATCCTTCCCTTCTACGGCCCCTACGGTGACATCAAGGACGTAGAAGGCTGCGAGGCACAGTTCCGCTCAGCCTTCCTGCTCGGCTGCGTCGGATCGTGGTCGCTCCACCCTGTCCAGATCGGAATCGCGAAGAAGGTCTTCTCACCACCGGCCGACGAAGTGATCTTCGCCAAGAAGGTGATCGAGGCGATCCCCGACGGCAAGGGCGTCCACATGATCGACGGCAAGATGCAGGACGACGCGACCTGGAAGCAGTGCAAGGTGATGGTCGATCTGGCCGAAATGCTGGCCAGGAAAGACCCGGAGCTGGCCGAGCAGTACGAGTTCTCCGGCTGATCGCCGGGGGAATCCGGAAAGTAGCGAGGCTCAGCCGAGCCGCTGGCGCAACGCGTCCAGCTGGGCATCGAGTTCGGGAGGCAGCTCGTCCCCGAACTTGGCCAGGTGCTCCTCGATCTGGGGCAGCTGGGCCCTGACTGCGTCGTCATCGACCGTGAGCAGGGTGTCGAGCGCATCGGCCGAGATCTCCAGGCCGTCGAGGTCGAGGTCGCCGATCGCCGGCAGAAGGCCCATCGCGGTCTCGATCGTCTCGCCCTGGTCGTCGCAACGCCGGAAGACCCACTCGAGGACGCGGCTGTTCTCCCCGAAGCCCGGCCAGAGGAAATCCCCGGTCGGATCGCGGCGGAACCAGTTGACGTAAAAGATCTTCGGCAGCTTGGCGCCGTCCGTCCCCCCGATCGAGAGCCAGTGACGGAAGTAGTCGGCCATGTCGGACCCGCAGCAGGGGAGCATCGCCATCGGATCGAAGCGAAGCTCCCACACGGCTCCGGCCGCTGCCGCGGTCGTCTCGGAGGACATGGTCGCACCGAGGAAGACACCGTGCTCCCAGTCGAATGCCTCGGTGACCAACGGGACCACGGTGGCCCGACGGCCACCGAACAGGAATGCATCGATCGGGACCCCCTCCGGGTCCTCCCACTCCGGCGCGATGCTCGGAGCCTGACCCGCCGGGGTGGTGAAGCGGGCGTTCGGGTGGGCAGCCGGGTCGTCTGAGTCCGGGGTCCAGTCCTCGCCGTGCCAGTCGATCAGGTGGTCCGGCGGGCTGTCGGTCATGTCCTCCCACCAGACGTCGCCGTCGTCGGTCAAGGCACAGTTGGTGAAGATCGAGTTGCCGTCGATCGTCTGGATCGCGTTTGGATTCGATTCCTGGCTGGTGCCCGGAGCGACCCCGAAGTAACCGAACTCCGGATTGACCGCCCGGAGATCGAGTGCGGGGTGTCGCCGGTCGCCGCCGGCGGCCGGCTCTCCTCGGCCAGCGAGGTGATGGTCAGCGGTCCCCGGGCGGCCTCCTCGAGCACCTCACCCGCCTCCTCGAGCGAGCGGGCGTAGAG